>JAUIKL010000160.1 GCA_030430625.1 Gemmatimonadota bacterium
GGCACTCGGCTCCTGTCGATGACCAGCCCCGCGACCTTCAGCCGAGGTCCGATCAAGACCCCGGTCGAGACCGCTTCGCGCAGGGCGACGAGCTGTGTCGGTTCACCGCCGGGGTCGCGGGCCGACGTCACGCCGTGTGCGAGCAGGGTCCGGAGTGTACGAAGCGGCACGTCGGGATCGGCCGGCATGTTCATCGTCGGTAGGCCGTCCTGCGCGCCGATCTCGACAGGCCCCAGCGACAGGTGGGCGTGCGTGTCGATCAGGCCGGGCGTGAGCCAGCGACCCCGCCCGTTCAGGTGGGTGGCGCCGTCGGGTAACTCGATGGTGCCGGCGGCGGCGATCTCGGCGATTCGGCCGTCAACGACGAGCACACTCCGGCTTTCCAGCGGGGACCGGCCGGTGCCGTCGATGACCGTCACGTCGTCGATGAGCGTTACGCCGACGGCGGGGCTCTGGGCAGTGAGGGGCGGCGCTGCGATCGGGGCTGCGACCGCGGCGGCCGTCAGGGCGATCGAATAGCTCGTGCGACGGAATCTATGGATCATGAGACGTCCTCGAGTTTCAGGGGGTCTTCGTAAGAGGTCGTCTCTCATGCGCGCGAATCCTTACAACCGGCCTTGACCGAACAGCCGAGTTCAGTATTACTACATACTAATGCTACATAGTAGTCACGACGCAGGAGAGTCCGAATGCCCAGGAAGAGAGCGTTGGGAGCGGCGACCGTCGCCATCCTTCGAGCCGTACAGGATGGTCACCGCTTCGGCCTCGACGTGATGGACGCGACGGGCCTCCCGAGCGGGACGGTGTATCCGACCCTGGCCAGGATGGAGGCGCGGTCATTCGTCGAAAGCGAATGGGAGGCGGACGCCGACGCGAAGGCCGCCGGGCGACCGGCCCGCCGATACTACACCGTGACCCCCGAGGGCGCCCGGGAGCTGAGCGAGGCCGTCCAACGGCTGGCCGTACTCGCGGGCGTGGCGCCCCGACCCGCCGGGCAGGGCTGATGCAGCGACTCCTTCTTCGGCGTTGGGCGCGGCGCGTCCCGGCCGATCACCGCGCTCGTTGGATCCACGAGTGGGAAGCCGAACTGGCTGCCCTCGAGTCCCGCACGGCCGACCACTCGTTTCTGGCGCGGACGTGGGCCGTGACCCGGTTCACACTGGGCGCTGGCCGGCACGCGGCCGAGCTCGCCCGTCTGTACGACAGTGACAACCGTGAGATGACGATGATGACGACGATGGGGCAGGACCTTCGATTCGCGGCGCGATCGTTTGCGCGCACGCCGGGATTCACGTTCGTCGCGGTGCTCACCCTTGCCATGGGCATCGGTGCCACGACGACGATGTTCAGCGTTCTGGACGGCGTTCTCCTTCGGCCGTTGCCGTATCACGCACCCGAGAGCCTGGTCATGGTGGGCTCCACCTCCCAGCGCTTCCCGGGTCTCGCGCCGGTTTCCCCGGGAGACTTCAACGACTGGCGCGAGCGCAACACGACGTTCGATCACATGATCGCGACCGAGTGGATCACGGTGGACCTCGTGGACGGCGATCGCCCCGCGCGGATTTCCTCGGCAGCCGTCTCGCACGGCTTCTTCGAGATGTTGGGCGTGCCGCCCCTACTCGGCCGCGGCATCACACCCGCCGACGACCTCGAGGGGGCCCCGCCCGTGGTCGTCTTGAGCTACCACCTTTGGCAGCAGCGCTACGGTGGGGACCCGGATATCGTCGGTCGGAGGATCGAAACGGCCGATCGCGTCTTCACCGCGGTCGGAGTCATGCCGGAGTCGTTCGTCCATCCTGAGGCGCTCTGGTCGGAGGACGTGGAGATCTGGGTTCCCACCTCGCAGTCGGGGTCGAACATGACGGCCCGAGGGGGGCGTTTTCTCCAGGTGATGGGACGCTTGACCCCGGACGCCACGCTCTTCTCGGCACGCCAGGAGATGTCGGCGATCGCCTCGGCCCTGGAGGAGGAGTATCCGACGAACGCTGGACGCCAGGTGCTGATCGAACCGCTTCGGGGTGAAACGATCGGCGACGTCGGCCAGGCGCTGGTTCTCCTCATGGGGGCGGTCGCCATGCTTCTGCTCATCGCATGTGTGAACGTGGCGAATCTGTTCATGGCCCGGGCCGCGGATCGGAGGCGTGAGATGGCCGTCCGCACGGCCCTCGGGGCGGCGGACGGACGCATCCGAGCTCAGTTGCTCACCGAGGGTGTGGCGTTGTCTCTGGCGGGCGGCGCCGCGGGCATCGTGCTCGCGTACATGGGGGTGGGCGTGTTTCGTGCGCTGAACCCCGGAGGGATCCCGCGGATCGACGCTGTTGTCGTCGACGCCCGCATCCTCGCCTTTGCGTTTATCGTCTCGGTCGTGACGGGGATCGCCTTCGCGCTGGCGCCCGCCCTCCGCGCAGCGGGGCCGTCTGCACTCACGGCTCTTCGGGATGGGGCGCGAAGTGGAACGGGGGTCGCAGGGGTGCGATTCCGCAATACGCTGGTGGCCGCCGAGCTGGCGCTCGCTGTCGTTCTCCTCGTCGGCGCGGGCCTCTTCGTGAACAGCTTCCTCCGGTTGCAGAACGTCGATCCCGGCTTCGATCCTGCCGATGTCGTGGCGATGTCGGTCACGCTCAACGACCGGTACGAGACGAGCGAAGAGCGAACCCTCTTTCACGACGGCTTTCTCGAACGGGTGGCCGCCCTACCGGGTGTCTCGGCCACCGCGTACGCGTCCGCGCTGCCGCTCGCGGGTGACCGTTACCTCACCGCCCTCAATATCGAGGGGCGGGAGGTCGATGCATCGAACCCGGACGTCGCCGAGTACACGATGGTGGGCGCCGACTACTTCGCCGCGCTCCGCATCGAGATCGCGGCGGGGCGGGCGTTCACCGTCCTCGACGATGCCGGGGCTGCCCGGGTCGCGGTGGTCAACGAGGCGTTCGTGCGCCGTTACTGGCCAGGCGAAGAGCCGGTCGGTCGCCGCTTCGCGATGGGGCGCACCGACCCGGAGTGGTATACGGTCGTCGGCGTGGCCGAAGACGTTCACCGGGTCGACCTGACGAGTCCGATCGAGCCCGAGATCTACTTCTCCGCTCCGCAGTGGGGCGTCGAGACGGCCCAGGTCGTCGCTCGAACGGACGGGAGAAACGGGTCGACGATCGAGGCGATGCGTGCTGCGGTAGCCGAGATGGACCCCACCCTCCCTGTCGAGTTCGAGACGATGGAGGGATACGTCTCTGCGACCGTGAACCAGCCGCAGTTCTACACCCAGCTCTTCTCGGTCTTCGCGTTCACGGCGTTGCTCCTGGCTGCGGTCGGTGTCTACGGCACCATGTCCTACACGGTCGGGCAGCGGACGCGCGAGATGGGAATCCGCTTGGCTCTGGGCGCGGAGGCGAGCGCCGTGACTGCCATGGTCGTGCGACAAGGCGCGGCGATCGCGATCGGGGGACTGATCGTCGGATTGCTCGGAGCGGGCACTTTGGCACGATTGCTCGAGAGCTTCCTGTTCGGGGTCGGGGCCCACGATCCGGTCACGTATGCTGCCGGTGCCCTCTTCCTCGGGACGACGGCCATGCTGGCATGTTGGATTCCCGCCCGTCGAGCGGGTCGGGCCGATCCGATGGGAGCGTTGCGAGCCGACTGACCGGCGCAGCCTCGCCGGACACCTTGTCCGCGGACCGCCCAACCCGTCTGATATCATCGACTCCGATCCCACCCGTAGGGAGTTCCGTCGATGAGCCGTACCGCCATTCACTGCGCCCGCGCGATCTTCTCCGCTGTCGCTCTGTTCCTTGTCGTGCCGGCGGCGAGCGCGCAGCAGCCGTTCATGCCGGTCACGGTCGACGGGGAGACGGGCCGCGTCCACCTCGGGCTTCCCCCTCTCGACACCGACCTACTCTACCTCAACACCCTGGCCACAGGATTGGGGTCGACCCGCGTCTTCGGGCTCGACGGCGGTGCCGGCGGAGACGAGGCGGTCGTGCGCTTCGAGCGGCACGGGCCGCGGGTCATGATGATCCGGCAGAACGTGACGATGACGGCCGGGAACGGGAACGCGGGGCAGGTCGAAGGGGTGGAGCGGGGCTTTCCGGTCTCGGTGATGGCCTCGTTCCCGATCCTCGACGATGCGGCGGGCAGACTGACGGTGGACGCCACCGATTTCCTCCTGGACGACGTGGTCGACGTGCGGGGGACCGTCCGAAGCGCGGGCCTGGGTGACATCCGGCTCGAACAGGCGCGGGGCTACGTCGACGCGTCGAGTACCGGTGCCTATCCGCGAAACACGGAGGTGCGCACGGTGCTGACCTTCTCGTCGGACGCCCTCCACTCCGAGCTGGCTCGGCACGCCCCGGACGGTCGTGTGATCACCTTCGAGCAGCACCACTCGTTCATGGCTCTTCCGGACGAGCCGATGCCGACCCGCGTCTTCGACCCCCGCACCGGCAACTCGAACACGGTTCTCCACGACTACAGCCAGGGCTTCGACGGCGACTACCGGTTGCGCTTCACGAACCGCCATCGCCTGGAACCGACGAACCCGGAGGCGTACCTCCGCGGCGAGCTGGTGGAGCCGATCGAGCCGATCGTGCTCTACCTCGACCGGGCCATCCCGGAGCCGTATCGGACCGCGTATCGGGAGGGCATCCTGTGGTGGAACGAGATCTTCGAGTCTGCGGGCTGGCGCAACGCGATGCAGGTGCGCGACCTGCCCGACGGCGCCGACCCGATGGACGTGCGCTATTCGGTCGTCCAGTTGGTGAACCGGAGTGTGCCGGGCCCGTCGACGGGCGGTGGTCGGAGTGACCCACGGACGGGTGAGATCCTCGTCAGCATGCCGCGCATGGACTCCCATCGGTCCCACACGGACTTCAACCTCTACATGGGGCTGATGCCGGCCTACGAAGCGAACGGAGTCGACCCGCAACTCGACGCCGAGGAGTTCGCGATGGCACGTCGTCGCCAACTCGCGGCGCACGAGGTCGGCCACACGATCGGCTTCCCCCACAACTTCATCGCCGGTGCTCAGGGACGGTCGTCTGTGATGGACTACCCCTTCCCGCAGATCGACGTCGACGGGCAGGGCCGCTTCGATATCTCGAACGCGTACCGTGAAGGCGGAGGGTGGAGCGATACGCTGAGCGTGCGGTACGCCTACACCTGGTTCCCGACGCCCGAGGCCGAGGCCGAAGGACTCGCGGCGATCGTTGGCGAAGCGCTCGACCGGGGGCACCTGTCGCTGGCGGACGGCGGGATCTCGAACTCGTATCCGGAGGTCAGCCGGTGGGTGGTCGGTGAGACGATGTTCGAGTCGGTCGAGGGCGCCCTGGCCGTGCGGCGGGAGGCGCTACGCCACTTCGACGAGGGGGCCATCCGTCCCGGCGAACCGCTGGCCTGGCTGAACGCCCGCTTCGCGCACGTCTACCTCCACCACCGGTACGCGATGGAGGGGCTGGTGAAGTATGTCGGCGGGATGCACTACACCTTTGCGCTCCGAGGGGACGGTCAGATTCCCACCGAAGTCATCTCGGGCTCCCGTCAGCGGGAGGCGTTGGACCAGGTGCTCCGCGTCCTCTCCCCGGCCGAGCTGGCGGTGCCCGAGCACATTCCCGGTCTTATCCCACCGCCGCCTCCGGGGTACCGGGAGCCGGCCGGGTGGGTGAACCCCGCGGGTGTTTCCCTGCCGCCCGCTGTCGGATCCCACGCGCTGTGGATCGAGTCACCTGCGGGGTCGGCCTTCGATCCCTTCGCGGTGGCGCGAAGCTTTGCACAGGAGGTCGTCGACAACCTTCTCGATCGGGAGCGGATGGCTCGGGTCGTCGCTCTTCACGGTCAGGACCCCAGCCTCCCGTCGCTCGACGAGGTCTTCGGCAAGCTGGTCCGAGGAACATGGAGTGCTGCCGGAAGCCGATCGGGGTCGGAAGGCCTCTACCGCCGCGCCGCAGAGCGGTCGGTTCTCGACGGGCTCTTCACCCTGGCGATCGACGACCGGGCCACCTCCGAGGTGCGAGACGCCGCCGTGCTCCACCTCGAACGACTCGGTGAGGTGCTGACGAGTCCGGCATCCGGTGGAGAAGACGCAGGGTACGAGGCCCACCGGCGTCGGGCCGCCCGAGAGATCGATCGGTACCTGAGACTCGGCGAAGTGCCGGCGCTCAGGACGGGGGTCATCCAGATTCCGTTACCCTGGCCGTAGGCTACTCGCGCTTGAGTGTCTCCACGGGGTCCATCCGAAGGATCCGCCGCGCGGGAAGGACGGCCGCGGCGAGTGCCACGACGCCGAGGAGGAGCGGAACTCCGAGGAAGGCGATCGGATCGTAGGGGTGAAGGCCGAGGAGTAGACTCGACAGTAGTCGGGTCACTCCGGCCGACACCCCGATCCCGACGACCGCGCCCAGCGCCGCCAGCCCGACGCCCCGTCGAAGGACCCGACCCAGCAGCTGGCGGGGTTCGGCGCCGAGCGCCACGCGGACCCCGAACTC
>JAUIKL010000161.1 GCA_030430625.1 Gemmatimonadota bacterium
CCTACCACCCAACACCCTCCGGCCGAGCACGAAGTCGCTCGTTGTGCGGTCATGGAGTAGAAAGGGTCGTGCCACCGCGGTGGGACCTCACCTAACTGACTGGTACACAGAGTGTTGAGCAGGTTTGCGGGCACGCTGCGTGAACCCATCCGCCGCGCGGTGGCGGGACACGCCGTCCCAAAACCGGACAGTCGCCTGGACGACGCGAACTGGACGAATCCACGCGGTCTCCCTAGTTCGGGTGACCGGCCCACCTCGAGGAGACGCCCCACACGATGATCCGCCCACCGCTCCCTCGTCGCCCTTCCCGCGGTCGGACTCGGCCCCGGGCTCCGGGCTCGATCGCGTTCGCCGCACTCGTGCTCGCCGTGGCGGTGCCCACGCCGACCTCCGCCCAGGCCCCCACCCGCCCCTGTTCGGCCGAGGCGCACCGCGCCTTCGACTTCTGGGAGGGCCGATGGGTCGTCCGTACCGCCGCCGGGGCCCTCGCAGGCCACAACACTCTCTCCGTCATCCTGGGTGAGTGTGTGCTTCGTGAGCACTACACGACGCCGTCCGGCTACGAGGGCTTCAGCTTCAACGCGTACGACGCGTCGCGAGGAAGCTGGCACCAGACGTGGATGGACAACGCGGGCGCGGTGCTCCAACTCGACGGAGGTTTCGTCGACGGAGCTATGGTCCTCGAAGGTGAGACCATCGGACCGAACGGCCAGGTGACCACGAATCGTGTCACCTGGTCGAGGATGGACGGTGACCCCGACCGCGTGCGACAGCACTGGGAGACGTCGACCGACGGTGGGTCGACGTGGACCACGGCCTTCGATGGGCACTACACCCGCCAGTCCTCCACCGCCGACTGGGACATCCTCATCCAGAACGGGACGATCGTGAACGGGAGCGGCACCCCGGGGTTCGCTGGCGACATCGCGATCCGAGACGACAGGATCGTCCGGGTCTCGCGGACGCCTCTCGATCCCTCCCGCGCCCTTCGGGTCATCGACGCGCGCGACCGGATCGTCAGCCCTGGCTTCGTCGACATCCACGCGCACCTGGACCCCCTCCCGATGCTCCCGGCGGCCGAGAGCCACGTGCGCCAGGGTGTGACATCGGCGCTCGGGGGCCCCGACGGCTCGTCTCCCTGGCCACTCGTGGACTACCTCGACCGCGCGGAGTCCCTCGGCGTCGGGATGAACGTGGCCTACACGATCGGGCACAACACGATTCGACGGGCCGTCATGGGCCTCGAGGACCGGGCGCCGACCTCCGATGAGCTGGACCGGATGCGCCGGATGGTGGCGCGCGGCATGGACGATGGAGCCTACGGCATCTCGACGGGGCTCAAGTACCTGCCCGGCAACTTCTCCGATGTCGACGAGGTCGTGGAGCTGTCGCGGGAGGCTGCGCGCCGCGGGGGCTTCTACACGTCCCACCTACGGGAGGAAGGGCTCGGGCTTCTGCAGAGCGTCGCCGAGGCGCTGGAGATCGGTCGTAGGGCGGACATTCCGATCGTACTCACCCATCACAAGGTCGTCGGGGCACCGATGTGGGGCTCGTCCGCCACCACATTGGCCATGGTCGACTCGGCCCGAGCCGCCGGCACCGACGTCATGATCGATCAGTACCCGTACACCGCCAGCTATTCGGGCATCACGATCCTGGTGCCGGGCTGGGCGCTGGAAGGCGGGGACGAGGGGCTTCTGGCGCGGATGGACGACCCGGAGATGGCCGATTCGGTCCTGGCGGGGATCGCCTACAACATCGTGAACGATCGTGGAGGGAACGACCTCCGCCGGGTCCAGTTCGGCCTCGTGTCATGGGACCGCTCGCTCGAAGGCCTGACGCTCCACGACTGGGCGGTGCGCGAGGGGATGGAGCCCACCCCCGAGAACGGCGCCCGGCTGGTGATCGAAGCCGTGCGGCGCGGTGGAGCGAGCGGCATCTACCACGCCATGGACGAGGGCGACGTCGAGGCGATCATGGCGCATCCGTTCACGATGATCGCCTCGGACGGGCGACTCGTAGCGCAGGGGGACGGACACCCTCATCCCCGCTGGTACGGCACCTTTCCCAGGGTTCTGGGCCTGTACACCCGGGAGCGAGGTGTCCTGACACTCGAGGACGCGGTGCGGAAGATGACCGCCCTTCCCGCGGAGCGCATCGGTCTGCGCGAGCGGGGTCAGCTTCGAGCCGGATGGTACGCCGACATCGTGGTCTTCGACCCGAACACCGTCGCCGACCGCGCGACCTTCCAGGAACCGCATCAATACCCGGTCGGGATCGACTACGTGCTGGTGAACGGCCGTGTGGCCGTCGACGGGGGAACCTTCACGGACCTCCGAGCCGGAACCGTGCTCAGGCGAGGTCGCAACTAGCTTCCCGGGCCCGGGCGCTAGTTGCCTCCGAACGGCCCGACTATCTTCGGGGATGCCGACCGACATCACCCCCATGACCGAAAGGCTCGAGACCTTGCTCGGACCAGGCCGCGTCGAACGGGACGTACGGCTGGCCCCACTCACGACCTTCCGGATCGGTGGGCCAGCAGACCTGTTCGTCCGAACGGAGACGCCGGACCAGTTGGCCGACACTGTCCTGGCCGCGCGGGAGTTGGGCCTTCCCCACTTCGTTCTGGGGCGTGGCGCCAACATCCTCGTCGGCGACCTGGGCTATCGAGGCCTCGTCATCCACAACGCCGTGGGCGGGATCGACTTCCCCGACGAGACCTCGGTTCGGGCCGGAGCCGGGGTGGACACCTTTCCCGACCTGATCGTCGAGACCGTAGCTCGCGGCCTGGGAGGGCTTCACCACTTCGTCGGGATCCCGAGTACCGTCGGCGGTGCCCTCTGGCAGAACCTGCACTTCCTGTCGCCCGCACCCGAGCGGGAGCGGACGGTGTTCATCGAGGAAGCACTCGAGTCGGCGGACCTCCTCACCGAAGAGGGTGAGCGGCGCACCGTCGGCGTCGACTACTTCGACTTCGGGTACGATCAATCCGTACTCCACCAGCGCAACGATGTGGTGCTTTCGGCCACCTTTCGCCTGCAGCCTACCGCATCCGACGAGCTGCGCCGGGTGATCCGGGAGAACCTCGAGTGGCGTGACGACCGGCATCCTGACCTGTGGTTGTACCCGTGCGCGGGGTCGATCTTCCAGAAGATCGAGGGGATCGGTGCCGGCCGCCTGATCGATCAGTGCGGGCTCAAGGGTCGGGTGCACGGTGCGGCCGGCATCTTCCACAAGCACGCCAACATCATCGTGAACCTCGGGGGAGCGACCGCGCTCGAAGTCCGTGGACTCATCGACCTCGCTCAGGCGACGGTCTCGAAGGAGACCGGCTACGACCTGGTCCCCGAGATCTCCTTCATCGGGGACTTCTGAGGCCTAAGTCTCCACCAGGTCGACGAGAGTCTCCGCGTCGATGTCGTGGCCGCCATGGTAGCTTCGCAAACGATACCGGATGCCGGCCCCGTCGAGGCGTGCGCGCTCCTCCTCCACGAGTGCGGGCGCTAGAGCCCGATCCTCGTCGCCTCGAACCAGAACGACGTCGACCTCCCGGAGCGCCTCGGCCGCCCTGACCAGGTCGAGATCAGGCGGTGACACGTCCCCCCACAAGATCAGGCGATCCGGTCGCACCGACCCCCGCGTGACCCAGCGGCTCGCCGTGGCCACGCCCTGTGAGAAGCCCAAGACAGTCACACGCCGGTGGTGCTCACCCCGAACGTGGGACAGGAGTCGATCGAGATACCCGACGTAGTCCCGAATCTCGGTCTCGCGGTCCTCACGCGTCATCCACGTGGCCCCGACCACCGAGGTCGGCCCATGTCGGCCCGGCTCCGCCGAGATGTAGAAGCGGGACAGTGCCTCCGGCGCCACGATCGACCGGGAGCCGTCGTCGATCGGTTCGAATCGGCGCAGGAAACGGCGAGCCAACTGTTTATAGCCGTGCAGCACGATCCACAGCTCCGAGGCCGTGGACGACCCCCGGGTCCAATATCGAGCGGTCCTCTCGATCGAGAGATGATGCTCGTTCACCGCTCTCCGATCCGGAAGCTGTTCTCGGCCCGACCGAGGGAGGGTTGCTCCTGGTCGGCAGGCGAGAGAATCGGGTCGTCGATCGGCCACTGGATGCCGAGCGTCGGATCATCCCAGCGGATACCGCGATTCAAGTCCGGGTGATAGGTGTCGGTGACCTTGTACAGAACGTCGGCGGTCTCTGACAAAACGCAGTAGCCGTGGGCGAAGCCGGGTGGGATCCAGAGCATCTCACCGGCGTCGACATCGAGCCTGCGCCCCACCCATTGGCCGTACGTCGGCCCGCCCACCCGGAGGTCGACGGCGACGTCGAAGATCTCTCCCCGCGTCACGCCGACGAGCTTTCCCTGGGCGGCCGGGGGCAACTGGTAGTGCAGCCCGCGCAGGACACCCCGGACGGATCGGGTCACGTTGTCCTGGACGAAGACGGCATCGATCCCGCCGGCCCGGAACGCGTCCTCCCGGTAGAGCTCCTTGAAGAAGCCGCGGTCGTCCAGGTATCGGTCGGGTCGGACGACCACGACGTCCCGGATGCGCAATGATTCGAAGGTGAAGGCCATACGAGGGAAGCTCGCGGACCCACTTCGACCGATCAACGACGGTGGGGGGTCAGTCGTCGAGGACCAACCGGACGAGGGCCCGCCCGAAGCGTCGGCGGATCCGGTGGAGCAACATCACCGCCACGACCCCGATGCCCACGGCCAGCCCCCACCAGATTCCGGTCGGTCCCCTGTCGAGTACGTACCCCAGCACGATGCTCGTCGGGAGGCCGACCGCCCAGAATCCCACCAGGTTGAGCAGCATCGGAACGCGGGTATCCCCCACCCCCCTGAGGGCTCCCGCCGCCGCCACCTGGAGCCCGTCGAAGACCTGAAAGACCCCGGCGATCGGAAGGAGCGCCGCCGCAGCCGCCACGACGATCGGGTCGTCGGAGAAGAGCCGTGCGAGGGGCCCGGGCAGGGCCAGGAACATGGCCGCCGTGAACGTCATGAACGCCGTGGCCACGGCGAGCCCCGCCCCGACGGCGCGACGGGCGCCGGATGGGTCCTCCCTCCCGACGCGCTGTCCGACCACGACGCTCGTAGCCTGGGCGACGCCGACGGGAATCATGAAGGTCATGGCCGCCAGCTGAAGTGCGACCTGATGGCTCGCCACGGCCACCGTGCCCATCATGCCCATGAGCAGCCCGGCGGCCCCGAACACTCCGAACTCGAGCCACTGTTGGGCACCGATCGGGGCCCCGACGGCGAGGAAACGAACCAGTGGCGCTCGAAGGAACGCCTCCCTGCGTACGGGCCACAGGCTGGGGGACAACTCCGACCACGCGACGACCGTCAGGAGCGCGATCATGAACCACCGGCTCAGGGTGGTGGCCCACGCCGAACCGACGGCCCCCAGGGCGGGTGCGCCGGCGTTTCCGAACACGAGCAGCCAGTTCAAGAGCACGTTGACCGCGTTGGCACACACCACGGTCACGACGATGGGGCGCACCCGCCCCATGGCCTGGAGGCTCTGCCGGAAGACCCCGAAGGCGTAGAAGGGGAAGACCCCGAGGATCAGTCCGTGACAATACCGAGCCGCGATCGGGATCACCTCCTCGGGCTGTCGGGCCAACCCGAGAAGGGGTGCCGTCGGCACCAGCAGGACCATCGCCACGACACTCAGGCCGAGGGCCAGTAGGCAACCCCGCTGGACCCCCCGGGCCACGCCCTCCTCGTCCCGCGCGCCGACCGCCTGGGAGATCACCGGGTCCAGGGCAAAGAGAATACCCATCCCGAAGATCGCGCACATGAAGAAGTAGAGGTTGCCGAGCGCGACTGCAGCCAGGTCCGCCGCCGACACCCGGCCGACCATCACCGTATCGACGGCGCCCATCGACAGAAGGCCGACCTGGACGAGTGCGACGGGCGCGGCCAGGGCCGAGAGTTCGCGAAGGTCGCGCATCTCCGGCCTGTACGCGGACGCGGGTGTCGCGCCTTCCACTGCCCCTTCTCGTCGACTCACCCCTGCGGCCTCCGGGGCCGCAGCCCCTATCGATCGTCCCTCTGAACCTCCTGACCCGACTCCAGCCTTCGAGCCCGATCCGCGCGGACCTCGGCCAGCAGCTCGTCGTCGCTCCCCCTTTCGAAGGTCTGAGCGACGCCGTCGCGAACCGCGAACAAGCTGATCCACGTCGTCGGCGTGCCTGCCCAGAAGGCGGCGAAGCGCGTGAAGCCGTGAACGCCTTTACGCTTCAGGTCGACGTAGACGACGTTCGCGACCGCCCAGACGATCGCGCCGATCAGCACCTGCAGGAAGGGGAGCATCGTGGACCCGGGGCTTCCTCGAATACCATGGAGCGGACCCTCGGGATACGATACGATCGACGCCTTTGTTCTGCCGCGGGCTCGTTGCCCCGCGGGCTCCCCGGGCCGATGATCACCGGA
>JAUIKL010000162.1 GCA_030430625.1 Gemmatimonadota bacterium
GTGATGAACACGCCGAGCGCCGCACCGGCCAACGAGAGGACGAGCGCTTCGGCAAAGAACGGAAGCATCACCCGGAGTCGGCTCCCTCCGAGGGCCACGCGGACACCGGCCTCTTTCGTTCGCATCGCGGCGCGGGCCAGAAGGAGGTTGGCGACGTTGGCACAGGCCACGAGCAGCACACACAACGCCGCGAACATCATGGCGCCGAACACGAGGTCGAGCGTGTCGTCCATGTTGGCCTCGATGGGCGTGTAGATCTGGACGCCGATACCCTCGTTGACCTCGGGGTACTCCGCCTCGAGCTGGCTCGCGATACCCGCCATCTGGAGGGCCGCCTGATCTCGCGACACACCGTCCACCAGCCGGCCCCACACGTTCACGTACCTACCCTCACCGCGAGCGCTCGCGAGGGGGTCGTCCCGAAGGGGGACCCATACCTCCGTGTTGTTGGGAAACTGAAAGCCTTCCGGCATCACGCCGAGCACTGTGGCCGGCTCGCCGTTCACCCTGACCGCCTGTCCGATGATCGACCGATCCGACCCGTATCGGTCACGCCAGGCCGAGTAGCCGAGCAGGATGTTCGGAGGAGCTCCGGGGCTGTCGTCACCCTCCGCGAAGCCGCGGCCGATGATCGGCTCGACCTGGAGGGTCCGGAACGCGTTCGCGGAAACGAACGCACCCTGGAAGCGCACCGGTTCGTCGACACCGGCCACGTTCACCGTGCCCCCGTACAGAGCGAACAGTCCTTCGAACGAGGTCTGGCGCTCTCGCCAGTCGACGAAGTTCTGGATGGGCACGGCGCGGCCCATCTGGTTCCGCTCGACCAGAGTCTCGTTGAGCACGAACACCTCTTCGGGATCCGGGAGATCCATCCCTCGGAAGTAGATCCCGTACACGAGGCTGAACATGAACGAACACAGTCCGATCCCGATCGCGAGCACGACCACCGCCACCGCAGCTGAACCGGGCATCCGCATGAGTGATCGCGCCCCAAAGCGCAGGTCCTTCAAGACCGTTCCCATCTCCACATCCCTCCCTCTCGTAATCATGTAGCCGCCGGCCAATCGGGCGGCGTGGAGCCAGTACCAGACCGCGGGGGCGACGCCACCGCGCCGGGTGTATTCGGCGAACTCCTCGCGTGCGTCACCGACGATGCTGTCGCCGACGACGCCGGGCGGGAGCACCAGCCGAAGCAGCCACTCAGCCAATGCCGGGGGCTGGAGTCTCATGCCGGACGCTCTCCCAGGATCGGGTCGAGCCCATCCCACAGCCTCATGAGCGCATCGCGTGATGTCCTCAGGAGCTCGACCCCCGTCGGCGTGACGGCGAAGAGACGACGCGGGTGACCACCCCGGTCGGGGGTCGCCTCTTCGGTCGTCCAGGTCAGGAAACCCTTCGCCTCCATCCGTTCGAGCGTCTTGTAGAGAGCGCCACGGGAGACGGAGCGGCCCGCTGCCCGATCGAGCTCGCGGACGATGGCGAGGGCAAACGCCTCACGCCCGAGCCGCAGGATGGCCAGAAGGACCATCTGCTCGAGTTCCGACGGAAAGGACCTACCCACCGCACACCTCCGAATCGGGGACCGTCATCCATCGCCCCAATGTCGTATTTGTAGACATCGATGTCGACAACCGTCACACCGACCCAATACGGGGGGGGCCTCGACCTGGTTTCAGGAGCCTCCCCCGACCTCCGCCAATCGGGTAGCCGCCTGAGCGTGCTCCTCGTCCAGGGCCAGAACGCGCCGGTACTGTTCGGCGGCGCGCGCCGCCTGACCGGTGTACCGAAACGACTCGCCGAAGTGGAAGAGCGCGTTCGTGTCCTCGGCGTACCGTTCCGCGTTCAGCGCGAAGAGCTGGAGGGCCTCGGCCACCCGCCCCCCGGACAGCCACGCGTACGCCAGAGTGATCGCGCCGGCGCTGCTGTTCTCGCCAGCCCGCGCTTCGTGGTAGGCACGGTAGACGGCGACGACCCGCTCCGGGTCCGCACCAGCGGGTAACTCGGACAGCACATCGCCCAACGAGATCAGGCGAATGCTCCGGAGCGCGACGACCGAGACACCCTGCCCCAGACCCTGCCCGCTCCGGAGGTCGTTGACCCAGAGCACATTCCCGCTCGGACTCGCCGCGATGCCGTTGGGTCGGTTGAGCGTCGCCGCCAGCGCCGGGCCATCGTCGCCTCCTGCCGCTCCGGTCCCGGCCAGGACCGTCACGGTTCCGTCCCGCTGCACGCGGAAGATCTGATTCCCGCGAAGCTTGGTGACGTAGAAGGCGCCCCGTGTGAAGGCGATGTGCCCGTTCCCGCCGGCGCCCTGCACATCGGCGAAGTCGTGCACGGTCCCGTCGGGTGTGATCCTGAGCACCTTCGTGTTGTTGAAGCTCACTACGTACAGGTCCCCGCGATCGTCCAGAGTGATCCCGTTCGGACACGCCATCTGCTCGTCCCGCGCGAACTCGGTGACCTCGCGCTCGGGCGACACCTTCGCCACGTAGTTCCCGCTGCAATTCACCACATAGAGGGTTCCGTCCGCCGCAGCCGCGATCCCGACGGGGCCGTTCAGGCCCTCCTCGACCCAGGTCTCCACCTCGCCGGTTCGGGAGATCCGCGAGATGTAGTTCCCGTTGAACGACGACTGAAAGAGAAATCCGCGCGGCCCGATCGCGTTACCGGACGCGCCGTACAGCCCGTCCGCGAACTTCGTGAGGACCCCATCCGCCCCGTACCGCCAAACGGCGTTCCGGAAGTCCGCCACGTACACGTATCCGAGCGCGTCGACCGCGACACCGCCGACAGCGCCATAGTCCGGAATCGTGTCGGTGACGTACGCCGTACCCACCGTGTCGGGTGGCAGCTCCTGGCCCACCACGTCGGCGCCGGACAGCGTGAGGACAAGGGCCAGAGTCGCCGGGGTCACTCGCTCGATCGACTTCATCTCTCGGATCGCTCCGTGTGGCGGGACACATCGTGCACCGTGGAGTACGCATCCCCACCCCGGGCACTTTCAGACGCGTCCGGGGATTCCGCCTTGCGCCCCCGGACCACGCCCGGGAGCTTCCGGAGCCGTTCACCCGCCAGGACGATGCCATGACCGAGCCACACGACGCCGCCACATCCACGGCGGAAGACACACGCTTTCAGAAGACGCTGACCCGGGTCCTGATCGTGCAGGTCGTGGCGCTCGCACTTCTCGGTGCGCTCCAGGCTCTCTACAACCGCTGAGGGACGGCATGCACCCGATCAACTGGGCGATCGTCGTGGCGTACCTCACCTATGTCGTCGTCGACGGAATCCGGAAGTCGAAGGGGACCGACACGATCGCGGGCTACTTCGCCGCAAATAAGAGCCTCTCCTGGTGGGTCGTCGGCCTGTCGGTGATGGCCACCCAACTCTCGGCCGTCACGATGATCGGGACGACCGGGCAGGGCGCGACCGACGGGCTGCGCTTCGTGCAGATCTACTTCGGACTCCCTCTGGCCATGGTGATCCTCGGCGTCACCATCGTGCCGATGCTCCACGGCTCTGGCGTATTCACGGCGTACGAGTACCTCGAGCAGCGCTTCGACGCGAAGACCCGCTCGTTCACCGCGTTCCTCTTCCTGATCTCCCGAGGGATGTCGGTCGGGACCATCATGGCCGCGCCTGGCGTCGTCTTCAGCGCCGTCTTCGGCATCCCGCTCGTGTGGGCGGTCACCCTGATCGGGGTCCCGACGGTGATCTACACCATGGTCGGAGGTGTGCAGGCGGTGGCCTGGGCCGACGTGAAGCAGATGGTCCTGATCGTCGTCGCCCTCTTCGCCATCATGGCGGTCCTTCTCGTCCAGATGCCGGTCAGCCCGCACGACGCGCTGACGATTGCGGGATCGACCGGGCGCCTACAGACCTTCGACTTCTCGTTCAGCTTCAACGAGACGTACACCTTCTGGTCGGGACTGCTCGGCGGGACCTTCCTCATGCTTTCGTACTTCGGCACCGACCAGAGCCAGGTGCAGCGCTACCTGGCCGCACGCTCGGTCGGCGAGGCACGCAGCTCCCTTCTGATGAGCGCCTACTGGAAGATCCCGCTTCAGGCACTCGTACTGCTCGTCGGCGTCGGGGTCTTCGTCTACTACCAGTTCGTCACACCGCCCCTCCTCTTCAACCCGGCTCACGAGGAGGCCGTCGTGGCCGAGAGGGGCGCCGCCTATCAGGCGCTCCAGGACGAGTACGCGTCCGCGTTCACCCTTCGTGAGTCGGCCGCGCTCGAGGTCGCTTCGGCGGCGGACGGCGGAGCGGACGCGGCCATGGAGACCTTCCTGGCACGCGAGTCCGATATGCAGGCGATCAGGGGAGAGGCACTCGCCATGGCCGAGGAGGTCACGGGTGAAGCGTCGCGGGACGTGAACTACATCATCCCGCGCTTCGTTCTGTCCGAGCTACCGATCGGGCTGGCCGGCCTCTTCATTGCCGGTGTGATCGCGGCTGCGATGTCGAGCATATCGTCCGAGCTGAACTCGCTGGCCACGACGTCGGTCATCGACTTCTACCGTCGGTGGGTCCGACCGGACGCCGACGATGCGCACTACCTCAGGGTGTCGCGCGGAGCGACGGCGCTCTGGGGAGTCTTTGCCTGTATCGTGGCCGTGTACGCGGCCACACTCGGGTCCCTCATCGAGGTCGTGAACCGGTTCGGCTCCTTCTTCTACGGATCGATCCTCGGGGTATTCCTCCTCGCCATGATCCCGCGAGCGCGAGCCAATGGAGCGTTCACCGGGCTGATCGTCGGCATGGCGGTCGTCGGCTGGGTCAACTTCCAGACCGGCGTGGCTTACCTCTGGCAGAACGTGATCGGCGCCGCAGTCGTTCTGGCTGTCGGGATGGCGGTGAGCGTCGGGGACCGGAGGCAGCCGGAACCGAGGAGCTGACCGGGATCTACTTCCCGGTGCCTCGCACATCGAGGTCCCACCGCGTCACCCACCCCTCCAACTCGGCCACGAGCGTGTCGACCGCCAGAGGGTAGCCCCTCCACTGTTGAGCGAGCTCGAAGCCGGGTGGCACGGCTTCGGCATCCACCTGACCGTAAGCCGGTTGCCAGCGGGTGCGGAGGTAACTTTCCGTCGTCACCTCGAGCGTCCCGAGGTGCTCGACGAAGCGAGCCGCGGCGTTTCGGGCCATGGAGCCCTTGGCGATACCCACACCGAGCGCCAGAACCGGAGAGCCGCTCGTGGGCAGCCTGTAGTACAGCCAGTCCTCGCCGCTCCCACGGGCCTCTTCGACGAGGGCGCGGGGAAGGATGGCCAGCAGCGCATCCCCGCGTTCCAGCGCCCGGATGGCCTCATCTGGCTCGGAGACATAGCGCTCGACCTGGGTGTCGAGCCGATCCAACCAGTCGAAGCCACGTCGGAGGTCGTCGTCGTCCCTCAGAGCCTCGACGAGCATCGACCCGATGAAAGAAGCACCGTAGTCGTGGCGGGTCGGGTCGAGGGCCCACACCTCCTCCGTCCACCGATGGTGGAAGGTGTCCACCCAGTCCGAGGGCGCCCGCGTGATCGTCATTTCCTCGCGGTTGAACGCAATGACGAACGGGGTGACGAGAACGGGCTGCCAGACATCCGTCGAGAGCGGGTCATCGGCCGCTGACGTCGGCGCCCAGGTCGGTCGGAAGGGTTCGAGAAGGTCGATCGTCCCCGCGCTTTCCAGCGTCGTGGCGGGCGCACCCCACCAGACGTCGAACGGTACCTCGTCGGCACCCATCTGCAGGTCGTGAAACGAGCCCGCAGCCGCCCCCTCCGTGAACCGTACATCCACGTCGAGGTGCGCCTCTTCGAAGGACGCCTCGACGAAGTCCCGTAACTCCCGGGGGAGATCCGTGCGAACCGTCAGAGTCGTCTCCCGGCCGTCGGCACAAGCCGAGACGACCAGAGCGAGACCGGCCCCGTAGATCCCCCGTCGGATCAACGCCCCTCCCGGTACGTCCGCCAGCGCTCCCCGTCGAGAGAGATCAGATTGGCGAAGAGTCGATACGCTCCGGGCACCTGCCCCGCCCACTGTCGGAAGAAAGACAGCGCCGAGTACACGAAGAGCCCGTCCCCGACCGACGCCACGAGAAGGGCACCCTCACGCGGCGGCTCGTCCGGATCGTTCAGGGACAGCAACGGCACATAGCCATCCGCCCACTCCGACGCGAAGTACAGGCCTCTCTCCTGGACCCAGTCGTCGAAGTCCGCGCTCGTGATCCGATTCGGTGCCGTGAAGAGGGGGGCCTCGGAGTCGAGCATCCGCACCTCCGCGGTCTCGTCGGAGACGCGCGGTGACCCGCGCCCCACCTGGAGTTCCATCGGGGCCAAACGCCCGAGGGGACCCCTGTTGTACTGGAGGACGACCGTGCCACCCTGGCGCGCGAAGTCGAGTAGCTGACCCGCCGACGCCTGCACATCGGGGCGCGTCTCGTACGCGCGCACACC
>JAUIKL010000163.1 GCA_030430625.1 Gemmatimonadota bacterium
GGGGCCCCATGGCCGTCAGCGGAAACCAGGTCCTCATCGGGGAGTCTGGCAATCAGACGCTGTCCGGAATCGTTTATGTCTTCGAAGACGTCGGCGGCTCGTGGGGCGAGGTCGATCAGATCCGGGTGACCGACGTCGCGCGCGCTCCGGACGGCTTCGGTCGTGCCCTCGCGGCGGATGCAACGACGCTGGTGGCCGGAGCCCCGCTGGAGGGGTCGGCCTACCTGTTCGAACGGACGTCGAGCGGGGCGTGGGGCGAGCCCGAGCGGCTCACCGGATCGCCGGAATCCGGGTTCGGGGCCTCCATCGCTCTGACCGAGCGGCACCTCCTCGTCTCCGCCCCCGGCGAGGGGGCGGGGACGGTCTACGTCTACGACCGGTCCGACACGGGCAACCCGCGACGGTTGACCGCTCCGGCCGGGGTCGCTGGCACCTTCGGTTCGAACCTCGCCACGGACGGTACCCACCTCCTCGTCGCCACGGCCGGCCCCCGCGGCGCAGCCGCGTCGGTGTACGCCTACGATCTGGTCGGGCTGTCCCCGATGGGGATGTTGGCCCGTGAGGGGCTCCCGGACCGCTCCGCGTACGGCAGCGCCCTCGCGGTTCGTGACGGGGTCGCCTACGTCGGTGCCTCTGGCTACGACACGCGCGCGGGCGCCGTCTTCGTGTTCGAACTCCAGAACGACGAGTGGACCGAGGTAGCGCCTCTCCGCCCGGTGGTCGCGGCGCCGAACACACAGTTCGGTGCGACGGTCTCGGCTGGAGACGAAGGGCTCCTTGTCGGAGCGCCCGGAGCCAACGGCGGCGCCGGCGCACTCTACGCGCTGACCGACCTCGACGGCCCGGTCCAGGTCGCCATTCTCGGAAGCGCCACGGCCGGTGATGGCGCCGGCTTCGGCGGATCGGTGGCGACCGTCGGTGGGCTGATGGCAGTCGGCGCTCTCGGCGTGGACGAGCGCGCCGGGGCGGCGGTGATCTTCGCCGACGGTGGGATCGAGCAGGGCACCGTCACCAACGAGGCCCGCGGCTTCCCCTCGATCACGGGAGACGAGGTCGAGTGCTCGGAGGGCCAGGCGGATGTCTTCGACTGCGAAGGTGTGAACATCGTCGCCTTCCTCCCGATCAACGAGATGGGTGGGGCCCGCGGCACGCGGGTCAACGACGTCTGGGGCTGGACGGACCCCGAGAGCGGGACGGAATACGCGATCGTAGGCCGCACGAACGGGACCTCCTTCGTCGACCTCAGCAACCCCTCGCATCCCGTCTACGTGGGAGACCTGCCCAAGACCCCCGGGTCGCGCAGCGCGATCTGGAGAGACATGAAGGTGTATCGAGACCATGTATACATCGTGGCGGACGGTGCCGGTGAGCACGGCGTCCAGGTCCTGGACTTGAAGGAGCTTCGCCGGTTCGACGGGGAGCCGATCACCTTCGAGCCGACCTTCCTGTACGACGGGATCCACAGCTCGCACAACATCGTGATCAACGAGGAGACGGGCTTCGCGTACGCCGTGGGCAACAGCGCGGGTGGCGAAACGTGCGGGGGCGGATTCCACATGCTGAACCTCGAAAACCCTGCCCGTCCGACCTTCGACGGCTGCTTTCAGGACACGGCCACGGGGCGCCGGCTCACCGGGTACTCGCACGACGCCCAGTGTGTCATCTACCGCGGCCCCGATGAGGAGCACCGCGGGAAGGAGATCTGCCTGGGTTCGAACGAGACGGCGCTGAGTATCGCCGACGTGTCCGACAAGGGTGCCCCCGTCACACTGGCCAGCGCCTCGTACCCGAACGTCGCGTACGCCCACCAGGGGTGGCTCACCGAAGACCACCGCTACTTCTACATGAACGACGAGGGTGACGAACCGAGCGGTCTGGTCGAGGGAACCCGGACACTCGTTTGGGACGTCCAGGACCTCGACGATCCGATCCTGGTCTACGAGTTCATCCAGGAGACGACCGCAACCGACCACAACCTCTACATCGTCGGTGACGTCATGTATCAGTCGAACTACGACGCCGGCTTCAGGGTCATCGACATCTCGGAGCCCGAGCGGCCCGTGGAGATCGGCTTCTTCGACAACTCGCCCTACCAGGGCGGTGCTTCGTGGAGCAACTACCCCTTCTTCGAGAGCGGCATGATCGCCGTGACCGGCACGGGAGACGGGCTCTTCATCCTGAAGGACGTATCGAAGAGGCTGATAAGCTGAGGGAATGCGACGGGGCGCCGCGAACCTTATGATCGGGATGGCCTACGTCCCGCCTTGACCACGGTCGCACCTCATGAACGGTTCGCGCGCGCTCCGTCCCCTCCCCTGCCTCACGACGACGCTGCTCCTTTCGAGCCTCGCCGTCTGCGCCCATGCCCCGTCGATCGCCGCCCAGGGCATCGACGAAGTCCTCCAGGACGCGCTGCTCGACGGCTACGCCTGGCGGAACATCGGCCCTGACCGAGGCGGCCGATCGATTGCCGTCAGCGGCGTCGTCGGTCGTCCTCAGGAAGGATACTTCGGGGCCACCGGCGGCGGGTTGTGGAAGACGACGGACGGCGGTGAAGACTGGTTCCCGGTCACGGACTTCAAGATCTCGTCGGCGTCCGTAGGAGCCGTGGCGGTGTCCGAGACGGACCCGGACCTGGTCTTCATCGGAACCGGCGAGACCTGCATCCGCGGCAACATCCTGCCCGGGGACGGCGTGTACCGGAGCCGGGACGCCGGGGAGACGTGGGAGCACGTCGGATTCCGGGACTCCCACGGGATCAGCAAGATCCGGATCCACCCTACGAATCCCGACATCATCTTCGTGGCCTCCTTCGGGAAATACTCCGCCGAGAGTGAGGAGCGGGGTGTCTTCCGGAGCACGGACGGCGGCGACACGTGGGAACGGGTGCTCTTCCGTGATACCCGCACGGGCGCAATCGACCTCGTCATCGACCGCAACGACCCGAACGTGCTCTACGCCGCCCTCTGGGAAGCCTTCCGCAAGGAATACACGATGTCTTCGGGAGGCGAAGGCAGTGGGATGTTCAAGAGCACCGACGGCGGTGACACGTGGACCGAGATGACCCGCAACCCGGGCATGCCGCAGGAGGGCGTCGTCGGGCGCATCGGCATCGCCGTGTCCAGCGCGGATTCGGACCGAGTCTACGCGCTCTTCGAGAACGACGAGGGCGGGCTCTTCCGTTCGGACGACGGGGGCGACAGCTGGGCTCTGGTGAACGACGAGCGACGGATCCGGCAGCGGGCCTTCTACTACACGCACGTCTTCGCGGACCACTTCGACCCCGATGTCGTCTACCTGCAGAACACCCGAATCTTCCGGTCGGACGACGGCGGAGAGACCCTCGAGGTCATCGACAACGGCACACACGGCGACCACCACGACCTGTGGATCAGCCCGGAGAACCCCGACCACCTCATCGACGGGAACGACGGCGGTGGGGCGGTCTCCTTCGTGACCGGCCAGCAGTGGACCGACCAGGAGTTCTCGACTGCCCAGTTCTACCAGGCAGTGACGACGGCCCACGTGCCCTTCCACGTCTGCGGGTCTCAGCAGGACAATTCGACTCTGTGCATCCCGTCCGACTGGAACGCGGATCGCCTCGGTGACGAGGACGTGAACCTCCTGGCCGGTCAGCCGAACTCGATCACAGAGGGGTCGATGGGGGTCGCGTACCGGGTGGGCGGAGGCGAACCCGGCTACATCGCCCCGGACCCGACCGACCTCGACGTCTTCTTCTCGGGGACGAACAACGGCCGCTACATCGACAAGTTCAACAAGGAGCTCGGGACGTCTCGCGAGGTGAACCCCTTCCCCTGGTTCTACTCGGGCGAGCCCGCGATCGACATGGAGGACCGCTGGCAGTGGACCTTCCCGATCATCTTCTCGCCGCTCGACGAGAACGTCCTCTACACGTCGTCGAGTCGCCTCTGGCGCTCGACGGACCGCGGCAACACGTGGGAGCAGCTCAGCCCGGATCTGACCCGCGCGGACCCGATGACGCTGGGGCGGACGGGGGGGCCGATCACCGGCGACATGAACGGCCCCGAGGTGTACGCGACGATCTTCTCGGTCGGGCCGAGCAAAGTGAGCCCGGACGTCATCTGGACCGGCTCGGACGATGGACTCGTGCACGTGACGAGAGACGGCGGGGCGAACTGGGACGACGTGACGCCGAGTGACATGCCCGACTTCGGGCGGGTCAGTCAGATCGACGCTTCCGCCTTCGACGCCGGCCGGGCCTATGTGTCGGTGCGGCGTCCCCTACTCGACGACTTCGCACCCCACATCTGGAAGACCGCCGACTACGGTCGGACGTGGACGAAGATCGTGAACGGGATCGGCGACGGCGCGTACGTGAACGCGGTTCGAGAAGACCCCAACCGCCCGGGCCTCCTCTACGCCGGGACCAACCGGGGCGTGTACATCTCGTACGACGACGGAGCTCAGTGGCACGAACTCAACCCCGGGCTCCCGGACATTCCGATCACGAACGTGGTGGTCGAACACAACGAACTCGCGATCGCGTCGCACGGTCGGGGCTTCTGGGTGCTCGACAACATGGCGCCGATCCGACAGGCCGACGCTGGGATGATGGACTCGGCGGCTCGACTCTTCGAACCGGCCGTGGCGTATCGCTCGGCAGGGGGCGTCGTTCTTTCGTACTGGCTGCGCGACGAACCGACCGAGGCGTCGCTCGAGGTCGTCGACGGGAGCGGATCGGTGGTGGCATCCTTCCGACCGGAGGTCGAAGGGGAGGAGCGCGACCGATGGTCCGCACCGATCCTCCCGACCGAGGCCGGGCTCAACACCCTGCGGTGGGACCTTCGCGGCCGCGGCTGGACCGGCTTCCCGCGCATGGTGCTTTGGGGCGTCCGTACCAACGCGCCGACGCTCCCGCCGGGTGGCTACACCCTCCGCCTGACGGTCGACGGTGCGACCCAGACGGCCCCCCTGACGATCGAGCCGCACCCGTGGATCGACGACGTCACCGCCGCCGACATGCGCGCTCAGTACACCTTCGCCGTACGGATCCGGGACCGGGTCGAAGAGGCGAACCAGGCGATCATCGCGATCCGGCGGATGCGAACGCAGGTGCTCGAGCGCATGGACGAGTCCGACGACGATCGACTGCGCGAACGGCTCCATGCGCTCATGACTGCGGCCGAGCAGGTCGAGGCCGATATCTACCAGGTGCGGAACCGCGCCGGCCAGGACCCGCTCAACTTCCCCATCAAGGTCAACAACCGGCTGGCCAACCTGTTGTCCATGGTGGAACAGGGTGACGGCGCGCCGAACCAGGGCATGAGGGACGTCTTCGACATCATGTCCGGTCGTCTGGGCGGCTTCCTGACGACCCTCGACGGAGTGTGGGCGGACGAGTTGGTGGCGGCCAACGAGCGCCTTCAGCAGCTCGGGCTGACGGCGCTGGATCCGTGGGACGAGAGTACGGTGATCTGGAGGCCGGAGGGGCTGTAGGCGCTGCACGTGAGCCGTCGTCGTCGGGCAAAGAAGGAGCCGGCTCCACCCGACGCTCCGCCCCTGTCGGGCATCGCCCTGCTCATGAGCGAGACGCCCGTGGAGGTTCTCGACCTCCACGGGCTCTCGGCTTCGCAGGCGGAGTCCCGAATCCTGGGCTTCTTGAGGTCTCGATCCGTCACACACGCGGGTGGCGTCGTGCACATCGTGACCGGGCGTGGCAACCGGTCGGAAGTGGGCCCTGTCCTCCGACCTCTCGTGGCGTCCGTCCTGGCCGGCGAGGCCGCCGAGTGGGTGGAGGAAATGGCGGGCCTGCAGGGTGGCGGGGGTTTCGCGGTCCGCCTCCGCTAGCCGTCGCGTGACACTCTGACGCGCAACCCACCGGAGTGCGGGAAACGGCTTGGAGGAAGCGGCCGAGCGGAACACCTTTCTAGAGGAGCACGACGCTCGACCGTTCCCCCCGCATCCACCCGAGAATCCGACCCGTGATTACACTCGTCCATCAGTGGTTCAGCGAGGCAGCGCAACGTCACCCCGACAAACCGGCGGTGTGCTGTGAAGACGATGTGATGACCTTCCGAGAGGTCGACGAGCGAACCAACGCACTGGCTCGGGCACTGCAGGAGGCCGGGGCGACCCGCGGTAGCCTCGTCCCCTTCTTCATGAAGAAGAGCGTTCGTTCGATCGAGTCGATCCTGGGGATCCTCAAGGCAGACTGCGCGTACGTGCCGGTGGACGTCGACTCACCCGGACAGCGACTTCAGGCGATCCTGAAGGCGACCGGGGCCCGAGTCGTGCTGGTGGATCGGGAGAGTGAGGAGCTGATTCGAAGCCTCGTCCCCGACGACGTCCTCCCCACCCTGCTGAGGGTGGGCGAGCCCGTGGCCGGCGACACCTCCCCGGTCGAAAGCCGAAACCTCTCGATC
>JAUIKL010000164.1 GCA_030430625.1 Gemmatimonadota bacterium
TCACTCATCGATCTATATCCGGGCGAGGCTCGTCGAAGTCGGAAGCCGTCCGAGGAAGGCAGACGTCAAAGATAACAAAAGATCGCCGGTCAGCGGCCAGACTGATCTACGTCCGGAGCCTGTGGAGCCCACGGCTCTCGGCCTGCGGCTCGGGGACTCTGATCGTCGCGCCCCCGGGTCTACGACTCCCGCAGCTCGTGGCGGCCGGAATCGGCGTCGAGTCGGCCCCACGGCACCCGCGGGTCGTGTTCGAAGACCAGAAGCCAGTCCTCGTCCAGGGCCTGCTCCCACAGGCCTCGCTTCGACTCGAGTGTCACCAGGGGCTCGAGGTCGTACCCCATGATCCAAGGGAGCGGGAGGTGGGCGGAAGTCGGGCAGACGTCGGCCAGGTAACACGCGGTGTCTCCATCACTTTGCACGAGGACGGACTGGTGATGAGGCGTGTGTCCGGGCGTCCTGACGACACGGACTCCCTCCGTGATCTCGACGTCCCCGTCGACCAGATCGAAGAGTCCGGCGTCGACGACCGGAGCGAAGTTGTCCGGCAGGTACGACGCACGGATCCGCTCGTTCGTGCTGCCCGCGAAGGCCAGCTCGCCCCTCTGCACGACGTGACGCGCCTGCGGAAAGGCGGGAACGATGGCCCCGTCGTCTCGCAGAAGCGTGTTCCCGCCGGCGTGGTCGAAGTGGAGGTGCGTGCTGATCACGATGTCGACGTCTTCGGGCGTGAAGCCCGCATCCCGAATCCCGTCCTCGAGCCGTGTCGGAGCGCCCTGGTTCGAGATCCCGTAGATGTTGCCGAACTTCTCGTCGTACTTGTTGCCGACGCCGGTATCCACGAGAACCAGAGCGTTCGGAGCTTCGATGAGGAGGCAGCGAAGCGCGAGAGGAATCCGATTGCGCGTGTCCGCCGGAATCCGTCGCTCCCACAGGGGCTTGGGGACGACACCGAACATCGCCCCACCGTCCAACTGTTGGACGCCGGCCTCGATTCCGTGGATCCGGATCGCACCGACATCCGTCGAGCGGCTGAGTGGGAGTCCTTCGTGCATCGATCTACCTCCGTCGTCTTTGCCGCGACTCGTAGCCGGGCAACTCGAGTGAGTACTGGTCGGGGTCGAACCGTTTTCTCTGCCGACGCCGCTTGAGGTACCACTGAAGAGTGGCCAGGTCTTCGATCCCGCGACCCCGGGCCTCGTCCAGAAGCCGCAGGAGGACCCGGGCGGTGGCCAGTGCGTCTCCGTGCGCGCGGTGTCGGGCATGGATCTCGATCCCGAAGTGGCGGGTCACCACGTCGAGGTTCCGACGGCGCAGCGCGGGGACGAGTCGGCGACACATCCGAACCGTACACATCTTGGGAACGTCCGGGGCATCCCCGGCCACGCGCAGCAGTTCGGTCCGGACGAACTCCCAGTCGAAGGTCACGTTGTGGGCCACGAAGACTCGACCCTCCAGGCGCTCGTCCACCTCATCCGACACGGCGTCGAAGTACGGCGCGGACGCCGCCATCTCGTTCGTGATGCCGGTGAGCGCCACGATGTTCGGCGGGATCCGACGCCCCGGGTTCACCAGCGAGTACCACTCGTCGACGATCTCGCCGCCCTGAACCTCGACGATCGCGATGTCCGTGATTCGGTGACCGCGGTACGATGCCCCCCCGGTCGTCTCGACGTCGACGACCGCGAAGGAGACCGTGTCGAGTGGGGCGCCGAAGGGGACGACGGTCGGATCGAGGGTCCAGACCCCTTCCTTGTCGACCTGGAAGCGCGGATCGGCCCCGAGCAGTTGGAACACCGCCGCGGACGCGGCACCCGCGTGCCCGGAGAGGCCCAGAACCACTTCCGCCAAATCGAGCGTGTGCGCCGGACCGGCGGATAGGCGCTCGGCGGCCGACCGTACGAGTGAGGGGTCGCCCGCCGGCTTCACTCGCCGCGCTCGGACTGCGTGATGGCGAAGGAGAGAGCCTCCAACTCCATGACGAGGTTCACGTCCTCGACGGTCACCGACGGGGGGATGTTCAGGCGGATCGGCGCGAAGTTCAGAATCCCCCGAACTCCACCCTCGACGGCTCGGCGAGCCATCTCCTGAGCGGAAGCAGCCGGGACCGCGAGGATGGCCAGCTCGACCTGTAGTCGACGGATCGTCTCCTCGAAATCATCGACCGAGTGGATCGGGAGGTCGCCCCACTGCTGCCCGACTTTCTCCGGGTCGTTGTCGAAGATGGCCACACATTCGTAGCCTCGGGATCGGAAGGCAGGATACTCGAAGAGGGCCAAGCCGACCCGGCCCGCACCGATCAGCGCCACTCGCCAAGGCCGGTCGACACCGAGGATCTGGCGCAAACGATCCCTGAGTTCGTCCACCTGGTAGCCGAGGCCGCGCTTGCCGAAAGATCCGAAGTGCGAGAGGTCCTTTCGAACCTGGGCGGCCGTCGTCTGACCCCGCGCCGCGAGCTCCTCACTCGACACGGTCCCGCCCTCTTCGGCGAACCCCTCCAGCGACCGGAGGTAATGCGAGAGCCGGCGGACCGTGCTCGCTGGGATCTTATTCCTCACCACAGCCCCGAGAAGCCAATGATTATGCGGGTTCCCTACTTGTGAAAACCGTCACAATCTAGATCTCCACCCCCCAGGCGGCAAACGGTTCCCCGGGGCGGGATCGACGCCCCTCAGAGCCCCCGTCCGAGGGCTACGAAGTGCTCGGGTTCGAGCCGCTCGGGCCGCGTGGTCGGGTCCACGCCGACCGAGGACGTCAGCTCCTCGATGGCCTCCGCGGCAAGACCGATATCCGGGTGAGACCGGAGGATCGTACCGAGCTGTTTGCGCCTCCACTGAAAGGCGGCCCGCACCAACCGGCGGGTCGACGCCTCGACCGCGGGGTCCAGTGCGTCCTGCTGGCGCGGCTCGATCCGGATGACGGCCGAATCGACACCGGGCACGGGTCGGAACGAGCCTCGCTTCACCCGGAAGAGCTTCTCCACCGCTCCGGCGATGCGAACGCCCACGGAGAGGGCCCCGTAGCTCTTCGTCCCCACCGGCGCGACGATGCGGTCGGCGACCTCCTCCTGCACCATGAGCACGATCCGCCTCGGGCGGGGGCGCTCGAGCAGACGGAAGATGATCGGCGTCGTGATGTTGTAGGGGATGTTCCCGATCACGAGGGACCGTTCGGGGTCCGACACGAGACCCGCCCGGTCGACGTTCAGGATATCCGCGTGCACGACCTCGACGGAGGGTGACTGTGCGTAGTCGACGGCGAGGTCCGCGGCGAGTGCGTCGTCGAGTTCGACCAGCACCAGCCGTCCCACCGTCTCCGCCAGGTGCCGGGTCAGGGCGCCCTGCCCCGGACCGATTTCGACGACCTCGTCGTCGGCGCCGGCCCCGAGTGCCTCGACGATCTTCCGCTGCTGGTTCGGGTCGATCAGGAAGTTCTGACCGAGGGACTTCTTCGCTCGGCGGGGTTCCCGGTGGGTCCCCAACCGGTCAACCTCGGACGACGAGCGCCGTCCGGTCGTCCCCGAGTGCCGAGAGCACGGCGTCCGAGGAGAGGTGGAAGAGCTCCTCGATAATCTCTTCCGGATCCTTGAAGCGGTGGTGCACGGCCGCGTCGATCACCTGCGCCTCGCCGTTTCGAAGTCCCCGCGTCGGGAGCGCATCGGAGAGACCGTCGGTAAACAGCAGGAGCAGGTCTTCCCTGTCACTCCAGGCGACCCGCTCCTCCGAGAAGGAGTCCGGGCCCGCAAAGCCGACGGGAGGATCCGTCGCCGGCAGCCGATCACTCGACCCATCCTTCCGCAGAACGAAGGCGTGGGGGTGCCCCGCGTTCGAATACGTGAGGGTGCCGGCCTTGGAGTCGATCACACCGTAGAAGACGGTGAGGAACATCTCCGTCGTTTCGAGCTCGTCGGCCAGGGCATCGTCGAGCTTCCTCAGAACCTGTGCAGGTGAGTTGAACTCACGTGCGTAAATGGCCGAGGCACTCATCGTGAGCGTCATGATCAGTGCGGAGGGGAAGCCGTGTAGAGACACGTCTCCGAGCATGACGCCGATCCGTCCTCCAGGAAGCTGAAAGAGCTGGTAGAAGTCTCCCCCGACGTGCTCGGTCGGCTGCACCCGCCCTGCCGCATTCGCTCCCTCGAAGTGCTCCGCCTTCGGAAGCAGCTTCATCTGGAGGTCGTGCGCGAGTTCCATCTCGCGCGCCATGCGCTCTTTCGACAGCGAGTCCTGTACCAGACGGTGGTGCTCGATCGCGGCCCCGATCTGGGAGGCGATCGCCGCGAGCAGCTTCTGGTTGGCTGCGCTGAAACGACCGCCGTCCTGTCGACCGATCAGATTGATCACGCCGACGGTTCTCGACTCCCCCGTTCCCGGTGAGTAGCGGATCGGCACGGAGAGGAACGAGTCCCCCGGCCCGGACGTATCCCGCTCATCCGGCCCCGGCTGGCGAGAGGCGATGATCGACCGTCCTTCTCGGAACACCATCGACGTGATCGTGTCCGGGTCGTCCGAGGACAGCGGCCCGAGCCGCCCGTCTTCCCCGACCTCCGCAGCCAGATGCAACGCCTCGTCCGCGGCGTCGTGGACCCAGAGGGAGCCCCGCTTGGCTCCCATCACGTCGCGCACCTCGCGCAAGATCGTGGCGGCACCGCTGTCGAGGTCCAGCGTCGACCCGAGCGTTTCGGAGATCGAGTAGAGGAGGTTGATCTCCTCGAAACGCTCCGAAAGCTCGTAGGTGAAGAACTGGATCTCACGCGACGCCTCGAAGCCCTGCTGCAGGGCCGGTGTCAGCGCCGCCGATACCGCCTCGAGGGGGGCGCGAAACGCGCTGTGCACCTGGAGCTCGAGCTCCGGGCCGACGTGCGGGAGGACCTTCGAGCAGCGGGGCGTCTCCTCACCCCAACTCCCGTCCTCCGTCTGGTAGAGCTCTTCTTCGGCTCCGCCCGGCTCGGCCGGTACGATGACCCGTACGGACGCCCCGAACGCATTCTCGAAGTGATGAAGAGTCTGCAGAATCTGATCCGGCAGGGCCTCCAGGACCGAAGGGTCCTCACTCAAGCCGATAGGCCTCCCTCGAACCCGCTTCCAGAATCGAGGCGCAGGACGAGCGTGACCTCGTTGCCGAGCTCGTTGAACAGCACTTCGTCGAGGAGTTGCCGCATCAGGAAGAGCCCACGGCCACACGGACGAGCGACGTTCTCGGGGCGGGTCGGATCCGGGACCGCGGCCGGGTCGAAGCCGGAGCCCTGATCGCGCACCGTTGCCTGGAGGCACCCGCCGACCAGCGTTACCTCGACACGGACGTGCTTGGACGGGTCGTCCCCGTTCCCATAGCGCATCGCGTTGGCGAGGGCCTCGGTCAGACCCACCCGGAAGTTGAGATTCAACCTCCGAGCGGCGGCTTCACTGACCGGGCAACGCTCCATGACGTAGTCCACCGCGCCAGCGATCGACGCGACGTCGGTCGGAAGCTCGAGGACAAGATCCTTCATGGGATCGCGGTGGTGCGAAGGCCTCAAAAACCTTCCAGCGCCTCTTCTTTGTCGTTCGTGATCTTGAAGAGGGTGTCGAGCTTGGTCAGCTCGAACAGGGTGCGCAGGTCATCGTTGAGGCTCGACAGCCGCAGCTCTCCGCCCTGCTCACGGATCTTCTTGGACAGGCTGACGAGAACCCCGAGACCGGACGAATCGATATAGCCGGTGTTGGCGAAGTCGATCACGAACTTGAGGTCGCCGCCCTCGAGCTGCTCCATCACCTGGTTCTTGAGGTCCTGTCGGTTCCCGACGATCAACTGACCTTCGACTTCGATCAGCGTCACATCGTCATTCTTGGACACCTGAAAGCTCATGGGCTTGGATGCTCCTAAACGTAGGTGCGGAGCGCGCAGCGATCGCCGCGCGGCGTGAGTCCCCGTCAACGAACACAAAGGTAAAAACGACGCATTTGAAGGGGCAAGGAAGTCGAGCCCGGCCCCGCGTCGACCGGGAACGGCGCAAAAGCCGCTTTATCCGGCCATCAACGCGGTGATGTACGCCACCAGGCGGATGTCCTCCGGAGATGCCCCGCGGGAGAGATCGTTCATCGGGGCCGCCAATCCCTGGAGGACCGGCCCGAGCGCTGTAGCTCCCGCCAGGTACTGCACGAGCTTGTACGAGATGTTGGCCGAGTTCAGGTCCGGAAAGACCAGGACATTGGCCGAGCCGCCGAGCGGTGAGTCCGAACACTTCCTCTTCGCCACCGCCGCGGACAACGCAGCGTCTCCCTGCAACTCCCCATCCGACACGACGTCGGGCATCCGATCCCCGAAGAGGGCCGCAGCCTCCCGGACGGGAGCGATCGACGGTCCGTCGGCCGACCCCTTGGTCGAGTACGACAGGAAGGCCACGCGGGGCTC
>JAUIKL010000165.1 GCA_030430625.1 Gemmatimonadota bacterium
CGAGTCGGCGCCGGTCGACGGTCCGGATTTGGTCGAGCACGAATGGCCAGGAGGGTCCTCATCGCCCATCACCCACCTCGGTCCACCCCGATCGCCACCCCCCACGGCCATCGCGGGTCCGCGACCCCCACGAGCGAGCCGTCCTCCAGGACTGCGATGGCGTTCAGTCGGCCGAAGTAGTACTCGAACGGGCGCACCAGGACACTGTGCCCTCGTGCCCGGGCCATCGCCGCCCCGGCTGGTTCGATGGTTTCGTCAAGTTGCTCGAAGTGCCAGCGCCCTGTCGGGTGAAACCGGGGGGCGCTCATCGCGGCTTCCAGCCCCCGGCCGTCGATCTCCGTTCGCACCAACGTCTGGACGATGGCGGATACGATGCGCCGTCCACCCGCGCCCCCTATGACGAGGGCGGGCCTCCCCTCCCGAAGCCCGATGAGCGGAGACTGTGACGACCAGGGCCGCTCTCCAGGCTCGACGGCATCGAGGTACCCCAGGGTCGTCGCGTAGAGGAAGCCGAGGCCCGGTGTCGTGACGCGCGATCCGCCGGTTGGGCCGAGCGACTGGGTCATCGCCACGATCATCCCGTTCTCGTCCATGACGGAGAGGTGGGACGTATTGCCGGACTCATCTCGAACAGGAGGGGAGTCTCCTGCCACGTCCGCGCGGATGTCAGCGGCCCACTCGTCGGCTCGTCCCGGGGATGTGATCCAGGTTGCATCTTCGCTCGGCGGCCTGGGGTCGCTTCGCGCGAGTTCCCGGTCGGCGTAGGCCGCGACGAGGGCGTCTCCGATCGCCACGGCCCTGCTGTCCGGATCCAGATCGGCCACCTGGAGCCGCTCGATGATCTGCAGAGCCTCGATCGTCGTGCCCCCCGACGCGGGCAGGTAGGTGCCGACGAGGTCCAGAGACATGAATCGCCCCCGCGTCATGATCGCCGGGCGCGCCTCGTACCCGGCCAGGTCGGCCTCAGACACCGTGGCTCCGCCTTCGGCGAAGTCGGCGACCATCGCGGATGCGATCCAACCCGTATAGAAGACGTCACTGCCCTCGTCGGCGATCGCCTGAAGCACTCGGGCGAGATCGGGCTGCCGAAGCACCTCCCCTGCGCCGAGAGCGGCCCCCTCCGGCGTCAGGAACACACCGCGGGCGCCCTCGGAGAGCGACAATCGCTCGGCGATCCCCTCCAGGCGGTTGGCTTCCCCCTCCGAGAGAGCGAAGCCTTCGCGGGCCAGAGCGATCGCGGGTTCCAGCACGTCCGCCCACCCGAGGACTCCCCCGCTCTCGTGGAGTCGTCGAAGCGCGGCCACCGTGCCGGGTATGCCGATCACGGAGTACCCGTCCTCCGCCGTGACCGGCTCGCGCGGAGCTCCTATGGGCACCACGGTCGTGCCGTCGATGCCGAACGGCTCGGTCGAGGGGCTCCAGACCAGAGCCTGGGTTCTCCCACCGAGGCCGGACTGGGTCGGCTCCGCCACCCCCAGTGCGAAAGCCGCTGCGACCGCCGCATCGATCGCGTTGCCCCCAGCACGCAGGATGTCGGCCCCCACTCGGGCCGCGGGTTCGGAACTCGAGACCACCATGCCGCCGGACGCGGAAGCGACTTGGGAGGCGGGCGCCCCTGTGGCCGGAGACGTATCGGGGGCCGGATCGCTGCAACCAGCCGCCATGCTCAGCCCGAGAATCAGGGCACTGATCTGTCTACTCAAAGCTGCACCTCACCGGCCGCGCCTCTCGATGTGAACGGGACTGCTCACGACGACACCCTCCACCGCACCTTGAGCGCTCCCCCGTCGAGGTAACGGGTATCGGCCCCGAACGCCGTGAGTCGCACGGCCGTGGCCTCCAGGACCACTCGTGAGCCGGCCGTCATTCGAAGGCCCAGCTCTCCACCCCAAGTCTTGTCGCTCCAGTTACCTGACTCGTGTGTGTACATCCCCGTCGACACGCCGAGCACAGGACTGAAGCGATGCGACGCGGCGGGTACCCACCGGGCCGTGATTCGAAGGACTCGGCCACCCGGGTTGCAGCTGGTGCTGACGCAGGTGGTTCCGCCGGCCAGGAAGAGGACCGACCCGTCGACCCCGACACGGTCTCCCGCGAGGGTCGCGCCGAGTCCGAGGTCGACAAACAGCTTGCTCTGGCTTGCACCTACCGAACTGGACGCGTGCCACTGCATGCCCTGAGCCTCGGCAGCGACCGGCACACAGAAAAGCACCGCTGCCGCCCACGCGTAGATCGTCCGATTGCTTACGCTACGACCCACTGTCGACGCCGACCTCACGAGCCAACTCCTCCCACGCTTCCAGTCGCCACCAACGGGTCGCGAGCCCACTCGTCGACGGAGCGACGAAGATCCTGGTGCCCCCCCAGGTGGTGTCCTGGAGCCCGATGCTCACACGCTTCCTCTGGAGCGCGACCTGAGCGGCCTTCTTCCCGTTGAAGCACAGCACCGCGGGGGCTGCTCGCTCGATCCGCTCGCGCAGCGCTCGAGCACTCGCCTCGGTGAACCGAAGAGACGCATCGTCCCCGGACTGCGTCTTTTCGACATCGGTCAGACCGATACCGAAGCTCGGTAGGAGAGGGTACTCGGAGGGCATGAGGACGCGGTCCGTGAGCCCGATCTCGTGGAGCGTCTTCCAGAAGCGGTTGCCGGGGCCCGCGTAGTAGGCGGATGCGGCGGCCGATGCCGTGCCGGCTGCGGTACCGCAGAAGACGAGGCGAAGGCCTTGGGGGAGTACGTCGGGCAGGATGGTCACGATGCTCTATTGTCCGGAGACTGTCACACCACGATCTTACTGGTAAGACTCGCTCACCACGTCGGTCTCTCATGATCAAACCAGCTACCACCAAGCTCTCTTCTCGCGGCCAAGTCGTCATCCCCGAGGAGATACGCACCCGCCTCGGCTTGGAAGCCGGGGCCCAGTTCGTCGTCGTCGCGGAGGGCGATGTCGTGGTTCTCAAGGCGCTGAAGCCTCCGAGGATGTCGGACTTCAAGGCGTTGCTGGACAAGGCTCAGGATTCTGCCGCGGCTGCCGGCCTCTCCCCCGAGGAAGTCGCTGAGGCGATCAAGGACGTTCGACGCTCGAAGGCGCCCCCACCGAACCGGTCGACGCGATCGTGACCAGGGCCGCGCCCACCAGGACCTCCTCCCCGCCCTCGCGCGCGTAAACCTTCGACTCGACGACCTTCAGCCGACGCCCGTTTCGGAGCACGGTCGCCTTCCCGACCAACGCGTCCCCGCGGGCCGGGGCCACGAAGTTGATCTTGAACTCGACGGTGAGCGGTTCTTCGCCTTCCGACATGAGGGAGTTGCCGGCGAAGCCCGCCGAGTTGTCTGCCAGGGTCGCGGTGACGCCGCCGTGGAAGAAGCCGTGCTGTTGGGTCAGCCCGTCTCCGAACGGAACGGAGATGTGGCATTCTCCGGGCTCGATGTGCTCGAGTTCCGCCCCCATGGTGCGCATGAAGCCCTGGGCGGCGAAACCACGACGAACCCGCTCGAGTGCGTTGTCCAACGAAGAACTCCCACAGGTCGATGACGAAGCGGCCGCGCGCGAGGGGCGGCTCGTCCACGGGAAGCTCGGTGCGCGAGCGCGCCGTGACCACTCCCGGGCTCACCGCGGCGGCGTCTTCGCCTCCCAGAACGGCATCACCTCACGGAAGCCGAGCCGCTCATACAAGGCTCCGGGGCCGTCTTCGGCCACGAGGATGGCGAGTTCGTCACAGCCCGAGACGACGGGATGGCGCTGCACATGGTCGATGAGTGAGGTGGCCACCCCTCGCCCCCGGAAGGCCGGTGCCGTGAAGACGTGGCGGAATCGAGCGACGCCGTCGCGCGAGAACCAACCGGTGCAGCCGGCGGGCTCACCGTCGAGGTACCCGACGATGTACTCGCCGCCCATGCGTTCGGCCTGGTCCCGACTCATCTCGTAGCCGCGGTCGAGCCCCTGGTCGGACCGGTAGAACGACGCCAGCTCCGACGAGTCGGCGGGTACGGTCCGGATCTCCACCTCGGGATTCGGCGGCTTCACCGATCCGGCCCGGTGGAGGAGCAACCTGGTCTTCCAGACGCCCCACCCCCGTTCCTCGAGGGCCGGTTCGAGGTGACGCCAGACGTCGATGGCGTACCCGGAGACCTTTCGATAATCGAGCCCGGGCGGGTAGAGGCGCTCGAGCTCTTCGAGCAGGGCGTCGACTTCGTCGGGGCCGCACGTCACTCGGCAGAGTTGGTTCGCGTCGTAGCGGTCCGGGAAGTCGGGGTGTGCGTAGAAGTCCCCGAAGCGGGACGCCCGCGTGTACCGGGGGTCCAGCTGGACGTACTCGGTCTCCCCTACGCGGGACCGCAGCTCTTCCGATATCACACCACCCCCTCACCCGATCCCGAAGAGAACCCTGACGCGAACCTCGGTGTCGGACCGCCCCGAGGCCAGCGCCGCCCCCATCGAGGCGTCCACAATCGGCGGCCCTAACCGCCCCCGGCCCGCCTCAACAACACCTCCCGCTCCCGTTCGCTCTCGGTCATCGACGCGGCCAGCGCGAAGGCGGCCCGGGCCTCCCCGTCCCGACCGAGCCGTTCGAGCAGATCCCCGCGCACGGCGGGCAGGAGGTGGTAACCCTCGAGCACCTTCTCCCCCTCGAGCGCCTCGACGAGGCGGAGCCCGGCGTCCGCCCCGAATACCCTTCCGACGGCGACGGCGCGGTTGAGCTCGACGACGGGCGATGGCACCAGTCGGACGAGCGCATCGTACAACGCGGCGATGGCCTCCCAGTCGGTCTCCTCGGCGGTCCGTGCCCGCGCGTGGCAGGCGGCGATGGCGGCCTGTAGGGCGTACGGCCCGAACGCCCCGCCCCGCTCCTGGGCGTACTTCAGCGCGGCGAGGCCCCGCTGGATGTGGAGCTGGTCCCACCGCGCCCTGTTCTGGTCCATGAGGAGCACGGCCTCCCCGTCCGGACCGACACGAGCGGCGAACCGAGAGGCCTGCAGCTCCATGAGCGCCACGAGACCGTGGACCTCGGGTTCGTCCGGGGCGAGGCCGGCCAGCACCCGACCGAGCCGGAGCGCGTCGTGACAGATCTCGGGTCGGATCCAGTCCCGGCCGGAGGTAGCGGCGTACCCCTCGTTGAAGGTCAGGTAGATGACCTCGAGCACGGAGGCGAGCCGTTCGGGGAGCTCGCGCTCGGGCGGGAGTTCGAAGGGGACGTTGGCTTCCCGCAGGGTGCGTTTGGCCCGCACGATCCGTTGGGCGAGGGTCGCGGTGGGCACGAGGAACGCCCGGGCGACCTCCTCGGTGGTGAGGCCGCCGACGATGCGCAGGGTGAGCGCCACGCGCGCCTGGGTCGACAGGAGGGGGTGGCAGCAGATGAAGACGAGACGGAGGACTTCGTCGTCGATGGGCTCGCCTACCCTCTCGTCGGGAGCCTCGACGGTGCCGGTCAGGGTCAGCTCCGCGGCCAGTAGTTCGTGTTTCTCCTCGGCCAGCGTCCGGTGACGCACCCGGTCGATGGCCTTCCGCCGCGCCACGGTGTTGAGCCAGGCACCGGGGTTGTCCGGCACGCCGGTCTCCGGCCACTGCTCGAGCGCGGCCAGGAGCGCGTCCTGCGCACAGTCCTCGGCCCGGCCGACGTCCCCGACGAGGCGCGTGAGCCCGGCGACGATGCGCGCGGACTCGATACGCCATACGGCCTCGACGGTCTTTCGGACGTCGGCCCGGGCCACGGTCGACTACCCGACCACGGGACGGTACCGGAGCAAGGTGCACCCGGGGCCGAGCTGCCGTGTGTCGATGTGCTCGAAGTCGAGCGATGTGTCGCTGAGCTTGAAGAACGGGGTGCCGTTGCCGAGCACGATGGGCACGATCCCGAGCCTGAGCTCGTCGACGAGACCGGCGTCGAGGAGAGAGGCCGATAGATCCGCGCTGCCGAAGACGAACAGCTCGCCATCGCCTACCCCCGGCTCCGCCTTCAACCGCCGGACCTCGTCGACGGCTTCGGTCCGGACGAGCCGGGTGTTGGCCCAGTCGGCCTCGGTGAGCGTGCGGGAGAAGACGACCTTGGGCACGCCGTTCATGAAGTCGGCGATCTCCCCCTCGGCCTCGGTCCAGTAGTCCCGCATCCCCTGGTATGTCACGCGCCCGAAAAGCAGCGTGTCGACCTCCCGGGACTGCGCAATCGAGAAGGCCTCGAGCTCGGGGCCCCACGCCTTCTCCATGAAGGTGACGTCCCACGTCTCGGCGCCCTCGAAGTAGCCGTCGAGCGTGACGATGTCCCACAGAACGAGTCGCCGGCTCATCTCACGACTCCCGGGGCGGACCGACGTACTCACGGTCCTTCACCCAGACGATGTCGACGGGCCGGACCTCCATCGAGAAGCCAACCTCCGCGCCGATCTGG
>JAUIKL010000166.1 GCA_030430625.1 Gemmatimonadota bacterium
AACGGGCCTCGAAGGCGAGCCGTGCCGCCCGACACTCCTCGTCCGATGCTCCGTCGACATCCAGCGCCTGCACGCCGTTGTTCAGCGGGATGTTGACGAGCCCGGTCGGTAGCTGAACACCGACGATGTAGCTGATCGTAGCGCTCGTGAGGAGCGCGCGCGCAACCGTTTCCGACGGACCGAAACCGAGGGCCAGGGCGGCCACCGACGCGAGTGCGGATCCGACCCACACGATCCCGAAAAGGGGACTGCCCCGCTGGATCACGCCGTCGATCACCCGGAAGGCCCGGAGGAAGTCGCGGTCGCCGAGCGTCGCGATCCCGGGCATGACGACGACCGCGAAGCCGAGAAGAAAGCCAGCCACGAGGCCGTCGAGGACCGTAGCGAGCACGAGAGACACCGCGAATGCGTTCATGTACGTCGCTCCGCTCCGTAGGCCTCGCTCACGTCAGAATCTGTCCCGGTTCCCCACGCCACCGAACCGCGGGTTCACGACATTGTTGAAGATCGAGCCGAAGCGGTATCGAAAGCCGAAGCTCAGCCCGGCCTCGTAGTTGGTCTCGAGTTGCCTTCGCCTCAACAGAATCTCCTCGAGATCGGCGTCTCCCTTCGGAAGGTTGAGCTGATTGTGAATCAACTCGAGCGAGCCTCCGATTTCCACCGACAGACCTTGTGTGACCCGGATGTCGAGCGACCCGTTGAACTGGACGCTGTAGCGGGCCAGGTCGTGCAGGTATTGGGCGGCGTTGATCCCGATGTCCACCTCACCCCACGGCTGGATGACCTGGTACCCGGCGTTGAGGATGTGCTCCGGCAGCAGCTGCTCCGTCTCGTCGTAGATCGTCGAATCCTGATACGCGATGTGGGAGGCGCCGACCCGATAGGCGACCGTGAGTTGGCGGCGTGTCGCTTCGCTGTAGGGGTACAGATTCCACTCGACGGCGGGCATCAGACGAAAGCGGAGGTCGACGTTGGAGAAGGTCGACGTCAGGACGTCACCAAAGCCACCGATCGACCAGTGTGGAGAGACGCTCCGCACGACGTAGCTCGTGAAGCCGTTGCGGTGCTGGGTGCTCTCGATCGTTTCGTCCGGTCGATCGAAGCTGTCGTAGTTGTAGTTGAAGAACGGCCGGAACTGGAGCTTCCAATCCTCCGTCACGCGGTCGATGTACACGCCGTAGCGAGCGTCGTACGAGCGCTGGTTCGACTCGAAGTCGGCACTCCCGTCCGCGTACATCTCGAAGGTCCAGTGATCCCAGGGGTCGTCGGCCGGCTGGGCCTGCGCGTTCACCTCGTCTTCGGCGGGCTCGATGTCGACCCGCAGGCGGTCCCCGGTCGAGGTGCGAAGCAGGTACGGCGCGAGCATGGCGCGCAGGGTGCGGAGGAAGCCGTCGCGCTCTTCGGCTTCGGTCGCCGTCGCGCTGGTCGTGTACACCGTCGAGACATCCATGCCGGCGAACGGCCCGAGCCCGATCAGGTCGAAGGTCTGGGCCTGGCCGCCCGCGCCGGTGCCCTGCTGTGTCACGAGGACGTGGACCCCGGCTACCTCGCGGTCACGCACGTGGTCGACGAAGGTCATCTCCTGGCGAACGAAGCTCTCGTCGCAGAAGTCGCAATCGAGGAAGATCGCCAGACGGGCCGGGAAGTCGGCGTTCGCGTTCTGGGATGACGCGGGTTCGGCGACCACCAGGACCCCGAGCAGGGCCAAGCCGAGTAGGACTGCAGAGTGGGCGCGGCTACGCCCCGCGCGCCGGTCTGGGCGCGCACGGATGGATGAAGACATGGGCTGTGGCGGGGCTGAGACACGGGCGGGTGCGTGATCGCGGGCGGACCCCGCTTCACCCATACGACGATTTTCGGGTGCTGCGTGTTGAATGCGCCGATGTCGCGCGCGTCGCGGAAAGGTGTAGAAAGTAGTCACGAAACCGGTAGCACGTGTCGAATGAGTGCACGACTCTCCGCCGGCACGGCCGGGGCGCGAGCCACGTGTCATCAGCAGAAGAATCCTCGATATGCGACTTCCGATCGTAGCCGCACTCCTCTTTGCCGCGCTCGCCGCTCCGGTGACCGGGGAGGCGCAGACCTCACCGTTCGAGTTCGAGCTCGAGACGGGGCCCCTCTGGCAATCCAGGAACGACGTCGAGGTGCCCAATGATGGAACCGCCTCTCGCTTCTCGCTCGACGAGGCGCTGGCCGGTGGTCCCTTCTGGGTGGGGCGGGTCTATCTCACCTGGCATCGGTCGGAGAGCCAGAGCCTCCGGTTGCTGTACGCTCCGTTGACCTTGTCCGGGGAGGGCACGGTATCAGGCGCCGTCGACTTCGCAGGAGAGCGGTTTCAGCCGGGGGTACCGTTTCAGGGCCGCTACAGGTTCAACTCCTATCGGGCCACCTACCGGTGGCGGGTGGCCGGGGCGGAGAAGGGCTCCTTCTGGCTCGGATTCACAGCCAAAGTTCGGGACGCTGCGATCGAGCTCGTGCAGGGCACCACCAACGGCCGGAGTGACGATCTGGGCTTCGTCCCGCTGCTGCACGTGGCGGTCGAGCGAAGGTTCGGACCTGTGAGCGCCCTGGTCGATGTCGACGCGCTCGCCGGTGGACCTGGCCGGGCCATCGACGCTTCGATCGAAGTCGAGTACGAGTTCGATGATCGATTCGCCCTCCAGGCCGGATACCGGACCGTGGAGGGCGGGGCCGACGTCGACTCCGTCTACAACTTCGCCTGGCTCAACTACGGCGCGGTCTCCGTCGTGTGGCGTCCGTAGTGGGAGCGCAGACTACACCACCGCAGTCGCTTCCAACTCGATCATGAGCTCGGGCTCGAACAGGCGGTCGACACCCAGAAGGGTGCAGGCGGGCTTACATCCGTCCGCCGCGTAGATCGGGACGATGTCCCCGGCCGCGGCCATGAAGGCGTCGACGTCCGTGGTGTACATGTTGAGCCGGACGACGTCCGCCGGGCCCATGTCCGCCGCGGCGAGGGCGTCCTTGAGATTCGACCACGCCAGCTTGAACTGCGCCACCAGATCCCCGGCGTGCATCGGAGCGCCATCGGCGGCGTTGGCCGTCTGCCCGGAGAGGTAGAGGACGCGCTGGCCTCCCGTCACCTCGATGCCGTGGTTGATGTTGAAGCCCTGGAGCCAGTCGGTCGGGTTGATCTCACGTTTCTGCACGAGCGTCTCGCGATGATGGAGGGATGGATCGGCGGGCACGGTCGTGTCCGGTGAGGCCGCGCGCAACCAGGGCCGACCCGCCTCAGATCCGGACCTCTGTCGGGGTGGTGGCGGTCGCCTGGCACCCCTGGATGGACGGGTCGAAGGGCTGCGCCAAGGGATGGTCTGGAACGGGTGGCGTATTCGCCAATCGAGGTGGCGTCACGAGCCGAGGGCCACGACCTTTCGCTCAGCCGAGTCGGACCGGGTCTCGGCCCGGGCCTGCGTCAGGCAGCGGAGTCGTGGATGGCCGGTCGAGGGAACGGAGGGTGGATGCCGATGAACCAGTGTTTCCGAGTCCGCGTGAGGATCGCCTTTTCTCTCGTCTTTCTCGCCGCCGCACCCGCGGCTTCTCAAACCGTGCCCGTGGAGCCGATTCCCGTCGGAGCTCCGGTCAGGGTCACCCTCCTCGAATCCGACGAGCGCTGGATCGGAGCGGTGCGATCGTGGAGTGGGTCCTCGTTTTCGGGCGAGGGTAGGGACAGGACCTCCGCGACCTTCCCGTTTGCCGACGTCGTTCGCATCGAGCGTCGGGTGGATGGACGGCGGCGGTGGATCGAGGGGGCGCTCGTCGGGGGCGCCGTCGGTTGGGTCCTCGCCAGTCTCGGCCGCTGGTCTCCATGCTTGTCCTCGGTCGATGGCGAATGTCTCCATCGAACGCGGCGCTACCTGCCCGACGGGTCGAGCGCCGCTCTCGTGGTCGGAGGTGTCCTGGCCGGGAGCGGCGTCGGGCTCCTGTTCCGAACGCGGCGTTGGCAGGAGGTAGACGGACCCTGGTCGACGACGGTCCCCGGCGGGGCATTCGACATTGGACTAGCCTTCACGGGATTGCTGCCTCGATGAAGGGTGGACCGAGGCGCAGGCCGCGCAGTCGAGTGGGCGAAGGCCATCGAGGCTTCGGCACGGGGATCGGCGTCGGGTGCCTGGTGGCCGGCATGGGCCTCGTCTTCCTGACCACGGCGTGTTCCGAAGCCCCGGCCGACCGGGCGGGGCCCTCGGTGTCGGACAGTTCCGGGGTGACGATCATCCGTCACACCCAGGTCGGCGGTGAGGTCGAGGCGAGCCCGTCTGCTCCCGTCGTGCTCGGCGCCGGCACGGAGACCCTCGATCGCCTCTTTCGGGTGAGGGGTGGCGTACTCCTCGACGACGGCCGGATCGCGGTGGCCAATTCCGGGTCGGCGGAGCTGATCTATTTCGAGCCCGACGGCAGGCCTCATGCGGAGGTGGGACGGCGGGGCGAGGGGCCCGGGGAGTTCGCCAACCTCTTCCAGCTCCAGGGGATGCCCGGCAGTGAGGTCGTTGCCTTCGATCCCCAGAACACTCGGATCAGCTGGGTCGACGCAGGTGGCGGCTTTCGAACGAGTGTTCGCCTCGACTTCGAGTCGGAGGTCGTCGACGTCACACGGGCCATCGTCGGCCGCGGTTACTCGTTGGGCGTCACGGTGGCCGGGGACGTGGTGACGGTACCATGGGTCCGCGCGACCTACGGAGGCGCGGAAGGGGATCTCCCGCTCCGAGGAGAAGTCCGACGGTACGCCCCGGATCTCTCGGCCTACACCGTCCTGGACAGCGTCACCCTCCGAAGCTGGTACGAACAACCGCAGGCGGAGGGCCCCCCGATTGCTCAGGTCTTCGGTTCACCTTTGATGGTACACGGTGCCAACCGAGACTGGATCGCGTACTCGGAGGCCACCTCCCACCGTATCGAGGTGCTGTCCAAGGGCGCCCTCGACCACGTCATCATCGAAGCGCGGGCAAGGAGGGTCTTCGAAGTCGACTCGATTCCCGCGGGATTTCACCACGCCGCCGATTCGATGCCGGCCTACACGGACCTGGCGGTGGACTCGGACGGAAGAGTATGGGCCCGACCGGCGATCGCCGAGGGTGAAGTCGAAGCCGAGTGGAGAATCTTCTCCGGGCGCGGCTCGACGATGACGACGCTTCGACTCCCCGCTTCCACGCGTGTGCTGGACGCACGCGGGACCACGGTGCTCGCCCTCGAGCGCGACGCCCTGGATGTGGAACGGGTTGTCCTGCTCCGCCTCGTCGAGCCGCCCGGATGACCCGACGTCAGGAGTACGGCATCAGCGGCACCTTGCCGATCAGGCGCGCGTAGACGGCCAGGGAGCCGCGGTGATGCGCGGTGTGGTCGACGATCCCGGAGACGACGGCCATCCGAGGGGCGCCGTCCATGATCCGGGTATCGGCGATCGGTGTGAAGAGCTCTTCGTCGGATGCTCCCCCGACGACTTCGATGGCGTTGGCGAACGCCCGCTCGAGCCAGGCCACCGCATCGTCGAGGGAGGTGACCGCCTTCGCCTTGGCGATATCGGCCTCGAAGTCCATCTCCCAGCCCTCGCCGAACCCTCCCTCGATGAACCAATCGACCGTACCGGCGGTGTGAGCCACCTGACCGGCGACGGTGTACAATGCGGGGTCCGGCGCGAAGCCTTCGTCGTCGGAGTCGAAGACGGACAAGGTGGTCTTGAAGAACTTGAGTGTGGCTTCGAGTTCGGCGACCAACCCGGGTGCAGCGGACATGGTAATCTCCGTGATTCGGTTTTTGTTCGGTTCGGGGTCGGTATGATCGGTGTTGGCGGTGCTGGTGTCAAATCCAACTCAGGACGGGGGGACAAAAGGATGAAGACGACGAGGGTAAAGGGCTGGCTGTACCCGGCCGCGGCGGTGCTGGGGCTCGTGGGCGCGCCCTGTCAGGTCGAGGCACAGGCGGCGCCTGGAGCGCACGAACACAGCGCGTTCGCCGCAGGGGTCATCGAGTGGTTGGTCCCCACGGCGGGGTATGCCTACGCCGGGGACTGGACCGCCGGCTTCCTGTCGAACGGGGTGCGCATCGGCAGCTACATCGGCCTGGCCGCGACGTACGACGACAGGACCGACGACTGCGACGACGCCTGTGCCGTATGGGCGGTGGGCGCGCTCGGCGGGACGATCTGGGCGATCGTAGGTGCCGTACACACGGCCAACGAGCACAACCGTGCCGTGCGTGGGGAGCGCAGCGGTCTCGTCGTCGGCCCGTCTCCGGTAGGCGGAGTGGCGATCGGCTTCCGGCTTCGCCGCTGAGGTGAGCGAGCCCCTGTACGGTGAGGACCTCGCGTTCGTACAACACGTCGGCTTCGCGAAGTCGGCGCGAGGG
>JAUIKL010000167.1 GCA_030430625.1 Gemmatimonadota bacterium
GAGCAGCCGACGCACCCGGGCGAGAAGCTCGGTCGGTGAGAACGGCTTGAGCATGTAGTCGTCTGCACCGGACTCGAGGCCGCGGATGACATCGGCTTCGCTCCCCATGCCGGTGAGCATGATGATCGGTGTCTCGGCGTGGCGCGGCATCGCTCGGATGGCTTCGAGGACTTCGAACCCGTCCTTGCCCGGGAGTTTCACATCGAGGATAGCCAGGTCGAAGGCTCCCTCGTCGACCCATCGGTGGGCGTGGGCGCCGTCGACGAAGGACACCACCTCATGACCGTCTTTCATGAGGCGGTGATGGATGAGTGTCGAGGTCACACGGTCGTCCTCGACGAGGAGGACCGTCCGCTTTTCGAGATCGACGAGGTCCTCGGTCGACCGCACCGGATCGGCGTCGGGCGGCCGAGCGCTCAGGAGTGACTGCTCGGCCCCGGACAGGGCGGTCTGGAGGTCCATGTCGGGGCCGGCCTCGGCCACACCTCCCGTGAGTTCGATGTCGATTCCAGCCTTCCGGAACTCGTCGAGCACGGGGTCGCGAAGAAGCCGATCGACCGCTCCGCCGAGGAAGGCCTTGGCGTCTTCCGGGCCGCGCCCGGGGAGGATGACGACCAACTCGGCGATGGCCCAACGGCCGAGGATGTCCTCGGGCCCGAGCGACTCGTGGATGCCGGCGCACGCCTCGAGGACGAAGCGGTCCCCCGCGTCCCGCCCGAGCTTGATCGCGATCGGCGCAAGCGAGTTCAGGGAGACGAGTGCGACCGAAAACGGCGCGCTCGCCTTCTTGCTGCGGCGGTACTCGTCGTACGCCGACGACAGACCGGCCCGGTTGCGAAGGCCGGTGAGGCCGTCCCGGACCGCGTCACGCCGACGTCGTCCGAGGTCGAGGTGCCGGGAGACCGCACTCCGCAGGAGCTTGGGTGGTGCGGGCTTGGTCAAGAAGGCGTCCGCCCCCACGGCCAGGCATTCCTCCCGGGCCACCGGGTTCTCGGTGGACGACAGGATGATGACCGGCAGGTTGGCGGTGTTGGGGTCCTGCCGCAGCTCGACGAGCAGGTCTCGCCCGTCCCGGTCGGGCAGGATCAGGTCCAGCACGACCAGATCGATCGGCTGGGCCTCGATCATCGATTCGGCCTCGCCGGCCGTCTCGGCAACGAGGACGGCGCGCCCGGGCCCCTGGAGTTGAGCTCGCGTGGCTGCCGCCACCGTCTTGTTGTCCTCGACGATCAGGATCTTCACGACCTGCTTCGAAGGGTCGTCGCCCCTCAACTCGTCGATGCGCGCCAGGAAGTTCTCGACCGATCGGCCGAGGTGTGCGTCCGCGGCCCGCTGGATCGCGACGGCGCCCGCCGTCACCTCGGCCAGACCGAGGGATGCGGAGGCGGTTTCGAGCGCACGCGCGATGCGCCTCACGGATTCCGCGACCTCGGGCTCCCCTTCGAGGGACGCCGCCGCGGCCGACAGTCCCGCGAAGTGTTTGGACAACGAGTCGAGCTGTTGGGAAACCGAGTCCGCCATGAAACGTGGTTGCGAGGAACGCGAGGCCGTGACTTCTCGGTCACGGAAAGATACGTACCACGCGTGTGCGGACCCACAACTTTTCGGCGCCGCGGGTCGGGGATCGGACACGATGTCGGACACAGTGTCCGGTCAAGTTGTCCGAATCGGTCAATGTGTCCGCACGGCCCGCCGAGTCGGCAAATGGCTTAAGTGATTGTGATGCAACCACTTGAGCCTTGTCGCGCTTTTTGGCACGGGCGTTGCCCTTACTAGGGGCACAACAAGACATCAGGGCTGCGGGGCCGTTCTTCTCTCCGGCTCGCCGGAGACGACGACAGCACACACGGTCTGAATCCCCCCAGGGTCGGTCCCGCAGCCCGCCCACTTCCCCCCCAGGAAGAGGGTGACCATCCCCCCCGATCGGGTTGCCCTCGGCCCCGCAGGTTCGCCTGCGGGGCCACTTGTTGTTTCAGGCACCGTGTCTCCGGTCGGATTCCTTGCGTCGTGGAGTCCGGCCGTGGTACAGAAGGGGCATGAGTCCGACGCCCGACCGGGTCATCTCCGTGCTCGTCGCAGACGATGACGCCGACCAGAGAGAGCTCGCCCACAGCATCCTTCTGGAGGCCGGGTGGGCGGATCACGCGGTGACCCTCGTGCCCGATGGTCGCGAGGCTTTGCGCGCCCTGCGAGAGCAGGTCTTCGAGGTCGCGATCCTGGACCTGAGCATGCCCGGGCTGGGCGGCCTCGAGGTGCTCGAGTCGATCGGAGAGGATCCCTCGCGGCCGCAGGTCGTCTTCCTTTCGGGAACCGGGACGATCGCGACGGCCACCCGGGCGATGAAGCTCGGCGCCTACGACTTCCTCGAGAAGCCGGTCGACCCCGAACGTCTCGTCGCCATCGTGTGGAAGGCGGCGCAGGCTCACCGGGCGTTCGCACGGTCCGCTCGCTTCGAGGCCGTGGTTCAGCGGGATGCCGCGTCGGTTTCGATCGTCACGAGAGACCGTCGGATGGAGGACACCCTTCGGCTTCTGGCGAAGGTGGCGCCGTCCGAGGCGTCCGTCCTGGTGCACGGCGAGTCCGGCACCGGGAAAGAGTTGATTGCCCGCGAGGTTCATCGACTCTCAGGACGGTCGGATCAACCGCTCGTGGCTCTGAACTGTGCGGCGGTGGCCGAGTCCCTGGCCGAGTCCGAGCTCTTCGGGCACGAGAAGGGTGCGTTCACCGGAGCGGCCAGCCGCAAGATCGGTCTGGTCGAGCTCTCGGACGGCGGTACGCTCTTCCTCGACGAGATCGGTGACCTCGCAGCCCCGCTCCAGGCGAAGCTGTTGCGCGTGCTCGAGACGCGACGATTTCGGCGGGTCGGAGGTGTGAAGGAGTACCCGGCCAACTTCCGCCTGGTCTCCGCTACGCACCGACCCCTTCAGCAGCGGGTCGAGGAGGGCACCTTTCGAGGAGACCTCTTCTACCGCATCAACGCGATCATCCTCGACCTCCCGCCCCTCCGAGAGCGCGTGGAGGACATTCCTCTCCTCGCCGAGCACTTCCTCGGCGAGTTCCGACCCGGTGAAGCCGGGCTGTGGACGATCGAGGACGAGGCGATGGAGCGGCTCCGGAGCTACGACTGGCCGGGCAACATCCGGGAACTGCGCAACGTCGTCGAGCGTGTGGTGTTGCTCGCCCGGGACCAGACGATTCGTGGGTCGGATCTCGTGTCTGCTCTCGGACCCGGTCGAACCGGCTCCGGCGCGGCGACGTCGACGGTCGACGCGGGTGGGGCGCGCGTACCCACACTCAACCTGGCGGACCTCGAGCGCACGGCGATCGAGGAAGCACTCGGGGCCACCGGGTGGCACCAGGGTCGCGCCGCCGAGGCGTTGGGGGTTTCGGCCCGGACACTCCATCGGAAGATCCGAAGCCTCGGACTCACCCGCCCGGGGCAGGCACCCGAAGAAGGGTAGGGATCAGCGCAGGATCATCGGGCCGACCGAGCCCGGAGTCGGGCAGTGGCCCCCGCCGCTCAAAGAGGCGCTGAGCCGGCCGAGCAATCCTTCGATGTCGCCCTCCTCGTCCTCACCGAGCAAACCCTGCTGGATGGCGATCGACGCCATGACGGAGGCCGTGTTCGTGACGGGCTCGAGGTCTCCGAAGGTGACGACCGGCCGGCTCGCGGAGGGGACTTCGGCCGTGAAGCTGACCTGCCCCAACTCGGACAGCAGCTGGTCGAAGTCGGTCGATGCGGCAGCGGACTCGGGCGCGATCGCGCCCTCCGCGTCGGCCGTGGAGACTTCGTCGGGCACTTCGACCGCTTCATCGGTCAGCTCCGGCAGATCGACCGGTGCGACGTCGATCCACTCGATGCCTTCGAGGGGCTCCATGACGATGCGGTCCGCTTCGCCTTCACCGGCGCCGGTGTCCGGGGCCGGGATCGTAACGACAGCGAGCACGACCAGGTGCGCCGCGACCGAGGTGGACAACCCCACCGCGATCGCGCGCTTGTGAAGTGCGTTCTTGGAAGCCTTGTCGAGCACAGTGCTCCTCCTCTCGTGCGCGGACCCGAAGCCTGCCGCGTCTACCCCGTGAGACGGGCGGGACCCTCGACCTTGCACACTCCCGAATAGACGGCGGCCCGCGGACTTTCGCTACTGCGTGCTTCTCCACTGGCACGCGTGACGCCAGGGTCGCACCTTCGGGCATTGGTGCTCCCCCCCGGGCCCCGGATCGATGCAAGACTCCGCTCCCCCTTCGCGGCGCCCCCCGAGGTGCCGGTTCACCTCGAGATGTCGGATCTGACCGGCCTGCGAGGTGCGGGCACCCTCGTGACCCTCCGTCCACTCGCCCCGTCGGACGAGGGAGCCTTCGTCTCCCTCGTGGCGTCCAGCACCGACTACTGGGCCCCCTGGACGCCGGCACGCTCCGCGCGGATCCCTCTTCGAGAGCGCTTCCGGCGGGAGTGCATGCGGGCCGAACTGGGGGCGGCCGCCGGATCCCACCTCCGTCTGGGTGGGTTCCTGGCCGACGGCACCCTCGTCGGTCTCTTCGCACTCAACGAGATCGTCCGCGGCGCCCTCCAATCAGCGCACGCCAGCTGGCAGATCGGCGTCGATTGGGCGGGGCGGGGGCTCGGCACGGACGGGGGACGAGCGCTGCTCGACCTCGCGTTCGCGCCCGAACCCGAGGGGGCCGCTCTTCACCGGGTCCAGGCCAACATCATGCCGGCCAATGCCGCCTCTTTGCGGGTGGCCGAAAAGCTCGGCTTCCGGCAGGAGGGGTTGGCCAGAGCGTACATCCGGATCGCCGGTGTGTGGAGTGATCACTCGATGTGGGCGCTGACGGCCGAGGAGTGGTCGACCCGACGCTGAGCGGGTTGCCGTCGGCGCGTCGGGCACGCGATCCTACGGCTCGATCACATCGCTCGGAGGACGCACACCGACATGACTACGATCCGATCGCTCTTCACGGCCGCCGCCATGGTTCTCGTGAGCGCCAGCTCGGTCGCGGCCCAGGAGACCCACCTCGATCGCGCGCTGCGAATCCTGTCCACGACTCCGCTCGTCGACGGCCACAACGACCTCCCCTGGGCCATCCGCAACAGCGAGGCCGGACCGCACGACGTCGAAGCGGCGTCGCACGACCTGCGCGGACGCACGCCGTTCCACACGGACATCGAGCGACTCCGGGCCGGAGGCATGGGCGCGCAGTTCTGGTCCGTGTACATCCCGTTCGAGGCGTTGGACGAGGGCGCGGCCAAGGTTCAGTTGGAGCAGATCGACATCGCCCATCAGATCATCGAGAAGTACCCCGACCACTTCGAGCTGGCTCTGACGGCTTCGGACGTCGAGACCGCCTACGGGCGCGGACGAATCGCCTCGATGCTGGGCATGGAGGGCGGACACGCGATCGAGAATTCGCTGGGTTCGCTTCGCGCTTACTTCGCACTCGGCGTCCGGTACATGACGCTGACGCACAACGGGACGCTCGACTGGGCGGACGCGTGCTGTGACCTCCCTCAGCACGGGGGCATGACCGAGTTCGGCAAGGAGGTCGTTCGCGAGATGAACCGACTCGGCATGATGGTCGACATCTCCCACACGTCGCCCGAGACGATGAACGACGCGCTCGACGTGGCCGAGGCGCCGGTCATCTTCTCCCACGCCGCCGCTCGCGCTCTGAACGACCACCCGCGCAACGTGCCGGACCAGGTGCTCCGGAGGCTGCCCCAGAACGGCGGAGTCGTGATGGTGACCTTCGTCCCACAGTTCCTGACCCGCGAGGACCAGGCCACGATCGGGGACGTCGCGGATCACATCGAACACATCGTCGAGGTGGCCGGGATCGACCACGTCGGCATCGGGTCCGACTTCGATGGCATCGAGTCGACGCCGGTCGGCCTCGAGGACGTCTCGACCTTCCCCGCGCTGCTGGCCGAGCTGTCGCGGCGCGGCTGGTCCGACGACGACCTCCGAAAGGTCGCGGGGGAGAATGTCTTGAGAGCGTGGCGGGACGCCGAGGCGTCGGCCCGCAGGCTCCAGCGTGAGCGGAACCCCTCGACGAGGACGATCGAACAGTTGGACGGGACGATCGGAGAGGATCGGTGACCGCGCTTCCGAGGCCCGAGGCCGGAGAGCACGTGGAGTACTACGGTCGGTACGTCGCCTGCGTCCCGGACGGAGACATCCTCGAGACCCTTCGTGACGAGCTCGGAGAGACGCTCGCCGAACTCCAGGGCCTGACCCCGGAGCAGGAGCGCTACCGGTACGCACCGGGCAAGTGGAGTCTGCGTGAAGTCGTCGGTCACCTGATCGACAGTGAGCGTGTCTTCGCCTACCGGGCACTCA
>JAUIKL010000168.1 GCA_030430625.1 Gemmatimonadota bacterium
AGAAGTAGCCAGCGCCACACCTGCTGTCGGCGCTCCATGTCTTCTCTCTGTAGTTCGGCGGCCTGTTCGAACGCCGGACCCTCCGCGGGAGCGCCGGAGGGCGCCTCGATCTGAAGGGCCAACTCCTCGGGGTCGATCCGCGTGAGGTTCGACTCCTCCAACTCGACGTTGACCGCGATCACGAAGGGGCGATCGGGGTCGGTGCCGGGTGCACGGATCGTGTAGAAGCCGTGCTCGTCCAGCGGTAGGTATCGTGGGCCCTCGCCGCTCGGCAGCGCTGTGCTCGTGCCGGATGGTGACAGGGCGACCTGGTCGGAGCCGTCGGCGAGACCCGCCGCCTCCGACGAGACGAGGCCCGCGGTCTCGAGACTCGAAGGCTCGGCGAGGTCGACGACCTGCCCGGTCGTGAACCACGGCACGGCCTCGGCCCGACCGCCCAGGTATTCGGCCAGGCGGTGCACGAAGGGTAGGTACACCGGCTGGAGTGCCAGGTCGTTCCAGAAGGCATCGAGCGAGGAGGTCCAGACGAGGACCCGGCCTCGGCCGATCGTCAGCTCGGCGAGGGCCACGGAGCCGTCGTCGAACCGTGCGAGTACGGCCGCCGAGTCCGCCGGCTCGAATCGGTGGGCGCGGTAGAAGCGCGCCGCGGTGAAGTCTCCGCTCCTCGGCCCGGCGAAGACCTCGAAGATCGGGTGTTCGTACTCGAGGTGCCCGAGCCGTCCGCCTCGGCCCTGGATGCGGTCCTCGACCTGGCCGACGGTCCCGGGAAGCATGTCGGCAGCCGAGGCCGGCCATCCGCCATCCTGCCCGAGGGCCACGAGTGCGCCCCCTCCGTTCTCGACGAAGGTGCGGATCTGTTCGGCCGAAGCGCCGTCGAGCTGAACGTCGTTCAGGAAGACCGCGTCCACTCCGTCGAGGTCGGCGGGTCGGATCGTCGACGACCGCCGCGAGCGGACGTCGAAGCGTCCGTCGTCCGTGATCTGGAGGGCGCCGCGCAGATAGAGCGAAACGTCCCGAGCCGACTGCTGTCCTTCGGCCACGAGCACGCCGAGCGAGGTGCCCGGTGAAAGCACGAAGTGGTGCGCGTTGTCGGCCGACACCGGATCGTCCGGAACGCGGACCGTACCCATCGAGTGCGGCTGCGAAAGGGTGAAGGGCTGGAAGGTGAGCGTCGTCGCCGAGTTCGGCTCGATCGTCACCGGGGTGGACTGGATCTCCTGCCCGTCGAGCTCGAGCGTAACCTCGATGCTTCGCGGTGCGTCTCCACCCCGTCGGACCAGTCGAGCGGTCGGCGTGATCCGCTCGCGCCCCGAGACGATCTGCCTCGGGAGGCTCACGTCGGCAACGAGGACGTTGTCGACGGCTTCCTGCAGCCCGAGCGAGATGGGGATGACCTCCGAGCCGGGGGGAAGGCGCACACCTTCGTCGCCCGTCCACCCGCTCCGCTGGAAGTCGCTGAGGACGTAGACCTCACCCCGGGCCAGGGTGGACTCCTCGAGGATCGTCTGGGCCACCTTGAGCGCGGGGCCGTACCGCGTAGCACCGGACGAGACCGCCAGTGTGTCGACGGCCCCTCGGAGGCGAAGGCGGTCGGAGGTCGAGCGGGCCACGACGTGGGCGCCCCGAGCGAACGCTACGACGGAGGCGCGGTCGAGAGGGCCCAGGTCGTCGAAGATCCGGCGCGCTTCCTCGCGGGCCGTCTCCAACTGGTCTCCGATCTCGATGCTGTACGACTGGTCGATCAGGATCACGACTTCCCGGGGACCGGCGCCACCCGCCCCGATCGCATCGCTGCGGTCGAGGAAGGGGCGCGCGAAGGCAGCCACCACGAGCATCAGCGCGAGCGCACGCAGGGAGAGAAGAGCCCAGTGCTGGATCCGGCGGCGGCGCTGCTCCTGATACGGGATCCGCTGCAGGAACATCAGCGAGGGGAAGTGCACGACGTTCTTCCGCTGCCGGCGGGTGAGGTGCACGACGATCGGCACCACCACGCCGGCCACACCGGCCAGGAAGAGCGGGACCAGGAAGGTGAGGCTCATCGGCCCTTGCTCATCTTCTCACGGGACAGCAGGTACTGGAACAGCGCCGAGTCGAGTGGCTTCGACGTGTCGAGCAGGGCGTAGTCGATCCGGTTGTCCTTGAAGCGTTTCTCGAGCGTCTCGAGGTGCGCGCGCATCATCGCCACGTAGTCGTCACGTAGTTTGCCTGGAACGACCGGCACCTGCTCGAGGGTCTCGAGGTCCTCGAATCCCGAGGCTTCTTCGAAGGGGAAGTCGAGCTCGTACGGGTCCATGACGTGGAAGACGATCACGTCGTGGCCGCGGGCGCGAAGCGGTCCGATGGCCGCCAGCACCTCGTCGGGTTCCTCGTAGAAGTCGGAGATCACGACGAGGATGCCCTTTCGACCGAGCATCTCGTTCGCCTTGAGCAGCGGATCCGCCAGCTTGCCCGGTCGACCCGCCTCGGCGCGGTCCAGCGTGTGGAGGATCGTGTCGAGGTGCTTCATCGACGGCGGGATGAAGTCGACGACCTCGTGGTCGAAGGTCACCATCCCGACCCGGTCCCGCTGCTTGTTCGAGAAGTACGCCAGGCACGCGGCCAGGTAGCGCGCGTAGTCGAGCTTGGCCAGCGAATGGCTGCCGTAGCTCATCGACGCCGAGACGTCGAGCAGGATCGAGAAGTTCGCGTTGGTGTCGGCCTCGAAGAGCTTGATGTAGTGCCGGTCGGTCCGCGCGAAGAGCCGCCAGTCGATCCGGCGGATGTCGTCTCCCGGCATGTACGGGCGGTGCTCGGCGAAGTCCATACTGAAGCCGAGGTACGGCGAGCGGTGGAGCCCGGTCAGGAAGCCGTCCACGACCGTGCGCGCGAGCAGTTCCAGATTCGAGATCCGACCGAGGACGGCCGGGTCGAGGAACTGCGTCCCCGCGGCGGTACGTGTGCGTGGAGCGGCCATGGTCGTCCCCTACATCCCCGACTTCGGGAGGGGCGCCTTCTCGAGCAGCATGTTCACCAACTCGCTCGATGTCTTGCCCTCGGACTCCGCGTGGAAGTTCGTGAGCACACGGTGCCGCAGGACGGGCTGGGCCAGCGCCTGGATGTCCTCGAAGGTGACGTGGTAGCGGCCCATGGTGAGGGCCCGCGCCTTGGCGCCGAGCACGAGGTACTGGGCGGCGCGCGGCGACGCTCCGTACGCGATCCACTTCTTCACGAAGTCGGGGCTGTTTCCGTTCGGGCTCGGACGGGTCATACGGACCAGGCCGACGGCGTACCGGAGAACGGAGTCGGAGACGGGGACCCGACGGACGAGCTTCTTGAAGGCGATGAGGTCGGGGCCCGTGACCGCGTGGGAGAAGACGGGGTTGAGGTTGCCCGTCGTCGAGCGGATGACCTCCAACTCGTCCTCTTCACCGAGGTGGTCGATGGCGATCTCGAACATGAAGCGGTCGAGCTGCGCTTCGGGGAGCGGGTACGTGCCTTCCAGCTCGATCGGGTTCTGCGTGGCGAAAACGTAGAACGGCTCCTCGAGTTCGTAGGTTCGGCCCTGCACCGTCACCCGGTGCTCCTGCATCGCCTCGAGGAGGGCGGCCTGCGTCTTCGGGGGCGTCCGGTTGATCTCGTCGGCCAGGACGATGTTCGAGAAGACCGGCCCGGGGGCGAACACCATCGAGCGGCGACCCGTTTCCGCGTCCTCCTGGATGATGTCGGTCCCCGTGATGTCGGAGGGCATCAGATCGGGCGTGAACTGGATGCGCGAGAAGTTGAGGTCGACGACCTGCGCGATGCTGTGGATCAGCAGCGTCTTCGCGAGACCGGGGACACCGATGAGAAGGCTGTTGCCGCCGACGAAGAGGGAGAGCAACACCTGCTCGATGACCTCTTCCTGTCCGACGATCAGCTTGCGGAGCTCGCTGATCATCTGCTCCCGGCCGCTCTTCAGCTTGTCGGCCAGTGCGACATCGTCGGGGTTGTCGAGCTGTACGGTTCCGATGGCGTCAGCCAAGGTGGTCTCCCTTCGGTTCGGGCCCGGTCGTGGGTTCCGTGAGTCGGTTCAGTGTGTGAGGGCGTACACGACGTAGTTCACGCCGACCTTGTACGCTTCGTTCGAGAGATCGATGCCGTAGTACCCGCGGTCGCTGAACTCCCAGTACTCGGCGATGTCGTTGTTCGCGTTGATCATCACCATCATCCGCTTCGAGGGGTCGTTGTCCTCGAAGACGCCGTAGTACGCCGGGGGATAGCCGCCATACGGCGGGAGCAGCCCCTCGGGATCGACGCGGAAGAAGGTGTCGAAGATCTCGTGGTCGTCCGCCACGCTGAGCAGGCTCAGCTCGGGGAGCGCCTGTCCGAGGTAGAACTCGAGCATGGAGAGCTCCCGCGGACCGCGGAAGTCGTCGACGATCAGGAAGCCACCCTTACGGAGGTACGTCCCGAGGTTTTCGAGTTCCTCGGGGCTGGGCTGCCAGAAGCCGGGCTCGACGAGGTAGGTGATCGGGTGCCTGAAGACGTCCGGGTCCTCGAAGGAGACGATGTTCGACATCTCCCGATCGGTGTCGATGAAGGTGGTCTCTTCGAGAATGGCCAGGAAGTTGCGATCGGCCCGCGGGTAGTCGTGCGCCCACGGTGCACCCCGTCCTCCCCGGCGGCCCCACCCTCCGAAGCCCCGCCCGCCGCCCCCGACCTCGAACTGCACGCGGGCGAAGTGGTAGCGTGCATCGTACGGGGCATTGGCCTGTTGCGGAGCATTGGCCTGCTGCGGTGCGGACGCACCGGGGCGCGTGCCCCCGTCCTCCGAGCGCGGCGACGTCGTCAGGACGGCCGCTCCCGCGCCCGCCGTCAACGCTCCGCCCAAAGCGAGACCCAGGAGCCCACGCAGTCCGATCACCGGGTGCTCCCCCGGATCTGAAGGAGCAGTTCGAGGGCCTCGTCGTAGTTGGGAGCGATCTCCAGCGCGCGCATCACGGAGCGACGAGCCGCGGTGCCTTCCCCTGCGGCGTACTCGGCGCTGGCCAGGAGGTAGAGGGCCTCGGCCCGATCCGTCGGGTCGAGGGACACGACCGCCCTTCGCTCGAGAACGGCCCGATCGTACGTGCCGTTGTCGGTGTGCAGTTGGGCGAGCTTCTCGTGCAGTTCGATGTCGTACGGCCAGATCTCGACGGCCTTCCCGAGCGCATCCGAGCTCTCCTCCATCCGGCCCGACTCCTCGAGCAGTTCGGCCAGGAGGACGAGGGCCTCGTAGTTCGACTCGGAGAGCGCGGTCATTCGGGCGAGCGCGGCGATGGCCTCCTCGTTCTCACCCCGGTCACGGTGAATCCGAGCCAGGAACCAGTACGGGCTGTCGGGCCCCCCGTACGTGGGGAAGATCCGAAGGGCCTCTCGAAGGTGGCTCTCGGCCGCGTCGAGTCGACCCTCGCGGTAGAGCGAGATGCCGAGTCGCATCCGGCCGAAGAGATCTCCCGGGTTGGCCGCAACGAAGTCCGCCCAGGCCTCGATACCCGCGGCTGCCTCCGGCGGTGTGGCCTCTGTCGAGAGACCGGCGAGAGGACTCGCGAAGCGCGTGTGGAGATAGTCGTCGAACGCCTCGTCGAGGTCGTCCATCGTCGTGCCCAGGACCCGTTCGACGAGGGCTTCGGTCGACGCGAAGTCGGCGTACGCCTCGAGCATGGACCGGATGGCTCCGAAGCCGTGCTCCTCTTCGACCATCTGGAAGAAGAGCGACGCCTGGAGGTACGAGAAGCCGACCTGGGCCGGGTAGTCCGGACGCATGAAGCCGTCGTTGAGCTCGCTGAACACCTTGAGGCGCCCGTCACGGAGGGCCTGGAGGAAGGCGATGTTCGGCTGATGCCCCCACCCCTCCCGTGCCTTGCGCTGTTCGTGGACAGCCAGCCCCTCGGAGAACCACCGCGGGACGCGGTTGTCGGAGATGGCCAGGTGGAAGGTGTGCGCCAACTCGTGCCAGAAGACGGACGCCCAGTTGTAGTCTCCCAGCTCCCGGGCCGTCGGCGAGTCCATCACGAGGACGCGGCCGAAGCTGACACCGAGCGCTCCGAGCCCGGTTTCACCGAGGGTGCGGACGGAGAAGTCCCCGTGGTAGGGGAAGAGCTCGGCCCGAACGGGAAGGTCCGGCTCCCCTCCGTACCGCCGCGCGAGGCTGTCGTACGCCTCCTCGGCGATGGGCGCGAGGTAGACGGCCAGGAGGTCGGACTCGTCCCCGTGCAGGAAGAGTTCGAAGTGCTCGGTCGTGTGGATGTCGTACCGCTCGAAGGTGTCGAGCAGGTCGAGGTTGTTCTTGAACCAGGGGTTGTA
>JAUIKL010000169.1 GCA_030430625.1 Gemmatimonadota bacterium
GACCTTCCACGGCTGAGGGAGTGGGTCGGTCGGGAGTCACACGCCCGCGACGTCGTCACGCGCGGTCTCGTGACCCGATTCAAGGCGACGCTGGACGCCCCGCACGAGGGTGACGCCGATCCCGACATCGCCCCACGCCTGATCCACCTGTGCCTGACCTTGCCCGACACGCCGATGTCCGGCCTCGGTCCGGACGGACACGCCATCCGGGGCGGATTCCTGCCACCGGTCCCCCTCCCTCGGCGGATGTGGGCCGGTGGGTCGTTCACTTTCCACCGGGATCTCAGGATCGGCGATGCAGTGCAACGCGTCTCACGGATCTCCGATGTGGCCCTCAAGGAGGGGCGGACCGGGCGGTTGTGTTTCGTCACCGTCGAGCACGCCGTGTCGGTCGATGGCGAACTCGCCGTGGAAGAGCGCCAGGATATCGTCTACCGCGAGGGCGAGACGGGCGAGACCACGCCGCCCACCCCACCGCCGGGCGAGCCGCTCGGCGCCGCCCATCTCGAGGTGGATGCCGGCGCCCCCCTGCTCTTTCGGTACTCGGCGCTGACCTTCAACACCCACCGCATCCACTACGACCATCGGTACGTGACCGAGGTGGAGAAGTACCCTGGACTGGTCGTCCACGGCCCCCTCCAGGCGACCCTACTGTATCACTACGCCCACCGGCTTCAGGGACGGCCCCCAGGTCGATTCACCTTCCGCAGTGTGGCTCCCCTTTTCGAAGGTGACGGAATGATCTTGAACGCCGACACGACCGGCTCAGGTCCGCTGAAGCTGTGGACCTCCGACCGCCGGGGTCGTGTGGCCATGAAGGCGGAGGCGACATCGTGACGTCGACCCTGCTGGACTTCGTGGCGCCGATCTTCATCCCCGGGGACCGCCCGGAACGTTTCGAGAAGGCCGGCGTCAGCGGGGCCGACGCCGTGATCATCGATCTCGAAGACGGGGTCGCCGACACGAACAAGGACGCGGCCCGCGCCAACCTCCGCGCGGACTTCGCCTCGGTTCCCGTGCTGGTCCGCGTCAACGCCGTCGGGACCGAGTGGTTCGAGGACGACGTGGCGGCGGTGGAGAGGCTCTCGGGGGCTCACGTCATGGTGCCCAAGGCCGAGCCGGGCCCGGAACTCGTCGCCCTCGGGAGGGGCTCGATGAGCATCGTCGCGCTCGTCGAAAGCGCGCGGGGACTCGCCGGTGCACGCGAGGTGGCCTCTGTCCCTGGTGTCGTGAGGCTCGCCTTCGGTTCGATCGACTACTGTGCAGACCTCGGATGCGCGCACACACGCGATGCCCTCGCCTCCGCACGACGGGAGCTCGTGTTCGCAAGCCGACTGGCCGGCATCTCCGCTCCACTCGATGGAGTCACCACGACCCTCGACGACCCGGAGGCCGTCCGATCGGACGCTCGCTACGCGTGTGACCTCGGCTTCTCGGGCAAGCTCGCCGTCCACCCGAAACAGGTCCCCCACATCATGGCCGGATTCACGCCCGGCGCCGACGAGATCGCGTGGGCTGAGACCGTCGTTTCCTCCGGGGATGGCGCGGTGGCGCGATCGGGCAGTATGGTCGACGAACCCGTGCGTCGTCGTGCCGCGTTGATCCTCGAGAGGGCTGCAAGGTTCGGGGTTTCTGGCTGACTCGTGCGGCCGGTGCTGTCTTCCACTCCGACTCGCCCGCCACGGGCTCCGATCCACCACAGTCCCGAGAGGGATTCCCCGACAGACGAAACACCTGAGACGCAACAAGTTTCGAGTCCGGGCCATGAGCCGAAGTCGGCCCTCGAGGCCCGCTTTCGATACTCCTACCGAAAGGCGGTTGGAGAATGCTTCGCTTCGCCCTCGTCCTGGTGGTCGCGCCCCTCTCCCAAGACACGACGGCCATGTCGGTCACCGAAGCGTTCGCACGCGCCCGGGAGCGCTCCTACGGGGTGATCGCCGCCCGGGCCCGTGCGGACGCCTCCGACGAAAGAGCGCGCGCGGCCGGGGCACTCCCCAACCCCACCCTCGTCTTCAGTGCCGAGAACTTCGGTCGCGAGCGAGAGATCACCGGCCTCGATCGATGGGATGGTGTCGAGGGACAGGTGGTGCTCCAAAGCGCTCTCCCTTTCGGCCCTACTCGCAGCGGAGCCCTCCGAGCGGCGCGGGCCGATGCGACCGCCACCTGGGCGAACGTCCGACGCGCCGAGCATGAGGCCGCGGCCAGGATCATCGAGGCCCTCGGGCGGTTTCTCGTAAACGAGGGTGCGGCCCGCTCCGCCGAGCACGAATTCGAAGGCCTGGATGCGTTGGCTCGAGCCGTTCGCGCTCAAGCCGACGAGGGGCGGGCGGCGGAAACGGACGCGACCCGAGCCCTCCTCGAGCGAGGGCTCGCATCGACCCGTATGGCCCGTGCCCGAGCCGCAGCAGCCACTTCGGTGGCCGAGGCGGTATGGCTCGTGGGCCTGGATCCCGGCACCGAGGTGTCGATCGAGCCCCCGGCGTGTGCCGTCCCGGTGGCGCAGCCGTGGAGCATTCCGGAGAATCGGGCCGAGGTGGCCCTGCACCCCGCCTTGGAGGAGGCCCAGGCGCGCGTCGACGGCGCGCGGGGAGCGGTCGACCTGGCCCGTGGCCTCTCGATTCCGGACGTCGTCCCGCAGGTCGGCCTGAGAAGGGGCGGAGGGTATACGGCCCTGTACCTCGGACTCAGCACCGACCTCCCGCTCTTCGGACGGGGCACCCGGGCCACGTCCGCCGCGCGGGCCGAGGTCTCCGCTGCCGAGGCCGAGGCATCCTCGGCGAGCGAGCGGTTGGCTGCCGAGGTCGTATCCACGCGTAAGGCCGTCGAAGCGCTGGCGGACGCCGGCCGGGTCTTCGACGCCGCTTGGTTGGAAGGACTCGACGGCATGGTCGAGGCGGCGGAGACGCGCTGGGCGCTGGGGGAAGGCTCCCTCTTCGAGTTGCTCGATGCCCGACGCGCCCGCATCCGAGCGATCGACGACCGAGCCCGCTGGCAGCTGGACTGGTGGACGGCCCTGGCCGACTTCGAACGAGCGCGCGGACGAACGCCCGGCCCCGAGGTCTTCTGCGTGGTTCCGACCCAGGAGGACGCACCATGATATCGTCTATCCTTCGCCCGTCCTGTCTTCGCGGTGCGGGAGTCCCGGCCCCCAGCACGCGGCTCGGCGTAGCGCTTGCACTGGTGCTGGCCGGGTGCGGTAGTGGGACGGAGACCGAGGCCCCTCGGATCCGAATGACCGATGAGGGAGTGGTGGAACTCACTCCGCAGGAGATCGGCGTGGCCGAGATCGAATGGGCCTCGGTACAGGTGTCACGCCTCTCCGAAACGGTGACCGTGCCCGGTTCGGTGCTGCCTCCGGACACGGCTCAGGCCGCAATCGGTTCGATCGTGGACGGTCGGGTGGTGCGCGTGCATGTGGTGGCCGGGGATCGGGTGGGAGCCGGGGACGCGCTCATCGAAGTCCACTCTCACGAGGTGTCTGACGCGATCGCAAGCCTCGAGTCCGCGCGAGCCGACTGGGAGTTTGCCGACGCGGCCGCCGGCCGGGCCGAGCGGCTCCACGAGGTCGGTGCGATCTCGCTCGAAGAGCTTCAAAGGAGGCGAACCACGCTGAGGGCCACCCGCACGGAGGTGGACCGGGCTCGAGAGATGCTGGAGCACCTACATCCGAGCGAGACGGGCAACGCCACGGCCGTCGCCCCGCGCGAAGGGGTCGTGTTCTCCGTCGATGCCAAGCCAGGTCAGGCGGTCCTTACGGGCGACCCGCTCCTGGTCGTGGGAGCGACGGACCCGCTCTGGGTCGTGGCATGGGTGCCCGAAGGCACGGCCGCGGCACTCGACGTCGGCGATGAGGTCGAGGTGCGCTTCGGGGCGCTCGACAACGCGCCCAGCCGCGCCCGAGTCGTGAGATATGGTCAGTTCGTGAACCCCGGCACGCGCGCCGTGGAGGCGAGGCTTGAGTTGATCGATCCACCCGAGACCGTTCGACCCGGCACCTTCGCCACCGTGGACGTCCCGACCGGACTTCCCTTCGATGGTGTCGACCTCCCGCAGGACGCCGCCGTCCGAGTGGCCGGCGAGGACGTCGTCTTCATTGTCGAGGGAGATGGGCGGTTCCGCCCGGTGGCTGTAGACCTACACCCTCTGGGTGAGGGCAGAGTTGCGGCTACCGGGATACCCGCAACCGCTCAGGTCGTGATCCGCGGCGCGTACGTGCTGAAGTCCGTCCTGGAAAGTGGGGCCGAGGGGGAGGCATGATCCGACGGATCATCGACTTCGCGGTCAACCGCACGCTTTACGTCTACGGCGGTGTCCTGGCTCTGACGGCCGCGGGGCTCTTCGCTTGGGCGACCCTCCCTTTCGAGGCCTTCCCGGATCTGACCGCCAACTCGGTGTCCGTGATCGCGGATGCTCCCGGGCTCGCACCCCAGGACGTCGAACAGCTCGTCACCTTTCCGATCGAGCGGTCGCTGCTCGGCCTGCCGAACACGGAGAGCGTTCGCTCGACGACAAAGTTCGGGCTGTCGATGACGCAGGTCATTTTCACCGACGGCGTCGATCCGTACTTCGCCCGGCAGGTCGTCGCGGAGCGCCTCAACGATCTGGGGACGGACATGCCGGGTGGGGTCGGCGTCACCATGGGTCCGGTCGCGACCGCCATGGGCGAGATCTACCAGTACATCCTCGCATCCGACGACCCGGAGGTGAACGCACTCGACCTCAAGACGCTCCAGGACTACTCGCTCGCGCCTCAACTGCGCACTCTCCCCGGCGTCGCCGAGGTCAACTCGTGGGGCGGCCAAACGGAGCAGTACCACGTCGTGGTGGAGCCGGGCAGGCTTCTTCAGGCCGGCCTTACCTTGGCCGATGTCGAGACCGCTCTCGCGGAGAACAACCGCAACTTCGGAGGGACGTACACGGAGTCTCGCGGCGAGCGCTTCGTGGTCCGCGGCGTGGCCCGACTCGAGAGCATCGCCGATATCGAGGACGTGGCAATCACAACGGTGGGCGGGGTCCCGATTCGGGTCCGGGACGTAGGCCTGGTCACCCGCGGCGCCCTACCCCGCCAGGGAGCCGTCACCATCGACGGTGAAGGCGAGGTGGTTGCGGGCATGGTGATCATGCGAAAGGGCGCCAATGCCCTGCGGGTACTCGAGTCGGTGGAGGCCCGAATCGAGGAGCTCGTGCCGACCCTTCCCCCTGGTGTGCGGCTCGTTCCGTTCTACAACCAGGGCGACCTGGTCGAGCAGACCACCCACACGATCGAAAAAAACCTACTCTTCGGCGGCACCCTCGTGGTCGTGCTCCTGTGGGGCTTCCTGCGCAACGTCGCGGCATCGATCCTCGTGGCGCTCGTCATTCCCCTGTCCATGCTGTGGGCCTTCGTGGCCATGAGGGTCTTCGGGTTCTCCGCGAACCTGATGAGCTTGGGAGCGCTCGACTTCGGCCTCCTCGTGGACGCCTCAGTCGTCGTCGTCGAGAACGTGATGAGGAAGAACCAGGAGGCTCACGAAGTCGGCGCATCCGATGCGGCGGCATCCAAGGCCCGCGTCCGGGAAGCGGTGCTCGAGGTCGCTCGCCCCGTGCTCTACGCGATCGCCATCATCGTCGCCGTCTACATCCCGATCCTGGCCCTACAGAGTACGGAGGGGAGGATGTTCAGGCCGATGGCCTTCACCGTCGTTGCCGCGATCCTCGGCTCCCTCCTCCTGGCACTGACCTTCGTACCGGCGGCGGCGTCACACTTTCTCGCCCGGGCGGGGGAAGTCCACACCCCACGCTTCGACGGCTTTCGGGAGCGGTACCGAACCTTCCTCGGTCGAGCCGTGGCCCGCCCCGCGAGCGTCATCGGGGTGGCGCTCGCCCTCTTCATCGGCGCAGTCGTGGCCGGCTCCAGGCTCGGCACGGAGTTCATGCCCCGACTCGACGAAGGGAGCGTTCTCGTACAAGGCCTCCGCCTGCCCTCGACCGCCCTGGATCAGGGTACCGACTACTCCGGGGCGCTGGAGCGCGCCCTCATCCAACTACCCGAGGTCGAGGTCGCCGTCTCGAAACTCGGGCGCCCCGACCTGGCCACCGAGGCAATGGGCACCTACGAGTCGGACACCTACGTGATGCTCCGGCCCAAGTCCGAGTGGCGGCGGGGTGGGAAGCCCGCCCTCCTGGCTGCTATGGACAGCGCTCTCCAGTCCGTCCCGGGACTCGAATACGCATTCACGCAGCCGA
>JAUIKL010000014.1 GCA_030430625.1 Gemmatimonadota bacterium
CTGGTCACCCATAACGAGGTTGACCGCCGCATTCTGATGGAGGGCGATCTCGTCGAGGGTCTCCGCGCGCTCCTGATAGAGGACGTAGAGGCCGGTCGACATCGGGAGGACGTCACGACCGTCCCGTCCGTTGTGACTCAACGCGACGAGCTCCTCCGGCGCGTCGTACGGCAGCGGCGAGAGCAGCACGCCATCGACCAGGGTGAAGACCGCCGTGTTCACACCGACCCCGAGGGCGAGGGTCCCGACCGCGATCGCCGTGAACGCGGGGTATCGCAGCAGGCCTCGCAGTGCGAGGCGAAGGTCGTTGAGAAGCCCGGTCATCGTCATCGTCTGTCTCCACTCCACGAGGGCATCGATCCAGCAGGTCAGTGTTCGTAGCTGTAGCCGGAGTCGCCGGAAGAAGCCGGGGCGACCATCGGCCTGAAGGCGCTGCCATGCGTAGGCCACCTCGGCCTCCCACTCGCGGCGCCACGCCGCCCGTCGGGCCTCGGGCACCAGCCTCGAGGCTCGGGCGATCGTCCGGAACCCGGGAGGTCGACTCACGCCGTGCCCGGTTCGGCGCCGAAGATCTTCGGCAGGGTGGGGAAGCGATCGAGCACCTCTTCGATCGACGCCTCCCCCACGGGTGTCAGGGCGTAGTAGCGACGCTGCGGCCGGTGTTCGGCGCGGGCCTTCGCCTCGTCCTCCCACTGCCCCTCGAGCACACCGCGGCGCTCGAGCCGCCGAAGGATCGGGTAGACCGTTCCGTCGGGTAGTCCCGTCACGTCCATGATGTCGAAGCCGTAGCAGTGCCCCTGTCGAACGGCGAGCAGCACGGCGGCCGTCGGGTACGTCAACGAAAAGAGTCGGCCCATGGTCACAGTCTAGAATCCTAGGTAGCCCGTCTCTGGTTATGATGTGTCCAGCGCGGGAAGCGTTGCCTCCACTTCCCATGGTTTTCGGAGTCGTGTCATGTCACGGACCGTTGAAGTCGTAGTCGGAAGCGCCGGAGTCCCGGACCTGCTCGAACGGGCGGCCGAGCACCTCGGTGTCGAACTCTCGAAGACGTCGGGCGCGGGGAACGAGACCCGCCTCGGTGATGTCGTATTGACGCAGGATGCGCCGGATTGGGCCTTCGAGGCCGCTCTGTTGAGAGCGCTCGGTCCTAAGCACCTGCTCTTTTTGTGCGTCGCGAACTCGGCCCGTTCCCAGATCGGAGAAGGGGTGGCGCGCTCCCTGGCACCGGCCGAGGTGAAGATCTCGTCGGCGGGGTCGGAGCCGACCCGTGTCCGGCCCCAGGCCATCCAGGTGCTCGACGAGGTCGGGATCGACGCGTCGGGTCACGAGTCGAACGGGGTGGACGAGATCGAGCGGACGGTCGACTCGGTCATCACCCTGTGCGCCGAAGAGGTCTGCCCGGTCTGGTTGGGGAAGGCTGACCGCCTGCACTGGGGGCTCCCCGACCCGGCCGGCTCGAGTGAGGATCCGGACGAGGAGCTCCAGGCCTTTCGAGATGTCCGCGACGAGCTGACGCGGCGCCTGCGGGTGCTGTTCGAGGGCGGGCGCGTGTAGCTTCAGCCATGGTGACCAACGCCCGCCCGGTGAAACGGATCCTGTGGGTCGACGACGAAATCGACCTGCTGAAGCCCCACCTGCTCTTCCTGCAGGCCCGGGGGTACCACGTCGACGCGATCGCGAACGGTGACGACGCTCTCGAGCTGATGGACGGGGCGCCGTACGACCTCGTTCTGCTCGACGAGCAGATGCCGGGTCGGAGTGGTCTGGAGGTTCTGGAGATCATGCGCCGGGCGGACCCGCACCAACGGGTCGTGATGGTCACGAAGTCGGAGGAGGACCACACGATGACCGAGGCGATCGGGCGTCGGGTGGACGACTACCTCGTGAAGCCGACCTCCCCGCGTCAGGTCCTCTCGGTCGTGACGCGCATCCTCGAGGGGTCCTCCATCCGGCAACAGCGGGTCGCGCAGGACTTCGCGGCACGCTTCGGCGCCCTTTCCCAGGACGCCGCCCACGCGCGTACGCCGACGGAGTTCGCAGAGGTGTACGCCGAACTGGTCGACTGGCAGCTCCGTCTCCGCGACGCGGGGGAGGCGGGGCTGCTCGACTCGGTCCATGCGATTCTCGTCGACCTGCGCCGCGACTTCGGGGCGATGGTCATGCGCGAGTACCCGGGCTGGGTCGACGACGCCCCGGATCGTCCGCGTCTCTCGGTGGACCTCGTCCGCGAGTTTCTGCTGCCGCGGCTCGGCCAGGATCCGGTCTACTTCGTCGTGCTCGACTGCATGCGGCTGGATCAGTGGAAGGCGATCGCACCTCTGCTGGCCGAGTACTTCGAGATCGAGGAAACGCTGCACTACTCGATCCTGCCTACGGCCACACCGTACGCGCGCAACGCGATCTTCTCGGGTCTGTACCCCGACCAGATCGCCCAGCGCCGACCGTCGTGGTGGGACGGCTCCGACGACGAGGGCAGTCTGAACTCGTTCGAGGACGAGCTGCTGGCGGAGCAGCTCCAGCGTCTCACCGGTCGGGACGTGCCGGTTCACTACGAGAAGATCTTTTCGGACCGCCAGGGTGAGCAGGTGCGCGGCCGTGTGAACTCGGCGGCCAAGACACCGGGTGCCGTGATCGCGATGGTCTTCAACTTCGTGGACCTCATGACGCACGGTCGGTCGGAGTCCCCGATCCTCATGGAGGTGGCCCGGGACGAGGCCGCACTGCGCGACCTGACACGTTCGTGGTTCGAGCGCTCCACGGCCTTCGACGTCCTGCAGCAGGCAGCCCGGCGTGGACACCGGGTCATCCTCACGACGGACCACGGCTCGATCCTTTGCCAGCGGCCGTCCACGGTGTTCGCACGGCGCGACGCCACGAGCAACCTGCGCTACAAGTTCGGGCAGGACCTCCGGGCGGAGCAGGCGGACACCGCGTACGCCACGAGGGACGAAACCGACCTCCGCCTCCCGTCCGGCCGCCTCGGGATGTCGTACCTCGTCGCGCTCGACGACTACTTCTTCGTCTATCCGACGAAGCTCCGCGAGTACCAGGCGCGCTACCGTAACTCCTTCCTGCACGGCGGCATCTCCCCCGAGGAGATGATCGTTCCGGTCGTGAGCCTGACGCCGCGGAGCGCGCGAGCGCTCGACTGATCGTGGGGTCGTACGCCCGCATTGCCGGCTATGTCCGTCCGCACGGCGGGTCCGTCGTGCTGGCCGTGCTCGCCGCGGCTCTCTACGCCCTCTTCGACACCGCGGCGTACGTCCTCCTGATCCCCTTCGTCGACGCGGTCTTCGTCGGAGGGGGTGCGTCCCACGCGAGCGTCGGCAACCGGATCGAGGGTCTGCTGAACGCCACGGTGTACCGGTGGGTGGATCTGGACGCAGACCCCCTTCAGGCCATCGGACTCATCATCGTCCTCATCGTCTCGACCTTCCTGGCCAAGAACGTCTTCGGCTTCGCGCGGTCGTACCTCCTGGCGCGGGCGGAGCAGGGGGTGAACCGGGACCTCCGACGCGAGGTGTACGACCACCTCCTGGAGCTGGACCTGGCGTACTACGCCCGCACCCGCACGGGGCAGGTCGTGAACCGGCTCACGACCGAGGTCGAGCACTTCCGCACGCTGGTGACACGTGAGCTGTCCAAGCTGGTCGGTGCGGGGTTCGAGTTTGCGGTGGCCTTCTCCGCCATGCTCCTGATTTCGTGGAAGCTGACGCTGGCGGCGTTCGTGGTGATCCCCGCAGCGATGGCGATCTGGGGTCCTCTCGTCGGCGTGCTGCGGCGGCGGGACCGCCAGGTGCTCCACCTCGGCGGTGAGGTGGCGGCACACGTCGAAGAGACGTTGTCGGGGATCCGGCTCGTGAAGGCGTCGTCCGCCGAGGGCCGGGAGCGAACACGCTTCCGGGCACTGACCGAAGAGTACTTCGAGCGCTTTTTGCGTGCGGAGGTCGCGCGTTCGTTCGCAGCGCCGATGACCGAGATGTTGGCTGCGGCCGGGACGGTGGTCCTGCTCTGGTTCGGTGCGCGCCTCGTCGTCTCCGGTGAGATGACGGGCCCCCAGTTCGTGGGCTTCCTCGGTCTCTCCCTGAAGCTGTACGCGCCGGTGAAGAACGTGGCCAAGTTCCCGGCGATCGCGCAGCCCGGGCTCGTGGCCGCGGAGCGGATCTTCGAGTTGCTCGACACGGAGCCGACGATCGTCGATCGACCCGGGGCCCGCCCGCTCTCCTCCTTCGACGACCGCATCGACTTTTGTTCGGTGTCGTTCGCGTACGGGGACGATCCGGTGCTGACCGACATCGACTTCACCGTACCGAAGGGGTCGGTCGTCGCGCTCGTCGGGCCGAGCGGTGCCGGGAAGACGACGATCGTCGACCTCCTGGCCCGCTTCTTCGACCCGACGAGCGGATCGGTGAGCATCGACGGTGTCGATGTGCGCGACCTCGAAGCGCATTCGCTGCGCGCGCGGCTCGGGATCGTCTCCCAGGAAACGATCCTCTTCCACGACACGGTCCGTGCGAACATCGCGTACGCGCGCCCCACCGCCACCGGCGGTGAGATCGCGGAGGCGGTGCGCGCCGCCCATGCGGAGGACTTCATCGCGCGCCTGCCGCTGGGGCTCGACACGGTGATCGGCGAGCGGGGTGTCCAGCTGTCGGGTGGAGAGCGTCAGCGCGTGGCGATTGCCCGAGCCCTCCTGCTCGACCCTCCGATCCTCGTTCTCGACGAGGCCACGAGTGCGCTCGACTCGGAGTCCGAGCGGCAGATCCAGGGGGCGATCGAGGAGTTGTTGGAGGGCCGCACCGTCCTCGTCGTGGCGCACCGCCTGTCCACCGTTCAACGAGCCGATCAGATCCTGGTCATCGACGGCGGGCGGATCGTCGAACGCGGGGACCACGGCACGCTGATGGCTCGGTCCGGCCTGTACCGAAGGCTGCACGACCTCCAGTTCGCGCCGGCGGAATGAGTCTGCGGCACAGGGCCGAGCACCTGGCCTTCGTGCTCGTGCGGGCCAAGTGGCGCCTCCTCCCCGAGTCGTGGGCCGCGCGTACGGGTTCGTTCGTCGGTTGGCTGGCCGGTGTGGTCCTCCGCGTGCGTCGATCGGATGTCGATGCCCACCTCGACATCGCCTTCCCCGAGCGGGACCCGACGTGGAAGAGGCGGGTGGCCGTGCAGAGCTATCGGCACCTCGGACGGGAGGCGGCCACCCTCTTCCGGATGGTCCGCTGGCGGCCGGACGACATCGTCGAGCGCGTGACCTTCGAGGACTTCGACGAGGTCGACGAGGCCGTGCGTTCGGGTCGGGGAGTCGTCGTCCTCACCGCACACCTCGGCAACTGGGAGGTGGCGGGCGCAGCGCTGGCCGCGCGCGGCTACCCGATCGACGTCGTGGGAAAGGGGATGTCGAACCCCCTCTTCGAGGCCGAGCTGGATCGGACACGCGCGGGACTGGGTCTGTCGGTGATCCCGATGGGAGAGGCACCGCGCGAGGTGCTTCGCTCTCTCGAACAGGGGCGGGTGGCGGCTCTGCTCGGAGACCAGAACGCACACAGGGGCGGGGTCTTCCTTCCCTTCTTCGGTCGGATGGCTGCCACGCACCGCGGCCCCGCGCTCTTCGCGCTCCGCAAGGACGTGCCGGTCTTCGTGGGCTTCGCCGTCCGCGCCGGGAGGGCTCCGGCCGCGTACACACTCCGCGCGCACCGGCTGGATGTGGAACGGACCGGGGACCTCGATGCCGATACGGAACGCCTGCTGATGGCGTACCACCGGATCCTCGAGGGGGCGATCCGGGACTGGCCGGAGCAGTACTTCTGGCAACACCGGCGCTGGAAGACGCGCCCTCCGGAGGAGAACGGCCCCCGCTGACAGTGGATCGGGTCGTGGTTGACCCACCGCGGCGAACCCGGACCCCCTGAGGAACAGCGCCGGGGACGCTAGGTTATTACGCTCTCCACGATCCGCGTGGCGCAGGTTGCGCGGATACCACCCGAACTCGTTACAGAACCGTGATTTACGTCTGCATCCCCACGCGCAACGAGGCCGAAACGATCGGCGTTCTCCTATGGAAGACGCGCAAGGCGATCGGCGAGTTCGGTCGGGACTATCGTGTGATCGTGCATGACGACGCGTCCACGGACGGGACGGCGCAGGTCCTGCACCGCTACCGGACCTCCGTGCCGCTGACGGTTCTGCGCTCCGACACCCGCATCGGGTACGGGCGCTCGGTGGAGAAGCTGCTTCGCTACGTCCACGATGAGGCGACGTATCCGAAGCGTGACTGTGCTGTCGTGATGCAGGCCGACTTTTCGGAGTCGCCGGACGACGTGGTGTCGCTGGTGAAGATCCTCGAAGGGGGCGCCGACATCGTGGCCAGTGACATCTCCGAGCAGGAGCTGCCCGTACGCGGGATGCGGATCGTTCGATGGGCCGTCGATCGCTACCTCGGCAAGATCGAGGAGGGCGCACCGGTTCGTGACCCGATGGCCGGACTTCGGGCGTACCGGTTGATCGTCCTCAAGAAGGCGCTCCGGGATCGGCCGGAGGAGCTGCCGTTGATCCGTTGTGATGGCTGGGCTGCCAACGTCGAGCTGCTCGGCGCTCTCGCCCCGCACGCGCGTCGCATTGCCGAAGTACCGACGGAGCTCCGCTTCGACCTACAGGCCCGCCCGTCCCGCTTCCGTACCTGGAAGACACTGGTCGGGCTGGCTCGTCTCCCGGGTACGATCTGGAGATCGCCCGGTCCGGAGGCCGCATGAAGATCCTGACCCGTGTGTTGACGCTTTCGGCGCTGACGGCCGGGCTCGTAAGCCCCGCGGTCGCGCAGGACCCGACCGAACGGGACATCCTGGTCGACTCGCTGCGCACGACGTGGCCCGTCTCGGACGGGGTCGTCTCCTTCACCGCGGACGAGGTCGAGGTCGACCCCTTCGCGGCACGCGCGCCCTTCGGACCCGGCGAGCACCTCGTCTACAAGGTGAAGGTCGGCATCTTCGGCGTGGGTGAGGGCTACATGGCCGTCACCGGTGTCGAGGACCACGAGGAGAACCCCTCGTACAAAGTGGAGATGGCGATCCACGGCAGCCTCGGTCCGGCCAAGCTGAACGACGTGTACCAGAGCTGGCTCGACGTCACGACGCTGCAGACGTGGCGGTACGTCCGTGACGTCGACCAGGTCGGCTACCAGAGCTACCGGCACTGGCAGTTCTTCCCGGAGCGGATGCGGTGGGAGCGTCAGGACAACGACGAAGCCGGCGACCTCGGTTCGGCTCTCCCGTTGGACGAGATCGCCTTCATCTACTTCATCCGCACGCTGCCTCTCGAGGTCGGGAAGTCGTACACGTACAATCGGTACTTCAAGGACGACGGGAACCCGGTGACGGTCCGTGTACTGCGTCGCGACCAGCGTGAGGTCGAGGGCGTACACTACAACACGATCGTGATCGCTCCGGAGATCCAGACGGACGGGCTCTTTGCCGAGGGCGGCGGGGCCGAGATCCACCTGACCGACGACGAGCGGCGGATTCCGGTCTACGTGAAGTCCGATCTGCCGAACTTCCCGGGGTCACTCACACTCCACCTCCGGTCGGTGCAGAGCGGCCACCCGCTCCACCCCGAGTCCCGCGCGACGGCCGTGGCCGCAGCCCGTGCCGCCGACGCCGCGAGCCAGGGAGGCAGCGGCAACGAGCGGTGAGGCCGACGCTCAGGAAGATCCGCCTCCGGGCGGTCTGGCTGATCGTCGTCCCCTTCTTCCTTTTCGCCCGACCCACGACGGCGTCGATTGTCGTGGGTTCGGTCATTGCCTTGCTCGGGCTCGCCCTGCGCGGGTGGGCGGCCGGCACGATTCACAAGGACGAGCACCTCACCGTCTCGGGTCCGTACGCCCACCTCCGACACCCCCTCTATGTGGGGAGTCTGGCGCTCGGGATCGGGGTGACGGTCGCCGGTGGGTCGTGGATCTGGCCCACCCTCTTCCTCCTCTTCTACGGCGCGGTCTACACCCGCGTCATGCAGGAGGAGGGGCGGAGGTTGGGCGAACTCTTTCCCGCGGACTTCCCGAGCTACAGCGCCGAGGTCCCGGCCCTGGTGCCCCGGCTTCGGCCGTACGTGGGCCCGACGCGTCCGGCTGCGGCCTCGCCGGCGCGAACGGCATCCAGCGCCTCGCCGGCGCCGACCACGACCGCCCGCTTCGCGTGGCGCCAGTACCGTCGCAACCGTGAGTGGGAGGCCGCGCTGGGAACGGCGGCGGCGTTCGCGCTGCTCGCGGTGAAGGGGTGGCTCGGCTCGGGGACCCTCTAGCCGGCGACGCCGAGAACGGAAGTCGCAGCCTCGAGTGCCCCTTCGATGAAGCCGACCACCCGGGCCCGCCGCTCCGACGGCGGCGCCGACAGGACGTCGTCCGCCGTGAGGACCGCGCCGGTCCACCCCTCCGTGTGCCAGCCCCCCGGTCCGTCGATCGGCGGCAGTGCGTCCGAGTCGTCCGGGTAGGGGTACGGGGTCACGTACCAGTACCAGTCGTCGTAGCCGCCGCCCATCGGCGCCATGCCGATGCCGACGGTCTTGGTGTCGCCATCGGAGCCACCGTCCTCGACGGTCAGGAGGGTGGCGATGTCGAAGTGGTGCGGCCAGCACCGAACCTCCGACGCCTCGGGGTGGGCTGCCGCGATCTCTTCGAGGATCCCGGCCGCCGTCGCGTACAGTGCGTTCAGCGTTCCGGCGTCTCCGCTGTCGAGGCCGAAGCGCTCCTGGCCCGACGAGACGGGGTGCTCCGGCATCTCGTACTCGGGCCGTTCGATCTTCGGGAGAGCGCCGCCCAGGTAGGTGGCCACCCCGGCGGAGAGCCACTCGTACCCCTCGTCGCGAAGCACGCCCTGGAGCGGTAGCGCGCCGAGCACCGAGTCGGTTCGGTCGACGAGGAGGAGGGTGAGGTCCGCGGGCCGAAGGGCGGTCCGGAAGGGGTACGGCCCGGCCATGGGTGCGCTCACGAAGGCGTGCAGGCCCTCGTTCCAGACGGTGGCTCGATGGCTGTCGTCGTCCGCAGGCTCCGAGAAGGTCTGCCCCATCGACGCGAGGTACTGCAGTGCCCAGTGCAGCTGGAGCGTGGGGTCTTCGAGCTCGGAAGGTGAGGTGGCGCCGATGTCGTCCCAGAGGTCCGGGGTCGTCATGGTCGAGCGTGGGTTCGTGGATCGAGGTAGCGATCGATGGCGAGCGACACCTTGGACAAGACATCGTCCGCGGTGATGCGTTCCATCCCCTTCCTGTACACCGGAGCGAGCGGGTAGTCCTCACCAGGGTATTCGGCGTAGCCGTCGACGATGAGATCCTCGTACGCCCGCCAGGGGCCGGTGCGCTTGGGGTTGGTGTAGCCGAAGAGGCTGACACACGGGGTGCCGAGCGCGCGGGCCATATGGAGGGGGCCCGTGTCGGGGGTGAGGACGAGGGCGCTGCCATCCAGGAGCCACACGAGTCGTCGGAGGTCGTCGCCCAGGGCGTCGACGACCGGAACGGTCGTCCTCTCGAGGATGTGGTCCGCCACCGTGCGCTCGGCGCTCGACGGTCCCCCGACGAGGACGGGCTGCAGACCGAAGCGGGTGTGCAGCGCCTCGACGACTTCCAGGTATCCGGCGGTGTGCCAGTTCTTCTCCGCCTTGCTCGTGCCGAGGACGACGGCACACGAGGGTCGGTCGATGGCCGAGAAGAAGTCCGACTGGGCGCGGCGCTCCTCGTCCGTGAGGTCGAGGCCCCACATCACCGGCTCGGCCGGGACGCCGAGCGCCTCGAGGAACTCGAAGTACTGGTCCTGGACGTGCCTCTGGCCCCGGGCGGGAATCCGGTGGGTCGTGAAGAGCCATTGGGCATCCCGGGCCCTAACCCGATCGAAACCGAGCTTCACACGTGCCGGGGTCATGGCGGTGATGACACCCGCCTTCAGATAGACCTGTAGGCCGAGCAGGAGGTCGAAGCGGCGGTCGGAGAGGGCTCGGCGGACCGCCCGGAACTCGGCCAGGCCGCGGAGCCCGCGCTTCCGGTCGAAGACGATGAAGTCGTCGATGGCCGGGTGGTCCCGCACCATGAGGTGGGGGATGGGCTGAATGACCCAGGTGATCCTGCACTCCGGCCACGCCCGCTTGAGCGCGTTGGCCACCGGGAGCACATGAACGGCGTCTCCGATGGCGGAGAGCATGACGATGCACACCTCGCGCGGGGGAGGGCCGCGCCAGCCCTCGGCGGTGAGAGTGCCCGGGGACTCGGAGGTCACGGGCGACGGCTCGGTGGATGCAGGGCGGCCATGACCTCCCGGATGCCGATCGGCTCCCCCGTCGGGGTGCCGACCTTCACGATCGAGCGGCTGAGCCGCGCGGTCATCCGGTCGGCCACCGTTGCCGAGGAGCCGCGCAGCACCCGCGCGCGGTCGAGGTCGATGGCCCACGCCTCGATCTCTTCGCCTTCCGGCAGGACGATGTTGTGGGCGTTCAGATCCACGTGGTAGATGCCGGCCTCCGCCAACCGATCGATCAACCGACCGGCCGCTCGCATCGCCTCGACCCAGGCGCGGCTGCCGTCCGTCCGGTGCAGCACCTCCGAGAGAGGGCGCCCGCCGTCGACGAACTCGGTGACGAGGTCGCACCGGTAGAAAGCGCCGTCCGGGTACGACACGCCAGCGATCACCGCGGGTGTCGGGATGCCTCGCTCTCGCGCCACCACGCTGGCGCGCGTCTCACGGATGGGCCGCGGCCGACCGACCCTGAGGTACCGGTCGACCAGCGCACCCTCCATCGCCCCACCCCGCCGGTAGTGACGCACGGCCCAACGCTCGGCACCGTCGGGGCCCGCGAACGGGGCCGGCACCGTGAAGACGGTGCCGCGACCCTTGTACGGCTCGGCGTGCGGTCGGGATGCCGCCCACGTGTGGAGCGACTCCGCACCGGCGAGGGCGTCGTCGAGCCACGTAGACGCACCCTCCAGAACGACGGAGCCCCACCGACCGGACACGGCTTCGTAGCCGGTCGGTGGGCGCCGTACGCTCACGCCGGGGCGGACTCCTCGGGTACCTCGAGCAGATAGATGCCGGGCCCGTCGAGGGTCTGTCCCTTCACGCGGACGCGGAAGGTGTATTGGCCGGCCTTCGGGAAGATCACGCCCTGCATCGGCATGATCAGGGGGCTGCGCGCCGGGGGCTGTTCGGGATCGGTCTGGTGGACCTCGGTCTCACCCTCCACGGTCAGGGAGATGTCTCCCGACTCGTGTTCGAGGTCGGCCTTGAAGAGGTAGCGACCGTGGTCGGCCCGATCCCACTCGAGAACGAGGACCAGAACGAGTTGGTCCTGCTGGGCCGGGAAACCCGGTGCCGAGAGATCGTGGAAGACGCCCTGAACGTCGACCTTGCCGTCCGGGGTCGGGCGGGCGTCGTCGCAGACGGCGGCAAATCGCAAACGCATGCTGTTCCTATGAGGTCGGAATCGGTACGGGGAGAATCACGCCGAATCGGGTGTGCCCCAACCCCCTCCGCCCGGTGATCGGATACTGATGATGTCACCGGCGTCGACGGAAAACGACGCCTTGCCCGAAATCGGCTGCTCGGCCCCGTTCCGGATCAGCACGTTTTCGCCGCACGCTCCGTCCTCGCCGCCGCGCGCACCCGACGGTCCCCGGGTGCGCCGCTCGCAAAGAAGTGCCACGCGGGCCGGCGCCAGAAGCTGGAGATCGCGGCGCAGGCCGTCGCCACCGCGGTGGAGACCGTCGCCGCCCGAGCCGCGGCGGATCGAGTACGCCGTCACTCGAAAGGGGTAGGCGTGTTCGAGCGCCTCCACCGGGGTGTTCAGCGAGTTCGACATGTGGACGTGCACGGCGCTCAGGCCGGGCCCCGACGGACCGGCGCCCATTCCTCCGCCCACCGTTTCGTAGTAGGCGAAGGACCCGCCGGTGCGAGGATCGGTGCCCCCGACCGTGGTGTTGTTCATCGTTCCCTGGGACAGCGCGGGCATGAGGTCAGGGAGGGCCTCGCCGAAGGCTCGGAGGAGCACGTCGGTGATCCGCTGACTCGTCTCGACGTTGCCCGCGGCCACGGACGCGGGCCAGCGGGCGTTCACGAGCGAGCCCTCCGGCATGTGCGTCCGGACGGCGCGCATCGATCCGCCACCGGCAGGGAGCGGCTCACCGAGGATCGCCTCGACCACACAGCGCACGACGTACCGGATGGCGGACGAGGTGATGGCGGCCACCGCGTTGACGCCCCCCGGGACCTGTGCCGACGTCCCGGTGAAGTCGATCGACAGGTCCGACCCGTCGAGGGTCAGCCGGGCGCGGATGGGGACGGGACCCGAGCCGAAGCCGTCGTCCTCGATCCAGTCCTCCGCTTCGTAGACACCGTCGGCGATCTGTTCGAGTCCGGCTTCGACCAGGCGGTCGGCGTAGACGATGAGTGCGTCCATGGCCGAGAGGGTCGCCTCGATGCCGCGGCGCTCCGCGATCTCGAGGAGGCGGGTGCTCCCGGTGTGGAGAGCGGCGATCTGGGCATCGAGGTCGCCGGCTCGCTCCTCCGGTGTGCGGACGTTGGCCAGGAGGAGACGCCAGAGGTTGTCGTCCCGGACACCGTCCTTCCACAAGAAGACGGGTGGGATGCGGAGCCCCTCTTCGAAGATCTCCCGGGCCAGCGGCATCGAGCCCGGCGTCGACCCGCCGACGTCACTGTGGTGGGCGCGTGAGGCGACGTACCCGAGCAGTCGGCCTTCCGACGAGAAGACGCCGGAGATGAGCGTGATGTCGGGGAGGTGCGTTCCGCCCCGGAAGGGGTCGTTCAGGCAGACGACGTCTCCGGGCCCGAGATCACCCAACTCGTCCAGGGCGGCCTCCACACTCATCGGCATCGCCCCGAGGTGCACGGGCATGTGGTCCCCCAGGGAGACCGCGCCACAGTCCGGGCTGAAGAGCGCGCACGAGTAGTCCCGGCGCTCCTTGATGTTCGGTGAGAAGGAGGCCCGCTTCAGCGCGGCACCCATCTCTTCGGCAAGCGCCGTGAAGAGGTGTCGGAAGACTTCCAGCTCTACGGCGTCGGGACCTTCGTGACCAGACAATGGCTGTCCTGTTTATCGAACGTGCGTTCCGAGTTACGTTATACGGCTGAAGGTAGAATCCTACCAAAGCGCACTGAAGTGCGTTCGCATTCACCCGACGAACGGAGGGAGACTTGTCTCACGAGAAGCTTCTCGACAGAGCTCGTGACGAGCTGTTCAGTCACGTGCACCGCTGTGGGGTGCTGGAGGCGGAAGAAGACGACCAGAAGCACTGGATGAACGAGACCATCGACTACATCGGGGAGCGTTATCCCGATTTGACGGATGCGGATCTGCGGAATCTCCACCAGATCGGCACCCGTTTTTGCATGCCGGCCATCGAACACGGCTCGGCCAGCGCTACGAGGACGATGGAGGAAGCGCCGGTCGCCTGACGGACCGAGCGCGCCGGGAACTCCCGGCTGCATCTATGGACGGAGGCGGGGTCGAGAGACCTCGCCTCCGTTCGTGCATCCGGGGGTGAACCGACTCCGTCGATTCGTGTCGGCACCACGACAGTTGTAGCCGGGTAGCGCTTCGCGTGGCGGCTTTCTATACTTCCGCCCTCATTTTTTCGGCAGAAGCGGGCCACCAGGCGAAATCGCGCCGCCCGCGGCCGTTCCGTATCGGGGTCGAACGTGGGCGAAGCTCTGCAACTGGACAGTGCGAAGCAGCTGCTGAAGCAGTACTACGCAGGACAGAGGATGCCGTCCCCGAGCGGGGGCTTCCTTATGCCTCTCGGTATCCGACCCACGGACAAGGGCTCGGCGGTCGGGATCTTCGAATGCAGTGTGTCGTCGCTGCGATACGAGTTGGAGATCCCGAAGGCCACCCGGACCGAACGCAAGAAGGTGAAGGAGGAGATCGAGGCCGGCCGGGATCCCGACTGCCCCCGTCACGGCCCGGGCACACGGCTCACGCGGGCCGGGAAGCAGCTCGTCTGCCGCGCGTGCGGTGTCGCCTACGGGAAGGCCTGACAACAGGCTGGTTCCCCTTTCGGGCCAGCATTAGGTTAGGCGTATCCATCCAAGGTCCTCTCCATGGACCCGCCGAAGACGGAGCTCGACACGTATGCCCGAAGGATTCCTCAGTTCCGAGGAATACGACGAGCAGGCCCACAAGCTCTATAACGACGGCGACTACGACGGTGCCCTCGAGTTGCTCAAAGAGGGCCTGGCGATCTATCCGAACGCGGTCGAGTTGTACGTCGGTCTCGGCTACGCCCGGCTGGCCCGAGAGGAGTACGCCTGGGCCCGCCACGCCTTCGAGAGGGCCGCGGTGCTCGACCCCGCCCACGAGGACGCCCTCGTCGGTCTCGGGGAGACGCTCCTCCGCTTCGGCGAACGCGCGGAGGCCGTGCGCCTCTTCCGCGAAGTGGCCGGGATGGGCTTCGAGGACGACATCGAACTCATGCTGACGATGGGGCGGGCGCTCTACCGCTCGTCCATGTACGCCGAGTGCCGGGACATCTTTGCCAGGGCGGCCGCGTGCCGACCGGACAGCGCGGAGGCCGCGGCCTCTCTCGGCTATGCGCTCCACCGTCTGGGCGACAACGTCGGAGCCGGTCGTCAGATCCGCAGAGCGCTTCGCCTCGATGGAGATCTGCACGAGGCACGGATCTACCTCGGACACCTCCTCTACGATCGCGGTGACTGGGAGGGCTCGCTCCGCGAGTTCGAGCGGGTCTCGCCCCAGGAGCATTGGGACCCGCTGGCCGTTTGGCGGCTGATGGAATTGAAGCGCCAGCTGTGGCACCTCGACCTCGGGGACCCGCGCCTGGCGCCCTGGGAGCAGCGACTCCGGGAGCTCGAATCCCTCGAGGACCCGATCGATCGGCTGCTGGCCGACGTCGAGTCCCGGATGGGCTCCACCCAGCCGGATCACTACTTCGATCCGAGTCAGCTGGAGTTGTTCGAAGGGGCGGACGACCCTCAGGTAGAGAGGAAGGTGCGGCTGGCCGATGGTCAGGTGTTGCGGGGGAACTGGATCGAGATCGTTCGCCAGATGAGAGATCTGGCCGGCTTCTCGCACGAGTCGCTGTCCCAGTACATGCGGCGTGCGGCGGAGCGGTGGCACGAGCGATATTCGGTCGAGATCCCCTTCGCCGACCCGCGCAGCTTCCTCCGGGCGGCCCTGAAGGCCGGACTCATACGACTGGAAGCGGAGGATTGAGCGGGATGTCGGACCAGGTACTCGAGCGGTTTCACCGCGCGCTGATCGAAGAGATCCAGACGCAGCGGCCCGACTATCTCACGGCTCCCTTCACCGTGGCCGAGATCTACCAGAACCTCGTGCCGTACGGCTCCCACCGGGACCGGATCGGCGTCGAGATGAACGGTGACTACGAGGACGCGCTGATCCGCCTCCTGGCCGGAGAGGGCGGCTACCTTCTGCTCGACTCCGAACACGCCCTGCGGGACCTCCGAAAGGAACTCGAGGCGCCCAACCCGAACACGGGTCTGTACCGTGAGTTCGCGGCCGTCGACGTGCGACTGAACCAGGCCTACCTGGACCTCTCTGCCGCCGCGATGGACCAGCTTCCCGACCTCGTGCACGAGTTGGAAGCCGAAGACCCGATCCAGCTCCACGAGCTGGCACCCGACCAGAATACCCCGACTCCTCAAGACCTCGGCATCGTGCCGCCCGGTGTGGATATTTTCGACGATGCGAACGGGCGTCCGGAGCCGGCCACCCAACCGACCTTCATGCCCGAGACCGAACGCGCCCGAACGCCGCTGGCCCCCGAGTTCGTCGAGGAGGAGGCGGCGCCCCCCGCTCCCCCGGAACCACCGGCGGCCGACGGTCGTGGTGAGGGATCGCGGCCGTGCGCGTGGTGCACCGGCGCACTGCCGGAGCGTGACGGGGTGAATTTCTGCCCCCACTGCGGCGTCGACGTGACGCTCACCCCGTGTCCAGCCTGCGGAGACGCCATCGAGGCCGGCTGGAAGTTCTGCGTTGCGTGCGGGGCCGAGGCGCCTGTTTGAGCCGGGACGTTTCCGTCCCCTCCCCCCCGGGTCGCTCGGCTCTCTTCGCACTCGCAACGATCGGCCTCGTGCTGGTCGCGGCGTGCGAACCCACGGATCCCGCACTGATCCCGGACGCCGTCCTCCAGGCGGAGCTGGGCCTCACCGAGCGGGACCGCGTCTACACCGTCACGGTGCGGACCGGTGTCGGCGAACGCGCTACGCCGGACTCGGTCGTCGTCGAACAGGGCGACTTCGTCCAGTTCGTTTCGGACGATCACTTCGTGCACGAGGTGCGTTTTCAGCTGGACGCGCTGTCGCCCGCACAGCGGGCCTTCCTGACCGGGACCGGGCAAGACGCGTCCTCGCCCCTGCTCCGTCGAGGAGCCCGTTTCGTCCTCACCCTGCTCGACGCTCCTCCGGGCTCGTATCCGTACGCACTCGAGGGGAACCGGGCGCCCGGCTCCGGGGTGCTCGTGGTGCGCGACCCGGCGGACTCGTGACGGCGGCCCTCTCTCCTTCCACGAACTGACTCCGTGCCCCGAATCGCACTCATCCCCGGTGATGGAATCGGCATCGAGGTCGTCCGAGAGGCGCGCCGCGTCCTCGAATGCCTCGCCGCTCGGGAATCGCTCGACATCGAACTGACGGACTGGGATCTCGGTGCGGAGCGCTTCCTGCGGGACGGCGTCACGATCACCGACGAGGAGTTCCGTGTGCTCGACGAGGAGCACGACGCCGTGCTGCTCGGCGCTCTCGGGGACCCTCGCGTGCCGACCAACCAGCACGCCAAGGACATCCTCCTGGGGATGCGTTTCCGCCTCGACCTGTACGTGAACTACCGGCCGAGCACGCTCCTCTTCCCCGAACTCTCACCCCTGCGGGACGCGAAGCCCTTCCGGATCGACATCTTCCGGGAGAACACCGAGGGCGAGTACACGGGCATCGGTGGCAGCTTCAAGACCGGGACGCCCGACGAGATCGCACTTGAGGAGAACGTCGCGACCCGGAAGGGTGTAGAACGCATCGTCCGCGCGGCGTTCGACTTCGCCCACAAGCAGGGGCGCTCCAGGGTCACCCTCGTCGACAAGTCCAACGCCATGCGACACGTGGGTGGGCTCTGGCGGAGGGTCTTCGCGGAGGTGGCCGAGGAGTACTCGGGAATCGAGACCGACGCGATGTACGTCGACGCCATGGCGATGGATCTCGTGCGCCGACCGGAGCGCTACGAGGTCGTCGTGGCCGGAAACCTCTTCGGCGACATCGTCAGCGATCTGGCTGCGGAGGTGACAGGTGGGCTGGGCATGGCCCCGTCCGCCAACGTGCACCCCGGGAAGAACGCGCTCTTCGAGCCGGTCCACGGCTCGGCCCCGGACATTGCCGGGCAGGGTGTGGCCAATCCGCTGGGCGCCATCCGGTGCGTCGGACTCCTCTTCGAGCACTTCGGTCACCCGACGGCGGCACGACACATCGAGGACGGGGTGCGGGCGTCGTTCGCATCCCGGGACACGACGCAGGATCTGGGCGGCACGCTCACCACGGAGGAGGTCGGACGTTGGTTCGTCGATTACCTGGAGAAGGCGTACTCGGCATGACGCCCATTCACGCGCGGAGCCGACGATGAGTGAGCGCCGAACGATCGGACAGATCCTCACACACGCCGGACGGATCGACGAAGAGGGAGTCGCCCGGGCGCTGGAGTACCAGCGCGAACACGGCGGCTTCTTCGGGCAAGCCCTGGTCGGGTGCGGACTGATCACAGCCGAAGAGTTGGAGTGGGGCCTGGCATCCCAGTTCGACCTCCCGTTCGTCTTTCCGGACCCCGATGCGGTCGACCTCGATACGTGCGCCCTGGTCGAGCCGGAGTGGGCACTTCGTCACATGACTCTGCCCATCCTGGTGACCGGGTCGACGATGCAGGTTCTCGTCGACTCCCCCTTGAAGAGCGATCCGATCGAGGAGTTGGCGGAGCGGACGGGTCTCACGATCGAGCGTTCGCTGGCGATGCCCCAGTCGATCCGCTCCCTCATCCGGGAAGTCTTCGCCCGGATCGCGGCGCGCGACGAGCCCTCACGAGACCCCGTCTCCGTCACGACCTTCATCGAGGAGGTGGCCGAGGCCGACTCGTCCCGATTCGGGATCTCGGTCCGCGGGTCCCTGGCGATGGCGTGGTGGCAGGGGGGTGGGTCGGTATCGCGGGCCCCGCTGACCGGGGGTTGGCACGCCGACCTCACCGATGCCTCGTCGCCGCCGCCGGACGAGGGGGCCGCAGGACGGAGTCGAGCCACCTGGTTGGCCGATCTCAGGGCGTCGGGTGTCACGATTCCCGTGAAGGTCGAGTTCATCGCCGACGAGTCGGGACGCGAGTACCTCTTCCGGCGTAGCGGGGCGGTCAAAACGCTGCACCGCCGCTTCACCGCGCCGCCGGAAGCCGTGCTCGACGAGGTCAGGATGTTGTGCCGGTCCGGGAAGGCGCGCTTCGTGGTCACGACCGGGCCGGAGGACGTGGGCCACCAGATCCTGCCTCATCTACCGGACATCCTGCTCGACCCGCTCTGGCGGAGTCTCTACATCCACGCGGCGGACCAGCCGGCGGCGGACGAGGCCTTCAGTGTGGCCATGGACGACGATCCCGGGTCGTGGGGGGCGGAGATCGAGACGCTCCGCACCTTCCACTTCGACGCGGTGACCGTCGACCTCTCGGGCGGCAATTGGGAGTGGGCCGAGAGCTCACTCGACGTCGGATCGGTGGCCTTCCTCCTCTGGCCGGCGGATGAACTCCCGGCCGCGCGCAAGGCGGGCTTCCAGTGGCACCTGCACATCGACAGAGACGATCACGACGCGCTCGAGTGGACGCTCGAGCCGCTCGGAAACGGATAGAGGGGGCGGAATGGCTCAGATCGATCAGTTCCTGAAGGTGCTCGTGGAGCAGGGCGGCTCCGACCTCCACCTCACGGTGGGATCGCCGCCCGTCATGCGCGTCCACGGACACCTGCAGCGCATCAAGTTCCGTGAGCTCTCGAACGCCGACATGGAGGCGCTCGTCTACGAGATCATGGAGGAGGAGTGGCGGATCTCCTTCATCGATCGCCAGGACTACGACTTCGCGTACGAGATCGAGGGGCTGGCGCGCTTCCGCGTGAACGTCTTCTGGCAGCGGAAGGGGTTGGGGTGTGTCATGCGGACGATCCCTTCGACGATCCTGACCGCGGATCAACTCGGTCTTCCGGATGCGGTTCGTCGGCTGACGATGTTGACCAAGGGCCTCGTGCTCGTGACCGGACCGACCGGTTCGGGGAAGAGCACGACGCTCGCGGCTATGGTCGACCTCATCAACGAGTCCCGGGCCGATCACATCCTCACGATCGAGGACCCGATCGAGTTCGTGCATCCGAACAAGAAGGCGCTGATCAACCAGCGGGAGATCCGCACGAATACGAAGAGCTTCTCGAACGCACTTCGGGCGGCGCTGCGCGAAGACCCCGACGTGATCCTGGTCGGTGAGATGCGGGACCGGGAGACGATCGAGCTGGGGATCACCGCGGCCGAGACCGGACACCTCGTCTTCGGGACCCTGCACACGAACTCCGCACCGAAGACGGTCGACCGGATCATCGACGTCTTCCCGGCCGACGAGCAGGAGCAGATCCGGTCGATGTTGGGCGAGTCCCTCAAGGGCGTCATTGCCCAGGTGCTCCTGCGGCACAAAGACGGCAAGAGTCGGATGGCCGCCATGGAGATCATGGTGGGCACCGCGGCCATCGGAAACCTGATCCGTGAGAACAAGATCCATCAGATCCCGTCGATCATTCAGACGGGTCGAAAGGACGGGATGCAGCTGCTCGACCAGCACATCCTCGAGTTCCTGATGGCGGGCAAGATCTCGCCCGAGGAGGCCTACATGAAGTGCAACAACAAGCAGGCCTTCCTGCAGCACCTGCCGAAACCACCCGAGAACGAGTTCTCCTGATCATGCTTCCCGAGCGCCCGCAGGACATCGATCTCCTGATCGAGGAGATCGATCGGCAGATCGACCAGGTGCAGGGACTGATTTCGACGTACGACACGGAGGCGCTCAAGTGGCGCCCGAACGAGAGTCGCTGGTCGATCACCGGGCAGATCGCGCACCTCATTCTGGTGAATGGCCCGTATCAGAAGGCAATGGTCGAGGTCGTCGCGGCGCAGCCGAAAGGGTCGAGTGCGGGGCCGTGGAAGCACCCCTGGTTCTCGCGGACCTTCGCCAAGTGGATGGAGCCGCCCGTGACCCGGCGGTACCGCACGATGAAGGCGATGATCCCCGACATCGGGGCGGAGCCGGAGACCGAGGCCGAGGCCTTCTACACGCTCCAACGCGAGTTGCGGGACATCATCGACTCGGCCCGTGGGCTCGACCTCGGACGGATCCGGCTGACTTCCCCCTTCGCGCGCCTGATGCGCTTCTCCCTGGGCGGGGCCTTCGGACTCGTCCTCGGTCACAACCGGCGGCACATCTGGCTGGCGGAAGAGGTCGTGGGTAGCCCTGGGTTTCCGGGGCGCGGCTAGCGAGCTTTCGGGATGAACAGCGGCCGGGTCCGGGGGTAACCGAGGCTCCGCCGCACCCAGAAAACCACTTTGGCCGAGGTACCATGTCCACGCAGGGTCACGCGCGCGACGTCGTCATTCTCTCCGGGAAACGCACCGGCTTCGGAACCTTCGGCGGCTCGCTGAAGGATTTCTCCGCCTCCGACCTCGGAGTCTTCTCCAGCACGGCCGCCATCGAGGCCGCCGGCATCACGGCCGACCAGGTGGACCACACCTTCTTCGGCAACGCCCTCCAGACGTCGTCCGACGCCATTTACCTGGCGCGGCACGTCGCTCTCCGGTCGGGCATCCCGCAGGAGAAGGGTGCCCTCACGGTGAACCGCCTCTGCGGCTCCGGCTTCGAGGCCATCGTCCAGGGTGCCAAGGAGATCGTCCTCGGTGAGGCCGACGTCTGCCTGACCGGTGGAACGGAGTCGATGAGCCAGGCCCCCCACGTCGTCCGCGGCGCTCGCTGGGGCAAGCAGCTCCGGCTCGGACCGGCGGGCGGGCAGTTCGAGGACCTCCTGTGGCAGGCCCTGCTCGACACCAACTGCGACCTCACGATGGCACAGACGGCCGAGGAACTGGCCGACCGCTACGAGGTGACGCGCGAGGAGGCCGACCGGGTGGCGTACGACTCCCAGCAGCGGGCCAAGGCGGCCTGGGACGCGGGGCACTTCGACGCCGAGATCGCCGAGGTCGTCATCAAGTCCCGGAAGGGTGAGACGGCGTACGCGGCCGACGAGCACATCCGTCCCGAGACGACGATGGAGGTCCTCGGTGGGCTCCGCCCGTACTTCCGGAAGGACGGGCTGGTTACGGCCGGCAACGCGAGCGGCATCGGGGACGGTGCGGCGAGCGCGGTCCTGGCCGGCGCCGACTGGGCGGAGGCGAACGGCGTGAAGCCGATCGGTCGGATCGTCTCCTGGGGCTTCGTCGGCGTCGAGCCCAAGGTGATGGGGATCGGTCCGGCGCCCGCCGCGCGGCTCGCCCTCGAGAAGGCCGGGTTGTCCCTCGACGACATGGATCTGGTCGAGGTCAACGAGGCCTTCGCACCTCAGTACAAGGCGGTCGAGAAGGAGTTGGGTCTCGACCCCGAGAAGACGAACGTCAACGGCGGCGCGATCGCGCTGACCCACCCCCTGGCAGCCTCCGGCTCGCGGATCACGATCCACCTGGTCCACGAGCTTCGTCGACGCGGTCTGAAGTACGGCCTCGGTTCGGCGTGCATCGGTGGCGGCCAGGGAGGCGCGGTGATCGTCGAGGCGTTCTAGAAGGTCGAGGCCACCGGATCGTGTCCGAGACGCCGGGGCGGGATCTCACCCGCCGCCAGTTCGACGCGGTCATTCGCCGCGCCGCCGAGTTGGCGGCGTCGGACCCGACGGGTGGGGAAGGCGCGCTGAGCGAGGGCGAACTCCTCCGCATTGCGGGTGAGGTCGGCCTTCCGGAGTCGCACGTCCGCCAGGCGCTCGCCGAGGTCCGATCCGGCGAGACCGGGGGCGGGCCGATCGACCGGCTCTTCGGCCCCGCCTTCGTGCGGGTGTCCCGCGTGGTTCCGGGTGAGGTCGACGACCTGGTGCTCGAGATCGACGACTTCCTCGTGGCCTCGCAGCTCTTGCAGCGCGTGCGGCGCGGCGTCGACGTCCTTCAGTACAGACCGGCCGTGGACTGGGCGTCCCAGGTGGCACGGGCGGCGAGCTTCTCCTCGAGGAAGTACTACATCAACTCGGCGAAGTCGGTCGAGGTCCGCCTCGAGGAGGTGGACGAAGGGCGCGTCCTCGTCGAGTTCGTCGTCGATCCCGGGACCCGGGGCGAGGCCCTCGGCGGGGCATTCTTCGGCGGGGGCATCTCCGGCGGGACCGCGGGTGCCTTCGGGGGCGTGGCGCTCGCGAGCGTCGCGCCACTTGCAGTGGCCGTCGCTGGCGGCGCGGTCGTCGGAATCGGACTGTGGGGTGTGGTCGGCTGGGCGACCGGCCGGAGCCACCGCAAGAAGTTGATCGAGGTGGCCGACGAGATCGAGGGTGTCCTGGACGTGCTCGAACGGGGCGATCCCCTCGAGCCCCCTCCGCCTTCGTGGCGGCGGTGGGTCAAACGTCACTTCCACGGCGTGGCCCGGGACCTGATCGGGGACGCGGACGACTGGGGTGACGACGGAGAGGATGACAGTAGACGACGCCGGCGCCGAGGTCGGCGAGACTAACACTCACGGAGGACGGGTTTGAACATCAGTACGGTAGGTGTGGTCGGTTGCGGCCTCATGGGGAGCGGGATCGCGGAGATCGCGGCCAAGAGCGGCTTTGCCGTGAAGGTCCGCGAAGTGAACGCCGACGCGCTCGCGGCCGGGGAGAAGCGGATCCGGAAGTCGATGGACCGAGCCGTGGCCAAGGAGAAGCTGTCGGCCGAGGACCGGGACGCGGCGTGGGCTCGCTTCACCTTCACGACCGAGGTGTCCGACCTGGCCGACTGCGACCTCGTGATCGAGGCGATCGTCGAGGAGTTGGAGGCGAAGAACGAATTGTTCGTGGCGCTCGACGAGCTGTGTGGCGAGAACACGATCTTCGCGTCGAACACCTCGTCGCTCACGATCACCGACATGGCCGCGGCCACCCAGCGCGCGGACCGTTTCGTCGGGCTTCACTTCTTCAACCCGGTTCCGGTGATGAAACTCGTCGAGGTCGTGCGGACGATCGCGACGTCGGACGAGACCTTCGACCGCGCGTTCGCGTTCGCGAAGGCCCTGGGGAAGGTCCCGATCGCGGCCAAGGACAACTCGGGCTTCGTGGTGAACCTGCTCCTCGTTCCGTACATGCTCGACGCGATCCGGCAGCTGGAGCGCGGTGTGGCCTCGGTGGCCGATATCGACACCGGGATGGCCCTCGGCTGCGGCTACCCGATGGGGCCGTTCCTTCTATGTGACTTTGTCGGCATCGATACGCTCTACAAGATCAGCGAGATCATGTTCGACGAATACCGTGAGGAGCGGTACGCACCCCCGCCGCTCCTGAAGCGGATCGTGACGATGGGACGATATGGCCGAAAGACAGGCATGGGCTTCTACGATTGGTCGGGCGACGAGCCGGTACCGCTTCCGATCTGATTCGGCGGAGGTGTGTGTGGTGGGCCCCGATTGGCGCGGTGCGCCGTCGGGGCCCATACTCATTTCACCCCCCATGGAGCCCTTTTCGAGATGATTGTCGTACAGGCGCACGACCCGAGTCTTCGCAAAGCAGCTGTGCGCGCGGCGCACAGTGAAGAGGACGTGATCTTCGAGGGTCGGCTTCTGCAGAGTGCGCTCGAGTACGGCTTCCCACGCCTGCTGGTCCGCGAAGGTGGGCGGCGTCCGGGCTTCACCCCCGTCGACGTACCGGTCCTCGAGATCGACGACGCCAAGCGACGGCGATGGGAGAGCGAGCGGCTGTCCGAGGAACTCCCCCGGACCCGGCTCGACCATCTGACGCAGCAACTCTCGATCGAGTTCGCTCGCGTCGGGCGGGGTGACTCCTGGGCCGACCGCGCGTTGGCGGATCTGTCCAGGGCGGCCGGTGCCCGGCTGCCGGGCTCTCTCCGGTCCTTCGGGCGCCGGATCATGGAGTATCCGGTCCACTACACGACACTTTTCCCGCTCGCCACGGCGTGCGGGACGACACGGGGCGCGCTCAAGGCTCGGTTCCGACGCCGCGGCCTACCGACCCCGTCGACCTACCTCCGGTGGTTCCGGCTTCTGGCCGTGGCCGAGGTGTTGTCGAACCACGACGTCACGGTGGCGGACGCGGCGCGCCGGTGTGGCTTCACGTCGGACGGAAACCTGTGCCGAATGATGGCCAAGGTCACCTCGATGACGCCGACGGAGGCGCGCTCGCTGCACGGGCGCCGGACGATGCTGCTGGCCTTCGTGTGGAAGCACCTGCGCGTGGACGACCTGGAGGGGTGGGCCGCGCTCGACGACATCTTCGAGCAGAACCGCGTCGCATAAAAAAACGGCCCTCTCCGAAGAGAGGACCGTTCAGGTTCCTACGAAGCCCGGATCTACCGGCGCTTCCGACGCTGACGGCGACGCTCGCGTCGGATGGCCGCTTCCCGCTTCCGCTTCCGCTGCGCACTCGGCTTCTCGTAGTAACGGCGCTTCCGCAGTTCGGAATAGAGACCGGAGCGCTGGACTTTCCGCTTGAAGCGGCGCAGCGCGCGGTCGAGGCTTTCGTTGTCCTGAACGACGACTTCCAAGACGATCACACCCTTGGATTGAGCAACTATTGGTGACGAGCCAGAAAAGCTAAGCACGCACGATGGGAGTGGCAACGGGTCTGCCGTCAGGGGAGGCGACCACCCCGGTGGAGCGTGTGGGCGTAGAGACGGTAGGTGTCCGGGCGCGCCGTGTAGTCGGCGACCCAGCTCTCGAAGTCGGGGAGGGGGAGCCGCTCCTCGATGTAGTCGACGACCATCCGCGCGAACTGGACCCGGTCACGGCTGCGGAAGTCGATCGACGCCCCGTCGAGGATACGGTCGACGGCTCCGTCGAAGTCGTCCGGGTCGACGAGGCAGATGAAGTGGCATACCTGATCGAGGCGGTACGACTCGTACAGGGAGCGTAGGTCCGGCGTCCGGTCCACGGATGCAGCGACACCGACTCCATCGGCTCCGGCCAACTCCGAGGACGACTCGGCCAGGAGGGTTCGGAAGCGTCCCCTGAGGTGCGGCTCGTCACCGGGCACCTTGGCGGCGGTGTGCAGCGCCGAGTCGAGGAGTCCCCGCAGGAGCGGTCGGCCGAGGCTTCGCGCCTTGTCGTGGATGGCCGTCTCCGAGGCCTCCAGGAAGATGTCCGTCGTACGGACTTCGTCGGCTTCGACCTCGCTGTGGCTCGGCCGGAAGGAGAAGTAGCCGTGCCACCGGTTCGCTTCCGAGGGGAAGGTCACGAGGAAACACGCCCACGAATCCGAGTCGGACTCGAGGAAGGCTACGGAACGTCTGCGTTCCCGGGGAGCTACGGTGACGATGGAATCTCCGCGGCGGGTGGCGGTGAAAGTGCCTGTCGTGGAAGCGGTTAGCTCAGAAATTGTATCCGTTTGGCGACAACTGCAAGACAGATGTTTCCGGTGTTGGTTTTCCTTGCTCGCCGGGTAAACAGATTGTTATCGTGAGGATCCGCCCCTCATCCCCGCGTGTGAGACGGAGCATGCAACTCGACACCAGTGCGGACGCCCGCCCCGAGGCCATGGGTGACGTCCCCGGCATCTGTGAGCTCCCCATCACCCGAGCGGTCGTCCAGTACCGAGACGTCCACGAGATGGACGCCCCCGGCGGCCGGATCGAGGACATCGGCCTCGCGCTCGTGGTGGACGGGCGCTACGCCGCCACCTCCGAAGCGATCGATCTGGGCAGCGGGCGGGTGAAGGTCCTCGACCTCAGCACCGAACTCGTCGTTCTCGACTGGGTCTACGAGCCGACCGTCGACCACGTCTCCGAACTCGTGACCGCCACGGCGGCCACGGGAGACGGTGTGAGCCTGGTCCAGTACAGCCGCCGGCTCGGTCTGCGCGTGCTGGAACGTGTCGGCTTCGGTCCGCTGACGAGGCCCACCTTCCTTCGTGTCGGGTTCCGCGACATCTGTCGCGATCTCGACCTGCACGAAGGTACGTCGATCCGGATCGTTCTCGGACCGGGGCGCCTGACCCGGGCACAGCTCGACTACGACGCGTGTGCCCTCGAGTTCAGGACCGCCTTCCGCGAGGCCGACCCCCAGCTCGAACACGCGCTGGCGGAGGCCTTCCCGAATGCCACCCTGCGCCGTCGTGAACCGACGACGGTCGCGGACGCCATCTCCTATCATGTCCGCTTCACCCTTCCGACGACGCTGCGCGAGACGCGGACGACGCTGGCAGAGATGCGGCGCGGGCTCGGCCTGCTGATCGCCCGCTTCGAGCCCGACCGGTACGAGACGATGGCCGAGATGCTCGAGACGTTCGGAGCTCGTGAGACGCTCGGCGGCCTCCACATCCACGAATCCATCGAGGACGTGGTCGCCGTCACCGCCCCCGGTTCGATCTCCCACGCGGTCCATTGAGTTACGCCATGGACCCGCGCGTGGCGGAGGAGCTGGCTCCTTCGACCGTCGACGAGGAGCGGGCGGAGTACGAGGCGTACCGAGCCCGACAGGCGCGCGCCCTGGTGGGCATGCTCCCGAGAGAGGCCGTGAGGCCCCTCTACCGCAAGGCACTCGAGAGTGGGCTCCCCCACTCCGAGGACGACCCTCTCGGGACGCTGGCGGCGTTCTGTGAGTCGTTCCTACCCCTCCCGACCTTCGATGTGTGGCGGAGTGACCGGCGCGCGTACCCGGACGCCCACATGGAGGACCTCGGTGAGGCCGCCGGCGCGCCCTCCGCGGCGGAGCCGGTGACGTTGGAGGCTCGGGTGCTCGCGCGGACGCAGGGCGCGTGGACGGCCCGTCTGAGGGGATTCCGGGACGAGGACGCCTGGCGCGGCTTCATCGCGTTCGAGGACGGCCGGTCGGGCCACGTGCACCGGACGGCGCTCATCTTCCGCGAACCCGACGCGGTCGAGCTGCGATCCCGCTTCCTCAGCTTCGAGCCTGCGACCCTCGAAGCCTTCCTCAGGTCCGCGCTGCCGTAACGGAATTTTTTTGTAAATTCCGTGTCACGGAGGTCGGTTCGGACACCTCGACGAGCCCTCCCGAAACCCGGTGTGTGGCTTGGACTTCCGCCCCTCCGGCGCCCCCCGCGGCTACGCTGCGACCCACGTCGGGAACAGTTGGTTTTCCGATTTTTCCGAAATCTCAAATCGTTGCGGCGCAACGACTTACGAAATCTCCAGATTCGGGCGATTTGGCGCACATTGACCCTTGCGGCCCCGATCCGACGGCTTTAGAGTACATGCACTTCGAGGCTGCTAGCGCCTCCTGCCGTTGGCTCCGAACCAGCTTCGCGGAGTCGGGCACCCCCCAAGGCAAAGTGTGACTTTTTCATTTCAACCGATGGGCGAGGTGTGTCTATGTGGGAGACGCGTTCCGTGCAACTTTCTGTCCGGCTTCCCCGCGATATCGCGGACCAGGCCGAGGAAGTTCAGGAGCAAGATCCGGAATTCTTGAGCCGGGTCGTGCTGTACGGCCTCACGCGTCGCTCCATCTACCGGCACCTGCGGGAGAACGATCAGGAGGACTCGATCGAGCTGGACGGACTTCAGGCGACGCCGTAGTCCTTCAAAACGCTTGCGTCGACAGGCCCTTCGGCTCAAACGTAGGCGCGCATCGCACAAAGCTTTACGCGAGCGCCCCTAGAGAGTCGGGGGCTTGTTCACGTCCGGTGGAGGCACCCCGGTGGACGCAGGCCAAGGAGGCTCGCAAGAGTCGCTCAACGTCCTGCGCGCGAAGTATCACGACTACTGTTCCGCGCAGGTAGCGGATCTTCTCGTCTACATGAGTCCGGACGAGATCTACCTGCTGGCGCACCGCGCGCATCGAGAGGACGGCCGTAAGGGCGACGTCTCGTATGCCGAGATGGTGCGGGTCGCGACCGAGTGGCTGGCCAAACGGGTGGCCCTACCCCCCTTCGAGGTGTGGGTGGAGGACTACCGCGCGCACCCGGAGCAGTACGAGGAGTACTTCATGGGGCTGTGGCGCGACGAGTTGGATGCCCGATCCGAGGCCTCGGACTGAGCCGAAGCCGCGAGCGGCTACCCCCGATCAGAAGGGCAGGTCGTCGTCCGGCTCGTTCATCGACGGACCGGGGCCACCGGACGGGGCCGAAGGCGTGTAGCCGCCACCCGAACCACCGGATCCTCCGGAGCCCTGACCACCCGTGGACCCGAGCATGACCATCTCGTTGACCACGATGTCGGTCCAGTACTTCGGCCCGCCGTCGCCTTCGGTCTGCGAGTACTCGATCCGCCCTTCGACGTAGAGCCGATCTCCCTTCTTCACCCACTGCTCTACGATGTCGACGAGACGTCCGAAGAAGGTCAGGCGATGCCACTCCGTCTTGTCGCGCTGCTGACCGGAGTTCCGGTCCGTCCACGTCCGGTTCGTCGCCAGCGAGACTTTTGCCACACGTGCGCCCGAGGTGGTCGAACGGATCTCGGGGTCGTTCCCGACGTTGCCGATGAGCATGACTTTGTTGAGGGAACGACTCATGTGTTGGCGACTCCAGGCCGAAGGTTCCGGGGCCGAGCGCACCACCGCGAGCGAGTGCCGGGCGGGCTCGGCAGGCCCGAAGTTACATGAGCCCTCGTCGTTTCACCATCGGGAAACGGGTCGCTATCTTGGGTCGTCGCGGATGACCCATCACGGAGTTTGGACGGTCCGACCATGGCCGATTTGGAATACGTACGTGTCGAGTGGGACGGGGACCTCGCGGTCGTCACCGTCGATCGCCAGGAGAAGCTGAACGCGCTCAACGCCGAGGTCGTCCGGGAGATCGGGACGGTTTTCGAGGAACTCCGCACGGACGACGACGTCCGCGGTGTCATCCTCACCGGCGCGGGTGACAAAGCCTTCGTGGCGGGTGCCGACATCGGTGAACTGGCCACGATGAACTCGGTCTCGGGTGTGCAGGTCAGCCGGGACGGTCAGGACGTCTTCCGCGCCATCGAGCGATTCCCGAAGCCGGTCCTGGCGGCCGTCGGCGGCTACGCGCTCGGCGGTGGCTGCGAGTTGGCCCTGGCCTGCCACATGCGCCTGGCCAGCGAGGGTGCTCGCTTCGGCCTCCCCGAGGTCGGCCTCGGCATCATCCCCGGATACGGCGGCACGATACGGCTGGCCCGCCTCGTCGGACTCGGTCGCGCCATCGAACTGACGCTGACCGGCGACATGGTCAAGGCGGACCGCGCCCTCGACATCGGCCTCGTCTCGGCCGTCGTGCCCCAGGAGAACCTCCTGGACGAAGCCAAGGCCTTCCTCCGGAAGGTCACGAAGAACGGCCCCGTGGCCGTCCGTATGGCGCTCGAGTCGATCTACCGCGGCCTCGACACGGCCACCGGTGAGGCCCTCGACTACGAATCGTCCCTCTTCGGCCTCCTGGCCTCGACCGACGACATGAAGGAGGGCATGCAAGCCTTCCTGGAGAAGCGGAAGCCCGACTTCAAGGGCAGCTGACCTCCCGCGGGTCGAGGGGCTCGGGCGCGGGCCTCCGGAGTGGAATCGCAGGGGCTGAATCGTTAGATTCTGCTATGGTTTATGCGACTTCCCGTGCCTCCGGACCGTGCGTCTGAGCCGCCTCGAATTGCGCCACTTCCGGAACCTCTCCAACCAGACTTTGGAGCTCCCGCCGGAGGGGGTCGCGCTGATCGGGGACAACGCACAGGGGAAGTCGAACTTCCTCGAAGCGATCTACTACCTGGAGACGCTTCGGTCCTTTCGCGGAGCCCGTGATCACCAGATGGTCGCCTTCGACGCCGACGTCTTCCGCGTGGCCGCCACCCTGACCGCGCACGAGCCCCGGAGCGAGGGCGCCCGGCCGAGTGAGGTGGCCGCTGCCTTCCAGAAGCGTGGCCGGAAGAAGAAGGTCACCGTCGACGGGACGGAGACGACCCGGATGAGCGAAGGGCTCGGCCACCTGGCCGCGGTCGTCTTCTCCCCGGTCGACGTCGAACTCGTCAGCGGTGGCCCGGCCGAGCGCCGGCGCTTCCTCGACATCGTGCTCTCGCTCAACGAGCACGGGTACCTGAGCCAGCTCCAGACTTACCGGCGCGTCCTCCACCACCGTAACGCGGCGCTCAAGGCTGGCCAGCCGGCCGCCGCCGTCTCGGCGTGGAACGAGCGCCTCATCTCGTCCGGCGCCCAGGTGATTCTGGATCGGGCGCGCTGGATCGACACCCACGCCGCGGCGTTCGGGGCGTACTACGCACGGGTCTCGAACGGAGCCGGAGCGCGTATGACGTACCGGCCGAACGTCTCGTTCGACCGGGATCCGGACGACGGGGTCCCGGCGGGGACTCGAGTCGACGCCGAGGCCGATCCCCAGAACCAGACCCAGACAGAGGCGGACGCCGCGGACCACGCCACCATCGCCGAGGCCTTCCGGGCCGCGCTCGCCGACGCACGGGAGAACGAACTCCGCCGGGGGGTGACGCTCGTCGGCCCGCACCGGGACGATGTTCGACTTCAGCTCGTCGGCAAGGACGCCGACCTCGATCTCCGGGACTACGGTTCGGGCGGTCAGCGCCGCACAGCCGCACTCGCCCTTCGCCTGATCGAGGCCGAGACGATCCGAGAGCGTCAGGGCCGCCGCCCGCTCATCCTCCTCGACGACGTCTTCGCCGAGTTGGACGAGGGCCGAAGCGAACGGATCCTCGAGCTGATCGACGCGGAGGAAACCGGGCAGGTCGTGCTCACCGCGCCCAAGGACGCCGACGTGAAGATCCGTCGCGATGTCCTTCCGCGCTGGCGCATCCGAGCCGGGGTGATCGAGGCATGACATACGGGGAGCGTTCGCCCGACAAGGGGCTACAGCCGATCGGTCCGGTGCTCCACGCCGTGCTGACGCATCACGGCATCCTCGAGCGGGTAGAACAGCTCCGAGCGCTGGACCTCTGGTCCGAGACCGTCGGGGATATCGTCTCGACGGCCACGCGCGCGCGAGCGGTGGACAACGGCGCGTTGATCGTCGAGGTGAAGAGCAGCGCGTGGTTGATGGAGTTGAACATGATGAAGGGCGAGCTGCTCGAGCAGCTCAACGACCGCATGGGGTCGAACCCCCTGGACAAGATCGTCTTCGTGTTGGCGGAGATAGCGTAAGCGGAGCTGGCATGGCCAAAGAGAAGAAGCAGAAGGGTAGCGACTATACCGCGGGTCAGATTCAGGTCCTCAAGGGCCTGGAGGCCGTCCGTAAACGGCCGGGCATGTACATCGGCTCGACGTCGACGCGCGGACTCCATCACCTCGTCTACGAAGTCGTCGACAACTCGATCGACGAGGCGATGGCGGGTCACTGCACACGCGTGCTGGTCACGATCCACACCGACGACTCGATCACCGTCGAAGACGACGGTCGAGGCATCCCGGTGGACATTCACCCGACCGAGAAGGTGCCGGGCGTCGAGCTGGCCATGACGACGCTCCACGCCGGTGGAAAGTTCGACAAGGACACCTACAAGGTCTCCGGCGGACTCCACGGCGTCGGTGTCAGTGTGGTGAACGCCCTGTCGGTCTTTCTCGAGGTCGAGATCCGGCGCGGTGGCAAGCTGTATCACCAGCGCTACGAGCGCGGCATCAAGACGAAGGAGCTCGAGGAGAAGGGCTCGGCCAAGGGGTCCGGTACCAAGGTCTCCTTCAAGCCGGACCACGAGATCTTCAGCGAGCTCGTCTACTCGTACGAGGTCCTGTCGAACCGGCTCCGCGAGCTCGCCTTCCTCAACAAGGGTCTCGAGATCGTCCTCAAGGACGAGCGCAACGACGACCACGAAGAGTCGTACCAGTACGACGGCGGGATCGCCGAGTACGTGACGTATCTGCGGGGTAGCCGCGGCGCGCTCCACGACAAGATCTGCTACTTCGAGGCGTCCAAGCCCGAGGCGGAGATCGAGCTGGCCCTCCAGTACGACCAGGGCTTCAGCGAGAACACGCACTCCTTCGTGAACAACATCAACACGCACGAAGGTGGGATGCACGTCACCGGTCTCAAGGCCGCGCTGACGCGCACCATCAACGACTACGCCAAGAAGAACAACATCTTCAAGAAAGGCGAGTCCCTGTCGGGTGACGACGTCCGCGAGGGCCTCACCTGCGTGCTGAGCGTCCGGGTCATGGAGCCGCAGTTCGAGGGCCAGACCAAGACGAAGCTCGGCAACAGCGAGGTCCGCGGCGCGGTCGAGGCGGCGGTCAACGAACATCTGGCGATCTTCCTCGAGGAGAACCCGAAGGCCGGTAAGGCCATCATCGAGAAGTCGCTCCAGGCGGCTCGGGCGCGGGATGCGGCGCGTAAGGCGCGAGACCTCGCTCGGAAGAAGAGCGCCCTTGAAGGGGGCGTGTTGCCGGGTAAGCTGGCCGACTGCTCGATCTCCGACCCGTCGATGTGTGAGCTCTACCTCGTCGAGGGTGACTCCGCGGGTGGTAGTGCCAAGCAGGGCCGGGATCGCGGCTACCAGGCCATCCTTCCGCTCAAGGGTAAGATCCTCAACGTGGAGCGGGCGCGGATCGACAAGATCCTGTCCAATGACGAGATCGGCGCCATGATCACGGCGATCGGCGCCGGGATCCGGGACGAGTTCGAGCTCGAGAAGACGCGGTATCACAAGATCGTCATCATGACCGATGCCGATGTCGACGGCGCGCACATTCGGACCCTTCTCCTGACCTTCTTCTTCCGTCAGATGCGGGAGCTGATCGAGGCAGGATACGTCTACATCGCGCAGCCTCCGCTCTACCGCGTGCGCAAGGGCCGGCAGGAGTTCTACGCGTACAACGACGACGAGCGCGACGAGTACATCAAGCGTCTCGGCGGAAAGCCGGGCGACAACAAAGGGATCCACATCCAGCGCTACAAGGGTCTCGGTGAGATGAACCCGGATCAGCTCTGGAAGACGACGATGGATCCGGACTCGCGCACGATCCTGCGCGTCGAGATCGAGGACGGCGCGATCGCCTCGAACCTCTTCGACCGGCTCATGGGTGACGATGTCGAGCCCCGCCGGGAGTTCATCGAGAAGAACGCGAAGTACGTGAAGAACCTCGACATCTGATGTCGGTCGGTCTACCCCGATCAGCGCCCCGTACCGAGGAGCGCGCGCGCGTCGACGAGTAGGGTGTCCCGCCGACGAGCCACGGTCCGCTTGAGGCTCGTCGGCGCGGGCCGCCCAGTGAAGATCACCCGGTGCCGGCCCTGCCGACCGAAGCCGTACCGCGTGTGGGCCACGTCCTCTTCGAGGGCGGCCAACGCCCGGTCTCCGGCGCCGTCACGGCCGTGCCAGGCGCAGGTGCCGTAGAAGACGGAGCCATTGCCGAGCACGCCGGCCACGGGGATGTCGACACCGTCTCCCCAGAGCCCGCCCGTAACCCGCGCCGATGCGCCGAACACCTCGATGGCGCTGTGCGCCATGTGCTGACGGGCCAGCGTCGGCATGACCGAGTCCATGTACGTCTCGATGCCCGGGCGAACGACCCGTGTGTAGTACGACCCCACCGCTTCGGGATCCGCCGTCAGCCGCCACGGGAGGACGAAGCGGAACCAGAAGCGGACGAAGGGATCGGGCACCTCGTAGCGGCGGGCCCGGGATCCGGGCTTCGCGTCGACCGAGACCCGGGTGTCGAGCCAGCCTAGAGCCGAGAGGCGATTCAGGTACGGGGCCAACTGACCGCTCCGTGAGAGGTCGGGCACTCCCTCGTGGATCGTCGACCAGTCGGTGCTCCCGTCGGCCAGGACGGATAGGATGGCGGCGTAGCGGGACGGCGTCTGGACGAGTCGCTCGAGCCAGCTGAGCGGGAGGTCGGCCAGTGCGCCGTTCGGGTCGAGGAGGAGGCGCCGGACGTTGGTGCCGACCGTGACACTCTTGTCCAGCGTGGACAGGACGCGCGGGCTCCCGCCGAAGGCAGCATAGGCCCTCAGTCGGTGATGCGGACGGTTGCCGGGCAGGAATGGTGCGGCCTCCCGTAGGGTCAGGGGCGCGACCGGGAGGTGCTCGGCATCCTCCCCGAGTTCTTTCGCTTCGATGGCGGCCGCGTCTCGGCTGATGAGGACGATGTGCACGGGGGGCACACCCTCCACGTCCGCGCGGAGGGTCGCCAGCGCTCTCCGGTACCGGGCCCGTGCGTCTTGTAGTCGGTCCGCGTCGTCGAGGACGAGGACCCACGGCCGGTCCGAGTGCCGCCGGAGGGCGTCGATGGTGGTGGCCAGCTGCTCCCACGTCGGCGTGTCGGTCTCGGCCGCCGGGTCGAAGCTTTTCGCCTCTCCGGCGGCGTGTGCAAGGAGGGCGCGGTGCAGCGCCTGAGCCTGAATGGGCGCCGGCAGGGGAGGGCAGACGAAGTAGAGGCCGGGGTAGTCCCGCAGGGCGCGCCGGACGAGTGCGGACTTCCCGACACCGGGCGGTCCCGTGACACGGACGACCGAGGAGCGAGGCGCGTCCAGCAGCCCGCGCAACGCCCCAAGATCCCTGGATCTTCCGATGAAAGCGGCCATGGAATCGCCTGAATACCGTCTACCCAAGAAAGAATAGCGTAAATCAACTAATGCTAATATCCAAGGGTCGGGGGTTGAGGCCCTCTTCGACGGGGGCGAGGTTCCAAGCTCCGATCACCACTCCTGCCACGTGAGTCCTTCGAATGAGCAGAGTCATCCCCCGATTCGATACCCTCGCCGCGGCCAAGTACGATCCGGCGCCGACGGCCGAGAAACACCACCGGACGAACCTCAAAGAGGTCTACGGTGAGAACGTCTTCAGCCTGCACGAGATGGAGGCCCGCCTCCCGAAGCCCGAATACGAGGCGCTCGTCACCACGATCCAGAACCGTACGGCGCTCGATCCGTCCGTAGCGGACGCGGTCGCGAACGCCATGAAGGAGTGGGCGCTCGAGAAGGGTGCGACCCACTACACGCACTGGTTCCAGCCGCTGACCGGTGGCACCGCGGAGAAGCATGACTCCTTCCTGAAGCCGACGGGGGACGGCCGGGCGATCACGGAGTTCCGTGGCAAGGAGCTGGTGCAGGGCGAGCCGGATGCGTCGTCGTTCCCCTCGGGTGGTCTTCGGGCCACCTTCGAGGCGCGCGGTTACACGGCGTGGGATCCGACGTCCCCGGCCTTCATCATGGAGGGCCCCGGCGGTGCGTACCTCTGCATCCCGACCGCCTTCGCTTCGTGGGCCGGTGACGCGCTCGACAAGAAGACGCCGCTCCTGCGCTCCCTGGACGCCATCGATGTGCAGGCGCGCCGGGCGCTCAAGCTCTTCGGCTCGCCGGCCAAGCCGGTGATCGCGACGTGTGGTGCCGAGCAGGAGTTCTTCCTCGTCGACGAGGAGTTCTTCTACCGCCGCCCCGACCTGCAGACGGCCGGCCGTACCCTCTTCGGCACGAAGCCTCCGAAGGGCCAGGAGCTCGACGACCACTACTTCGGCTCGATCCCGGACCGGGTGCTCGAGTGCATGAACGAGGTCGAGTACGAGCTGTACCGTCTCGGTGTCCCGGTGACGACGCGTCACAACGAGGTGGCCCCGGGTCAGTACGAGATGGCTCCGATCTTCGAGGACGCCAACACGGCGGCCGACCACCAGCAGCTCACGATGTCGACGCTCCGTCGCATCGCGCGGAAGTACGGCCTCGTCTGCCTCCTGCACGAGAAGCCCTTCCAGGGTGTGAACGGCTCCGGGAAGCACCTGAACTGGTCGATGGGCACCGAGGATCAGAACCTCCTCGAGCCCGGCGAGACGCCGCACGACAACATGCAGTTCCTCTTCTTCTGCTCCGCCGTTCTGAAGGGTGTGGCCAAGCACCAGGATCTCCTGCGTGCCGCCGTGGCCCACGCCGGTAACGACCACCGTCTCGGTGCCAACGAGGCGCCGCCGGCCATTATCTCGGCCTTCTGCGGTGATCAGCTCCAGGATGTCTTCGAGCAGATCGAGAATGCGGGTGAGGCCACGAGCAGTAAGCAGAGCGGCCTCCTCGGTCTCGGCGTGAAGGCGTTGCCCGACCTGCCGAAGCACGCGGGTGACCGGAACCGGACCTCGCCGTTCGCCTTCACCGGCAACAAGTGGGAGTTCCGCGCGCTCGGTTCGTCGCAGAGCGTGTCGTTCCCGGCCATGGTGCTGAACACGATCGTGGCCGAGGCCATCGACGACCTGTGCACCAAGCTCGAGGCCGACCTCGAGAAGGGTACGTCGTTCGAGGAAGCGCTCCGTGCCCTACTGGCGTCGGAGATCCACGAGTTCAAGCACGTGATCTTCAACGGCGACAACTACTCGGACGAGTGGGTCGAGGAAGCCGGGCGCCGCGGGCTGCTCAACCTCGGCTCCACCATGGACGC
>JAUIKL010000170.1 GCA_030430625.1 Gemmatimonadota bacterium
GATCCGATGACCCGTTCGATCTCGGCCAGGAGCTCGACCTGCTCACGGTCTTCGACCGACCCGGCTCCGACCGGGCCGGACCGGAGCTCGGCCAGGCGGGTCGCGGTCCAGGCGCGGTTCAGGTCCCGGTCGACGAAACGCCGCCCGTGGTTGAGAGCGGTGACATTCCCGGCGAGTGCGACGAAGCGGCCCTTCAGGCGCGTACCACGAGACTCGAGTGTCTTCAGGACCCGCCGAACAGCGTGGACCCCGGCGGGCTCGTTGCCGTGGATGCCGGCCACGCACAGCAGGGTCGGCCCCTGTGCGTCGCCGATCACCTCGCCCAGGAGACGCCGCTCGACCCGCGTGGACGACGCTCCTTCCACGACACCCGACTCCGTCACTGAGACTCCTTCCCGACGCGGTCACCCAGGAGCTCGTACGCGAGCGGCATGAAGTCGCGCTCGGAGACGATCCCCACGAGTTTGCCGTCGCTGACCACCGGAAGGCACGACACCCGCTCCTTCCGCATGAGTTCGATGGCCTCCAGCGTCGGCATCTCCGGCGGTACCGTGGCCGGCTTTCGCTCCATGATCTCCTTCACGGCGGGTGTCTCCCCACCCTTCACGTCGACGCCCTCGGCCATGAGGCGAAGGACCGACCGGTAGGAGACGAGCCCCACGAGCGAATGATCGTCGTCCTCGACCAGGACGTGTCGGATCTGCTTCCTCTCCATCATGAAGGCGACCATGTCGACGAGTTCCTCTTCGTGCACGGTGAAGAGCGACGTCGTCATGAGTTGTTCGATGTGTTCGTAGTTCAACGGCCAACCTCCTGCTTCGGAGAGCTCCGCGTCGGTCCACTCGTGACACGGCACCCCGGTCTTCTGCCGGGCCATCAGCCCCGCCGTGACCGCGGCGAGCCGTTCGGAGCGGGTCCCCTGCCCCTGCATCCCGCGCATCGAGCGCTGAATCCACCGTGCGCCCGTCGTCCCGTTCTCGACGCGCGTACGAACGATACCCAAATACCGTTCGATGTCCGACTCGGCGACGCCCGCCTTGCGAAGACCGGCCTCGGCCAGCGGGAGTCCGTCCTCCAGGATCAGGTCGGGGGCACTTCGCGGAGCACCGTCGAGCCAGCGGAACCCGGCCTTCAGGCCGTTTCGGGCAGCCGCAAGGAAGTTCGACTTGGCCTCACCGAAGTCGATCCGCTGGCGCACGTCCCCATAGGCGTCGACGCCACCGAGGACCATCCCGATCCAGAACGCCGCGTTGGCCACCTCGTCGATCACCGTCGGTCCCGACGGAATCACACGACACTCGATCCGGAGGTGAGGCATCCCACCACCGACACCGTAGCAGGGGCGGTTCCAGCGGTACACGGTGCCATTGTGCAACGTCAGCGCACCCAGCTTCGGAACACCGCCGGCATCGAGGACGGCCATCGGGTCCTCTTCGATGTCCCGGGTCAGAATGACGCGAAAGCGTGCGATGTCTTCCTGGAAGAGCTCGGCCACGCTCGAGTCGACCCAGGACTCTCCGAAGCGCACCCGGGGTGACATGTCCCGCATGTGCACCGAGCCGCTCCGGGTATCGATCGACTGCTGGAAGAGCGCGATCCGGGTCTCGTCCCAAAGCTGCTTGCCGAAGAGGACCGGGGAGTTCACGGCGGCCGCCATCACCGGCGCCGTGACCACCTGAGCCACGTTGTACACGGCCGCGAACTCGTCGGGCTCGACCTGGAGGTGGACCTGGAAGCTCGTGTTGCACGACTCGAGCATCACGGACTGGTGCTCCGTGTAGAGCTCGTCCTGCCCCTGGATGCGGAGCTTGTACGGCGCCCCGTTCCGCATCTCGGAGAAGGCGGTGTTCAGGGCGTAGTAGCGGGGCCTCGGCGTGATGTTGTCGAGGGTCACGTCCGACTTGGAGAGCGTCGGAAGGATTCCCGTGAGGGCCACGTCGGCTTCGAGCCGGCGAGCGGCGCGCCGGGCCTGATCGACCAGTTCGTCGACCCGTGCGTGGAGGTCGGAGAAGCAGGTGCCCTCGAGCGTCCGCGGCTCGACGTTCGCCTCGAGGTTGTACAGCGCCAACTCCGTCGTGAACGGACCGTCCAGGCGCTCCAGCACGTCGAGCGCTTTCGTGGCGGGCCGGCTGGCGGCGTTGACCACGAAGAGTTCCTGTTCGGCTCCGATGCGGCGGATCCCCGTTTCGAAGCGTCCCTCGGCCAACATGCGCTCCAACGCCTGGACGTCGCGGAGCAGGGCTTTCGTGAAATTCCGGGTGTCGGCGGGCGTTCTGGGCTCGCCCGAGATATCCTGACCCACGGCGCTACTCGATGAAAACGGCGATGTCGTCGATCGGCTTCTTCGAGATGTCCGGCACGGTGGCGTCCTCCTCGGGATACCCCACGACGAGAATGAGGAACGGGCGCTCGTTGTCCGGGCGGCCGAGGAGCCCGTTGAGAAACTTCATGGGAGACGGCGTGTGGGTGAGCGTGGCGAGCCCCGCGTGGTGCAACGCGGTGATCAGCATCCCGGTCGCGATCCCGACCGACTCCGACACGTAGTAGTTCTTGGCCTTGGTGCCGTCGTCGAGGAGCTCGTAACTCTCGCCGAAGATCACGATCAGCCAGGGAGCTCGCTCGAGGAACGGCTTGTGTTCGTCCGTCCCGAGGTGCTCGAGCGCGTCGAGCCACTCCTGGGGAGCCTTCCCGTTGTAGAAGGCCTGCTCTTCGACCTCGGCCTCCGACCGAATCTTCGCCTTGATCTCCGGATCCCCGACGACGACGAAACGCCAAGGCTGGCGGTTGGCCCCGTTGGGCGCCGTCCCCGCGGCCAGCAGGCAGTGCTCGATCACGTCCCGCGGAACGGGTCGATCGGAGAAGTCACGGACGGTCCGGCGCCTCCGCATCGTCTCGAGGAAAGACGACGCGGCAGCCCGCATCTCGTCGATCGGGACTTCCCGGTAGCTGTCGAGAGGGACGAACTCTGCTCGGGGCATCGAACGGCCGGGGAGGTGGTGACGTTACCGCTTGAGTCTAGCGTGAAGCTCCACCCACGGCACGCCCGGATCGGCGGCCGCGACGACACGTTCCGGAGGCAGTCCCAACGTCTGTGAGAGGACCCGCACGTTCACGAGACCGACGATGAGTTCGTCGGTGAGTTGGATCCCTCCCCAGTCGGCCACCGGGGTCGCTCGGAAGTCCCGGTACGCTGCGTCGAGCCCCCGGGCATCCGCATCGTCCTGCAGGGGAACGTGGAGGGCCGCGGCCGTGACCCGGTACCGGCCCGTCAACTCGGACCAGCTCCGACCGGAGCTTCGGAGCGCGACGAGCGCTTCGGGCGAGACACCGGCTCGGCGGGCCACGAAGAGAACGACGGGGATCTCGGCGGGGGCGATGTCCCAGTCCGAGAGAATCGCGACCTCGTTGGCGGGGAGATTGAAGAAGTTGGACACCGAGCGGAAATAATCCGCGTGCGCGGCATCCTGTGCCGTCGCGCCCGTCGCCGACAACAGGGTGATCAAGACCGTCAACGCTGTGTGCTTCATCGCACCCATCATCGCCCCCGGAGGCCCGAGACTCGTAGACAGTATGCCTGTCCGGGAATCACTACACCATACGTGCCAGAACGACAGGAAAGTGCGGAAAAACGTTGGCACGATCCTTGATCTATTACACCTCGCCTCAATGGGGGAAGTGACCGTGAACCAAGGGAGGCAGTGATGAGCGGCGACGAAAAGAAAAGGGCGGAGGAGCTTCGCAAAGAGCTCGTGTCCCATGCCGACGAGTCCATCGTCGAAGAGCACGTGGTCTTCGATTTGAGCGGCACCGAGCAGGCCAATGTCGAGGATCTGTCGATGATCCTGACGGCCCGCCTGATGTCGGCGCCGACCGACAGCGTCTGGGTCCGCTCGATTCCGCAGCGCACGGCGCGGATTCTGGAGTACCTGCGACTCGACCACCTCTTCCGGCACTATCCGGAAGGTGAGGGGCCGCTGAATTGACATGAACCAGCGTCCAGGGCGAAGGCCCCGGTCCGCATCCGTCGGACCGGGGCCTTTCGTATGCCCACCGCCCACCAAGGCGTCCACAATTGTGGACACTCAATCGGACCCGCGCGCCTCCGACAGTACGCGTTCGGCCATGGCCCTGGCCGCCACGACCGGTGATTCGTTCGCGGCGCCCGCCGCCTCGAAAATCGAGTCGAGTCGGCCCCCGATTCCGCGCACCCGTTCCTCCGCTGTCGCCACGTCGGCACCGAGGTAGATCGAGGTGAACGCCATCGCACCTCCCCCGTTGATCACGTAGTCGGGCGCGTACAGCACGCCGCGGTCGTGCAGCCGGGCCGCATCGTCGGACGTTTCGAGTTGGTTGTTGGCGGCGCCCGCCACGATGGCACAGTTCAGTCGGGGAATACTCCGGGCGTTCAGGACGGCTCCGACTGCGCACGGCGCGTACACGTCACACCGGGTGCCGACGACGTCGGCCGAATCGATCACACGCGCGCCGGTGCGCTCGGCCACGGCCACCGCTGCCTCGGCGGAGACATCCGCCACCACGACGTCCGCGCCCCCGAGGGTGAGGTGCTCGGCGAGCGGGCCCCCGACGGCTCCGACGCCCTCGACCAGAACCGTGCGCCCCGACAACTCATCGGATCCGAAGCGGTGTCGGAGCGCCGCTCGTATGCCCTCGAACACGCCCAGTGCCGTGAACGGACTCGGGTCCATCGGCCCCTCGGTGCGGCCGTGAACGCCGATGACGTGCTCGGAGACCTCGGCGATCGTCAGCATGTCCTCGGTCGTCGTACCCAGGTCCGCGCCGGTGCCGTACGTCCCACCCAGCGAGTTGAGTAGGGCTCCGAAGCGGAGGAGCAGTCCCCTGCGCTCCTCACCCTCCAACGGGCGCGGGACGGCCAGCACCGTTTTTCCGCCACCGAAGGGAAAGTCCATGGCGGCCCACTTGTACGTCATCCCCTCGCTCAGGCGAAGGGCGTCCCGCAGCCCGTCCTCGGGGCGTTCGTAGACCTTCATCCGGCAGCCCCCGGTGGCCGGACCGAGGGCGTCGTCGTGGAGGGCGACGAAGATCCACGTGCCCGTGGGACGATCCCGGCGCACCAGTACGCCCAGACCGTCCCACGGCTCGAGAATGTCGAGAAAGTCACTCATGGTGCCCCCGGAGCATCGTTCCTCCGGGGACGCCGATCAGCCCTCGGGAAGGAGGCGGAGTATAAGGCCCTCCAGTTCCTCCGGCGATTGCGGGCCGCGGATCACGACCCACTCCTCCTCGATCTTCCTGGAGGCCTCGGCCAGCCCCACGGGGAGCGCACCCAGAACCACGGGTTCGACGTCGTACTCGAGGCGATACACCTCGATCACGGAGCCGTCCGCGAGCCGCTGCGTGATCCGCGAGCCGTAGTACATCGTACCTTCGCCGATACTGGCCACGTCGAGCACGGCGAGCCCCGGGACGGCACCGGCCGCCAGGACTTCGAGCTCGTCGCGGTCACCGGCCCCATCATCCCTCGACGCCGAGGTCTGATCCAGCGCCGACGTCAGCGCCACCCGCGAGCTCGACCGCGCACGCTCCTCTTCCTCGGCCACACCTTCGTCAGCGGCCCGCGCCTTCAGAGCCGCCTCTTCATCGGCTGCCGGACGCGTGCCACCGAGGCCACCGGCCACCGTGTTCGCGGCGACGGCATCGACCGAGGCCACGTCGACCGGCTGAGGTGGCGCGGCGGCTCGATCCGCGAACGCCGCATCGTCGGGCTCTGCCGAGGCCACCACGACACCCTCCAGCGCCAGAGCCGTGGTCGGCTCCATGGCATCGGCCTGAGGTGCGGCAGCTCTCGAGAGCGATTCGGGCATCGAAGTGACGTCCGTCGTCTCGGCCGCCCCTGCATCGGACGAAACCTCCCGGCGAGCGGGCACGAACGACGACGCCTCGACCGGTGGGGTCTCGACCACCGGGCTTTCGACCGATGCGCCCCCGCCGCTCTGCACCGCCTCGGAACCCATCTGTTCGACTCCACCCGACGACGACTCCTCGAGGTCGACGCCAGCCACGTTGGACTCGAGCACCTCGGCCGGCGCGTCGACCCCGGGTGCGGGTGCGGATCGTCCGGCGAAGGCCGATTCGGTCTGACTCTCCCGGAACGCGTCGGCCGCGGACGTGGCCAACTGGCCGTCCCGAAGCATCCAGCCCGTGCCGACGGC
>JAUIKL010000015.1 GCA_030430625.1 Gemmatimonadota bacterium
GTGCATGTCGATCGCCCGTGGACCCGAGCCCCCGACCCGACGACACGCCGAGGTGTCCCGGCATGACCGAGAGCGAGATCCCCGAGCACCTCCTGAAGACGAAGCGGGGAGAACCCGTCACCTTCCTCGAAGCGATCAGTGAGGCTCTGTTCGAGGAGATGACCCGGGACGACTCCGTCTTCCTCATGGGTGAGGACATCGGGGTATACGGCGGCGCCTTCAAGGTGACCCGGGACTTCCTGGCGCACTTCGGAGAATCGCGTGTGATCGATACGCCGATCGCCGAGGGCGGATTCACGGGGGCCGCGGCAGGGGCGGCCCACATGGGGCTACGACCGGTCGTCGAGATCCAGTTCATGGACTTCATCTCGCCGGCGTACGACGTCATCACCAACTACATCGCGACGTCGAACTATCGTGGCGCGGGGCCGATGCCTCTCGTAATCCGCGGTCCGGTCGGTGGCGGGAACCGAGGCGGGCCCTTCCACTCGCAGAACGTCGAGATGGCCTTCTTCCACACGCCCGGGCTCAAGATCGTCTACCCGAGCACGGCGTACGACGCCAAAGGCCTGCTGAAGTCGGCCATTCGCGACGACAATCCGGTCATCTTCGAGGAGCACAAGGGTCTCTACCGCGCCCCGGCGCTTCGCGAGGTTCTGCCGGACGAGGACTACGTCGTGCCGCTGGGGAAGGCCCGGGTGGCGCGAGAAGGGAAAGACCTCACCTTCGTGACGTACGGAGCGATGGTGGGGAAGTGTCTGGAAGCCGCCGACGCGCTCGAGCGTGACGACGGTGTCCAGGCGGAGGTGATCGACCTGAGGACCCTCCTTCCGATGGACGACGATGCGATCGTCGACAGTGTGAAGAAGACGGGCCGCCTCCTGGTCGTGCACGAGGACACCCGGACCGGTGGAATCGCGGGTGAGATCTGCATGCGTGTCAGCGAACGCGCATTCGAGTGGCTCGACGCTCCGATGCTTCGAGTCACGGCCATCGACGCCCCGGTGCCTTACTCCGGGTCGTTGGAGGATTACTTTCTACCACAGACGGACGACGTGTTGACTGCTGCCCGATACCTGGCGGCCTACTAAAAGAGCGGAGTGACCGAGCGTGGCTCGTATCGAAGTCCCGATGCCCCAGATGGGCGAATCGATTGCCGAGGGTACAGTCTCCCAGTGGCTCAAGCAGGTCGGTGACGCGGTAGAACGCGACGAGCCGATCCTGGAGATCTCCACCGACAAGGTCGACGCGGAGATTCCCGCGCCGTCCTCCGGCACCCTCGTCGAGATCGCCGTTCAAGAAGGCGAGACCGTGGAGGTCGGCACGATCGTCGCGTGGATCGACACCGAGGGTGGGGCCGCCGCAGCGGCCCCGGCCGCGGAAGAGCCGGCGGAAGCGGCGGCCGAGGCCGCGGCTCCGGCAGCGGAAGCCGCTCCTCCTGCCGCGGCGGCCCCGGCCGCTTCGAGCGGCGGGGCGGACGAGAGCGCCGAGGACCGTCTGCGCACGCGTTCCACGCCGGTCGTCCGGAAGATCGCGGCCGAACACGGCGTGTCGATCGACGACGTGCCCGGCACCGGGCACGCGGGCCGCGTGACCAAGCAGGACATCCTCGACTTCATCGAGGGCGGAGCGCCTGCACCGGCGGCCAAGCCGACGCCGGCCCCCGCGGCTCCCGCCGCCAAGCCGGCCGCTCCTGCGGTGGGCGGCGCCGGGATGTGGGAGACGTTCTACAAGGACGTCCAGCACCCCGAGTACCCGGTTCGTGCCGCGGACTCGGTCGAGCCGATGGACAAGATCCGTCGACTCACGGCCGAGCACATGGTGCTGGCCAAGCGGGTGGCGCCCCACGTCCACTCGTTCATCGAGGTCGACTTCTCGGCCATCGACAAGGTCCGGACGGCCATGAAGCCGAAGTGGGCCGCTCAGGGTGCCAAGGTGTCGTACACGGCCTTCGTGGCGTGGGCGGTGAGCCGGGTCCTTCACGAGTTCCCGATGATCATTTCGGCGGTGTCCGGCAACAACGTGATCTACCGCGGGAATGTGAACCTGGGCATGGCGGTCGACCTCAACCCCGGACTGATCGTTCCGGTGGTCAAGGACGCCGATCACCTGAGCCTGGTCGGGGTCGGGAACAAGATCGTCGACCTGGCTTCCCGTGCGCGGGACCGGAAGCTGATGCCCGACGAGATCCAGGGAGCCACCTTCTCGATCACGAATCCGGGCGTGTTGGGCACGCTCGTGGGGCTACCGGTCATTCCGAAGGGGACGTCGGCGATCCTCGGCCTCGGCTCGATCGAGAAGCGCGTAGTCGTCGTCACCGACCCGGTGACGGGGGCCGACTCGATGGCCATCCGGAAGCGCTGCCTCTTCTCGCTCGGGTACGATCACCGGATCGTGGACGGTGCGGACTCCGCGCGTTTCCTGGCGCGCCTCAAGGAGCTCCTGGAGGACTTCCCCGAGGACGCATGACCGGGATCGTAGGATGCAGGAACGCGCGCCCCCGAGAGCTCGGCTCTCGGGGGCGTTTGCGCCCGGAGGAGATCCGGTGACTCGACGCTCGCTGGAGGTCCTCGACGTCGGAGTGATGTCGTACGGTGATGCCCTGGCCCTTCAGAATGACCGTGTGCCGCTCCGGAGGGCAGGGGAGGTCCAGGACACGCTGATCCTCGTCGAACACCCGCACGTCCTCACCATGGGGTCGAGCACCGACCCGGCGCACATCCTCGTCGACGAGGCCGAGCGAGAGCGACTCGGCATCGAACTTCACGCTGTGGGCCGCGGTGGGGATGTCACGTATCACGGTCCTGGTCAGCTGGTCGGCTACCCGATCCTCGACTTGAAACCCGACCGGAAAGACCTCCATCGGTACCTCCGTGACCTCGAGGAGGTGCTGATGCGGGTGGCCGAGAGCTACGGGGTCGATGCCGAACGGAGTGAGAACGGCACCGGGGTGTGGACCGCGCGGGGGAAGCTGGCTGCGATCGGCGTTCGTGTGTCGTCGGGGTGGATCACCTCGCACGGGATCGCCCTCAACGTCCGCACGGACCTCGGCTTCTTCGACACCATCGTGCCCTGCGGGATTCCCGACGGGGGGGTGACGTCTCTCGAGCGTGAATTGGGCCAGGCCCCGGAAGGCCACGAGGTGCGATCGCGCTTCGTCGAGCACTTCTGCGCGGTCTTCGGGCACGAGATTCCTGTAGCCGGTCCAACAATCTGACCGCTGGTGCGTGACCGGGTGGCGCCCCGCCTCCCGGCCCGGAAATCCAAGTGACGAATTGCACGATCCTTTCGTCGTGGGGATCCGCCCCCGGGAAACATCTGATCCTTACGGCGAGCTCGGTCGCTGCCCGCAAACATTCGTTCACGACTCAAGTGTCTGCTGTATAACAGTTTGTGCCGTATGACCAGTTCCGGGCTCCGAATGTTTCCCCTGCCGTTGCCAAGTCGATACGGCCTCGGTATCTATCGTTCACGATTCGAATGCGGCTCATCGAGACGGTGGCGTTGGCTACCCCGAGATGAATTCGAAGAGTGAGCGTGCGGGCGCGACGGCGTGGCGCAGGCAAGGCGGACCGGGGCTTGGGAAACCCGGAACGTCCGACGGGGGAGGTCGCTGGCCCCCGCCGAAAAGCCCCTAAACGATGAGCTCGGGGCACCCTCGGTCGCGGACCGCGCGACGAAACGGGGGAGAGGGAAGGGGTTCCGCCACCTTCACGAAGGTGGACCCAAGCTGGAACCCACATCCCGCCAGCGCAGACGATGGATCGGCGGGACTCGTGAGTCGCCGGCGACCACGGCAGAGAAGCGGCCCAGGGTGCAGTTCGCTGCAGCCTGGGCCGTTTCGCGTCTACCCCCAGCGCCCCGCGGGCTCCGCGAACTCCATGACATCCATGTGGTGGCCCTTCTCGCGGGCCGCCTCGAGCCAGTCGACCAGGCCCGACGGTACGAAACCGTCCGACTGCGACTGTTCACTGGCTGCGCGGGTGGCCAGGAAGTCCGCGTATTCGTTCTCGGCATGTCCGTCGTGACCTCGGACCCACCGGGCCGTGAAGTCGTGCCGGTCGATCAGTCGATCGGCGGCCTGCCAGAGCTCCAGGTTCTTGATCGCTCCGGTCTTCCGTTTCCATCCCGAGCGCTTCCACCCGTGTCGCCAGTCGTTGATACCGTCGACGAGGTATTTGCTGTCGGAGGTGAAGATGACCCTGCACGGGCGTGTGAGTAGCCGGAGGGGTTCGATGACGCTGCGGAGTGCCATCCGGTTGTTGGTCGTATCGGGCTCCGAGATCCAGTAGTCCCGGCGCTCCCACGAACCCTTCTTCCAGACCTCGACGACCCCGCCAGCGCCCCCGGGGCGCGCGCGCTTCTGGGACTGATTGCCCAGGCACGACTCGTCGGCGTGGATGTACACGGTACTCATGGCCCAAGGTACAAAGGGGGTGGCCGGGAGCGAAGCCGGGTTGACCGCCATCCGGGCTCGGGTAGCTTGATCACGATCCGCGCTATTCACTCTGCGCCCGACCCGTGCCCGCGAGGAAGACTCCTGGACCGGAACGCCTATCTGCTCCTGGAAGATGGCCGTCGTTTCGACGGACGGCACCTGGGAGCGACCGACGTGACCTTCGGCGAGGTGGTGTTCAACACCTCGATGTCGGGGTATCAGGAAGTCCTGACCGACCCTTCGTACACCGGCCAGCTCGTCACCATGACGTACCCGTTGATCGGGAACTACGGGGTCAACTCGGAAGACCGTGAGTCGCCGGTCCCCCAGGTGAACGGCTTCATCGTACGCGAGGCCTCGCGCGTCGATTCGAACTGGCGCTCGGAGGGAGGGCTCGACGCCTACCTTCAGGAGCACGGAATCACGGCCATCGCCGACCTGGACACCCGTGCGCTCACCCGGCACATCCGGGCGGAGGGCGCCATGCGAGGCGCGATCGCGCCGATCGACCGGGATCAGGACGCGCTCCTGGCCGAGATCCGGCAGCAGCCGGAAATGGAGGGGCTCGACCTCGCGTGCGGCGTCTCGACCGACGAACCGTACGAGGTCGCGGCGGTCGGGGCCCAGCGCTTCCGGGTCCTTGCCTACGACTTCGGTGTAAAGGCCCATTCGCCCAAGCTCTTGGCCGAGCGTGGCTGCCGCGTGACCGTCATCCCGGCAGAGACGCCGCTCGAGGATCTGCTGGCCGACCCGCCCGACGGGCTCTTCGTATCCAATGGTCCGGGCGATCCCGCTGCGGTCGGAGCGGCCGAGCGCGCGATCCTGGCCCTGGCGGAGGCCGACGTGCCGATCTTCGGCATCTGCCTCGGCCATCAGCTCATCTGCCGTGCTTTCGGAGCCAGCACCTTCAAGCTCCCGTTCGGTCACCACGGTGGAAACCACCCCGTGAAGAACCTCGACCGGAAGACGGTCGAGATCACCTCGCAGAATCACGGGTTCGCGGTTCAGGCCGACGAGGACGGGACGATTCCCGGGGCGCCGGGCCTCCGGCTGACGCACGTCAATCTCTACGACGGGACCGTCGAAGGGGTGGAGCACCGCGAGTACCCGGTCATCTCCGTGCAGTACCATCCGGAGGCAGCGCCGGGGCCGCACGACAGCCGGTATCTCTTCGACTCCTTCGTCGCTCTCATGGAGGAGCGTCGAAAGGGCTGACGATGCTCGTCGGAAGCTCGCAAGTCGATACAGCGCAACAACTCCGGTTGCCTTGCGAGGTCCTTCCCGGCTCGTTACCGTCTGAGCCCGCGAAAGGGACAAACCGTGCGGCGAAGCGTCTCTGGAGAAGACAATGACGAAGGCAGACCTGGTCGAGCAGGTAGCTGAGGCCATCGGCCCCGGGATCACGAAGAAGGACTGCGCCTTGGTCGTGGACGGCTTCCTGAATGCGGTCAAACTGGCCCTCGCGAACGGCGAGAACATCGAGATCCGCGGCTTCGGGACGTTCAAGGTCCGCAAACGGAAGACGCGGATGGCCCGCAACCCCCGAACCGGGGAGGCCGTCGAAGTCCCCTCCCGGTCCGTGCCGGTGTTCAAACCTTCGAAGCACCTGCGTGCGCGCGTCGAACGCCTCGACAAGGTCAGCTTCTAGAGCCGGCTCCGAATCGGACCCGTGCCCGCCGTTGAAGCCCCCGCTTTAACGTTCCTCCGCCCCCGTGCGTCGAATGGTCGGTGAATGACGTAGACGGGGAAGCCATGGAGGTGACCGACGCGGAGCTCGTCGAGCGAGCCCGCAGCGGTGATGCCCGAGCACTCGATGAACTGGTGCGGAGGCATACCGATGCCGCCTTCCGGGTCGCCCTGTCCTACGTCCGAGAAGAGGACACGGCACGGGATGTCGTCCAGGACGCGTTCCTGAAGGCTTTCCGAGCCCTCGAGACTTTTCGCGGCGACGCAGCGTTCAAGACGTGGTTGATGACGATCACGGCCAACGAGGCTCGCGGCGTACTACGGAAAACGAAGCGATGGAAGGAGCAACCGATCGAGGAGGCGGCACCCGTGCCGGACGACAAGATCGACCCGGCCAGCGCTGCGGTGATGTCGGACGAGGTCGGGCGGGCGAGAGCCTTGCTGCAGAGCCTTCCGGAGAAGCAACGTCTATCCGTGTCCCTGCGGGTCGACGAGGGGTTGTCTTTCAGGGAGATCGGGGCCGTGATCGGATCCAGTGAAGGCGCCGCGCGCGTCAACTACTTCCACGGGATCCGTCGCCTCAGGGAGTTGATGGAATGATCGAATCGAATTGCGGAGAGGTGAGGGAACTCCTTCCACTGCACGCCGAGGGCGCCCTCGCGGACCCGACGGAGGTGGTCGAGCACATCGCCACCTGCGCCGAGTGCGGCGCCGAGTTGGAGCTCGTCCGTGTGCTGGCCGCGAGTCGACCGGCTGCCCCGGACGGACTCGCCTCCACGATCTCCGCGGCGGTGTTGGCCGATGCATCGCTCGCCTCCGGGTCCGATACGCCGCCCGCGGCGGCGGTCGAGCCGGGCCGACGTCGATCGGTTACGCCATGGTGGCAGCTGACGGCCGCGGCGGTGGCCGCGCTCGCGCTCGGGGTCGGTGTGACGTCGAGCCTGGGTACACCCGACCTCGACGTGGCCCCGGAGTACGCTTCCGAACTCGAAGAGGGTGACCTCTTCGTGTCCGGGGACGGTCTGTTGGCCGGCGCGCCGGCTCTCGAAGCGTTGTCGGACGAGGCGCTGATGCAGTTCCTCGACGAATTGCAGGTTATCGATGGAGGTGCAGCATGATCGGCGGTCGGTTTGCGCGGGTCGGCCTGGCCGTACTCCTCACGGCCTCGCTGGCGGCTCCCCTGACGGCCCAGGATGGGCGCGGCCGTCGGTCGGATTCGCAGGACCGAGAGGAACTGATGGAGCGCGTGCGCGCCCGGATGGCCGAGATGATGCAGAAGCGCCTGGGTCTGACGGACGAGGAATCGGAGCACCTTTCCGAAGTCGTTCGCCGATTCGATCAGCGGCGGGGCGAACTTTGGCGCGACGACAACGCCCTTCGGCGGAGCTTCGATGCGCTCGAGGACTCCGAGGTCGACGAGGACCAGGCGTCGAGACTCCTGCAACAGATGATCGAACAGCGGCGCCGCGAGAGCGAACTCTTCGAGGAGGAGTTGAACGGGTTGCTCGAGGTGCTGACGCCGTCCCAGGTGATCCAGTTCCAGTCCCTTCGGCAGGAGATGGGCCGACGCATCCGGTCGCTTCGGGGTGACGATGGCCGCGACGGTGGGGACGGGGACGACCGCCGGCGGAGACGCGGTCCAGGCGGCGGGGACGGACCTTCGGAACGTTGACGGTCCGCTCGGGGTCGAGCAATCTCACGGTGCGTCCACAACCCCGAACCCGTCGATACTGGTGTCCATCTCCGTCAACGCGCTCTTTTTCGCTGCCTACCGGGACCTGGTGGGGACAGGCGAGATCGCCGTCGAGCTGAGTCCCGGCGCGACGGTCGGAGATCTCGTTCAGGCGCTTCGCGCGCGCGGAGCCCCCTTCGACGGACTTCCGGAGCAGCCCGCGGTCGCCGTGAACCGGACCTACGCCTTCCTCGACGAGCCCCTCGCGGCGGACGACGAGGTGGCGTTCATCCCTCCCGTTGCCGGGGGCTGACGTGATCGAGGCCGAGGTCACCACCGACGTGATCGATCCGACGGAGGTTCTGTCCCGCGTCGGCGACGACGCTCATGGTGCGGCCCTGCTCTTCGTGGGCGTGGTACGCGACCACGCGGATGGTCGTCCCGTGACGGGCATGCGCTACGACGCCTACGTCGAGATGGCCCAACCGGAACTGGCTCGGATCGCGGACGAGGCCGCTGCCCGCCTGGGTACCGATGCCCTGGTGGTCGTGCACCGGACGGGGGAACTCGACATCGGCGAGGTGTCGGTGGCCATTGCGGCCTCGAGCCCGCACCGGGCCGAGTCGTTCGACGCCACCCGGTACGTGATCGAGGAGATCAAGAAGCGGGTGCCCATCTGGAAGAAGGAGCACTACGCGGACGGGCGGGACGGGTGGGTCGCGGGCGTGGTGCCCCCCGGCACCGGGCTCTCCGCCTCGGGAGGTGCTCCATGACCCGGTTCGACCTTCCGAAGTACCCGGGCGAGGGCCCCGACACGTCGGTGGGCGTGGATCCGGCCCTCTCGGCCGACCGACCGATGATCGACCCGTTCGGTCGGCGTGTCGAGTATCTCCGGGTGTCGGTGACGGACAAGTGCAACCTGCGGTGCGTCTACTGTATGCCGCTCGACGGCCTGCCCTGGCTGAAGAGGGAGCAGATCCTGACGTACGAGGAGATCACGGAGATCGTCCGCGTCATGGCGGGGATCGGGCTGAAACGGGTCCGGATCACCGGTGGAGAACCCCTCGTCCGGCGAGACCTTCCCGACCTCGTGAAGATGCTGGCCGCGATCCCCGGGATCGACGATCTGTCTCTGTCCACCAACGCGGTCCTGCTGGACGAGCAGGCCGAAGCCCTGAAGGACGCGGGCATCCATCGGATGAACGTCTCTCTGGATTCCCTTCGTGAGGAGCGGGTCGACGCGATTGCTCGCAGGCCCGGTTCCTTCCCCCGCATCATGGCCGGCCTCGACGCTGCCGAGCGGGCCGGTTTCGATCCCATCAAGGTCAACGTCGTCCTGATTCGCGGGCAGAACGACGACGAGATCGAAGACTTCGCCCGCATCACGCGGGATCGCCCCTGGCATGTCCGCTTCATCGAGATGATGCCGACCGGCGGCAACCTCGACGTCAGCGCCGAGCAGTTCGTTTCGTGCGATGAAGCCCTCGCGCGGATCGAGGCGATCGAAGCCCTGGAGCCCGTGACCGGACCGTTCGGGAACGGGCCCGCCCGCTACTTCCGCTTTCCCGAGGCGGCCGGGACGATCGGTGTGATCACGCCGATGAGTCACAACTACTGCGACCGGTGCAACCGCATGCGGTTGACCGCGGATGGCCAGCTTCGCCCCTGTCTCTTCGGGGAGGTGCAGACCAACCTCCGAGACCCGCTCCGTGCAGGAGAAGAGCTCCTGCCTCACGTGGCGCGAACCCTTCGGATCAAGCCCGAGCGGCACCACCTGGTGAAGGGCAGTGCCGCTGGCTCCGGTGGCCTCGTGGCGCTGTCCCAGACCGGCGGGTAGACCTCCCCCGCCACCGCGTTATACTCCTGCGGGGCCGCGATCTGCGCGGCCGTTCGTCACTGTTGCACACCCCGCGGAGCAAGGTCTCTCATGAGCGCGAAGAAGATCACCGTAGTCGGAGCAGGGCACGTGGGTGCCACGTGTTCCCAACTCCTCTCCCAGAAAGAGCTGGCCCGCGAGGTCGTTCTCGTCGATATCGCCGAGGGCATTCCGCAGGGCAAAGGGCTCGACCAGTGGGAGAGCGCCCCGATCGAGGGCTTCGACTCCCGGGTGATCGGTGCGAACGACTACGAGGCCGCCGCAGGCTCGGACATCTTCATCGTCACCGCGGGTATCGCTCGGAAGCCTGGGATGAGCCGAGACGACCTCCTCAAGACGAACGCAGCGGTCATCCGCTCCGTGACGAACGAGATCAAGCGGGTCGCACCCGACTCGATCATCATCATGGTGACGAACCCGCTCGACATCATGGCCCAGGTCGCGCTCGAGACGTCCGGCTTCCCGCGCGAGCGCGTCATCGGAATGGCGGGCGTATTGGACACGGCCCGCTACCGGTCGTTCATCGCGTTGGAACTGGACGTGTCGATCGAGGACATCCAGGCGCTGGTGCTCGGCGGGCACGGTGACACGATGGTTCCGCTCGCCAGCTACACGTCCGTCTCCGGCATCCCGCTGACCCAACTGCTCGCCCAGGATCGTATCGACGCCCTCGTCGAGCGGACCCGCAAGGGTGGCGGTGAGATCGTCGGCTACCTCAAGACGGGCAGCGCCTACTACGCGCCGGCCGCCGCGGCCGTGCAGATGGCCGAGGCCATCGTGAAGGACAAGCGCCGGATCCTCCCCTGCGCCGCGTGGCTCCAGGGCGAGTACGGCTTCAACGATCTCTACCTGGGCGTGCCGTGCATGCTGGGCGAGAACGGTCTCGAGCGTATCATCGAGGTCGAGCTCGACGCCGACGAGAAGGCCGCGCTCACCACGAGTGCCGAGCACGTCACGTCGACGGTCAGCGCCTTGAAGGCCCTGGAGGGCTGACGAACGACCGCGAGCCGACCGCTGCGGTGCGATCCTCCGGCTCAGGCCGTACGGATCACGAGGCCGCGGACCCCTACGGGGTTCGCGGCCTTTGTCGTCCCGCTCGTCGTCGCTGCGCTCTGAGGGGCCGGCCTTCTACGGCACGTCCTCAGACCGCTTCGGCGGACAGCAGCTCGCGAATGGCGTCGCGGAGCGCGGCGAACTCAAAGGGCTTCTGCAGTGTTGCATCCGCGCCCATCAACCGAGCCACCTCCAGCGGTTCGAGGCCGACGAGCCGACCTCCCCCGGACATCACGATCACCTTCGTATCGGCTCCGCTGTGCTTCAAGGCTTTGAGTGTTTCGATCCCGTCGGTGCCCGGCATGAGCACATCGGTGACCACGACATCGAAGGTGTGCGACTGGGCCAGCCCCAGCGCTTCCTGGCCGTCGGACGCCGTGGTGACCGACCATTCGTCCGCGTGCTCGCGAAATTGCCGGAGCAGCGCCTGAAGCACCTCGGGCTGATCGTCTACGAGGAGGATCGACTTCAACGCGGCCTCGGCATGGCTCAGGGGGACAGGGTCGGCGCTCCTATCTGAGGAGTATCGGCCGATTCGAGAGCAGCTTGAGCGCGGCAGCATCGGGCGGACGGTGGGCGACACGCAGCCGCGAAGGGTGGGGAGGGGGCGCTGCGGGAGGTCGGGCGCGACTAAACTGTGGGCTCGCTGTGCCGATAATCCCCGATAGAGACGCAACGGCTCAGGAGGGGCCTGCACCATGGGCGAATTCCATTTCGGATGGCTCGAAGGGCAGCCTCCGCTCGTAGTGACCTACGACCCCTGGCTACTGGCGGTGTCCGTAGCCATCCCGGTCATCGCTTCCGTAGCGGCCATGGCGGCGTGGACCGAGGGTCGTCGCAGTGCCCGCGAGCGGACAGCCTGGATGCTCATCGCCGTGTCGATGTTCAGCTTCGGTGTCTGGGCCATGCACTTCACCGGCATGATCGCCATGATCCTCCCGGTGGCCATCTCGTACGATCCGCTCGTCACCCTCGCTTCGATCATTCCGGCGATGGCCGGGTTGGGGCTGGCTCTCAGGGTCCTCGGCCAAGGGGCCGCGCGTGAGGTCCTCGCGGCAGCGGCCTTCATGGCGCTGGGCATCGGGGGGATGCACTACACGGGTATGTCGAGTATCCGTGGCGCCGTGCTCGTGCGGTACGACCCTGCGCTTTTCGTCTTGTCCCTGCTCGTGGTCTTTACGGTTTCGCTAGGCGCGCTTTGGGTTCTGGTCCTCAACAACCGCCGCCGCGGAGACCCCGGTCGACATGCGAAGGCGGCCCTCGCCGGTCTCGCCGTTCCGGCCATGCACTACTCGGGCATGCTGGCGACCCGTTTCTACCCCAGCTCGGGTGCCATCCCGATCGGCCCCGGCGTCGACCACGGCCCCCTCGCCCTGTGGGTGAACTCACTCCTCAGCGTCTCCATCCTCTTGTTGGTCGCCGCCGTCTGGGTACGGAGCGCGCGTCGGACGGCTCGTCTCGAGTCCGACCGCATGGCCGCGCTTCTCCTGGCTGCGCCGGAGGGGATTCTCACCTGCGACAAGCACGGCACCATCCTGACCGCGAACCGGAGTGCGGTCGACATGTTCGGCGTGCAGGACACCGAACTGATCGGTCAGAAGCTGTCCTCCTTCCTCGGGGCCCCCTCGACCCACGGGCCCCGGCATGCCCTGAGACCAGATGGGGCGACGCTTCTGGTCGAAGTCACCACCAGTCGGGTCGCCGACGAGTGGGAGGACATTCAGTCCATCTACCTCATTCGGGATGTGACGGAGCGGACCCAGCAGGACGTCCGTATCAGGATCCTTGCTCAAGCGGTCGAGCACGCCGGCAGCATGGTAGCAATTCTGAGTGAGGACGGCATTGTGACCTGGGCCAACCGGGAGTACCAGACGGCCATCGCCGAGCCGGTCGGCGCGGTGGGGATCACGCTGACCCATCCGCCTCCGGAAGGTGATGGCCCCTGGCCGTCGTTCCAACGAAACGAGCCGTGGACAGGAAGGATCGACTTCCGAAACGGTGAGGGGTTGATGATCGAGACCAACGCCCGTCTGACGCCGATCCGGGCGGACTCGGGCGACTTGATCGCGTTTGTCGAGGTCCTGGTCGACCTGACCGAGGAGCGCCAACTCCAGGCTCAACTCGTCCAGTCCCAGAAGCTGGAGTCGGTAGGACAGCTCGCGGCCGGTGTTGCGCACGAGATCAACACACCCATCCAGTTCGTCGGTGACAACCTCCGATTCCTCTCCACGGGTATGGAGGGGATCAGTTCACTCCTCACGGCGCTCGACGAACTCCTCGAGCTCGTCCGAGACGACCCGCGAACCTGGCAGGCCGTCTCACGTGTGGAGGCGATCCGCGAGGAGGTCGATCTGGACTACCTCCTGTCGGAGATGCCCCTCGCCATGAGGCAGTCCCTCGATGGTGTGGATCGCGTCTCGACGATCGTCAGGGCCATGAAGGATTATTCGCACAGCACGAGTGAGCCCGTGGCCAGTGACATCAACCAGGGCATCCGGAACACGGTCACGGTCGCGCGGAACGAGTGGAAGTACGTAGCCGAGGTCGAACTCGATCTGGACCCGAATCTGCCCGATGTCCTGTGTGTTCAGGGTGAGATCAACCAGGTGGTCCTCAACATGTTGATCAACTCGGCGCATGCCATCGCGGACGGAGGAACCGAGGGTGAGAAGGGGCACATCCGGATCGGCACTCGGCGTGACGGGAAGCACGTTCTCATCGAGGTGGCCGACAACGGTGGAGGCATGCCGAAGGAGATGATCGATCGGGTCTTCGACCCCTTCTTTACGACCAAGGAGGTCGGTCGGGGTACGGGACAGGGGCTCAGCATTGCCCGCCAGATCGTCGTCAACTCACACGGCGGTCACATCTTCGTCGAGTCGGAGCTCGGTGTGGGCACGAAATTTTTCGTCCGCCTTCCGGTGCAGGGGCCGAAGGTCGTCAGCGCCGCATGACGCGCGTCCTCTTTGTAGACGACGAACCGAACGTCCTCAGCGGCATCCGTCGAATGCTGCGCGCAGCCCGAGTGGGGTGGGATACCGAATTCGTCGACAATGGGGTCGAGGCCCTCGAGCTTCTACGAAGTCGTCCGGTCGAGGTGGTCGTCTCGGATATGCGCATGCCCCTCATGGACGGGGCGACCCTACTGAGAGAGGTGAAGAAGCAGCACCCCGACACGATTCGGATCGTGCTCTCGGGTCAGTCCAGCCCCAAGGACGTGTTGAAGGTCGTGACGCCCGCGCACCGCTTCCTGGCGAAGCCGTGTGATGCCGACGAGCTGATCGGTGCGGTACGCCGGTCGATCGAGTTGAGGAAGGGGTTGAACGAACCGCTGGTCACGGCCCTCGTGTCCGACGTGGGAGCCCTTCCGGTCCTGCCGGAACTGCTGACCCAGTTGAGCGAGGAGTTGAACGCCCCCCAGCCGCGGCTCGAGGTGGTCGCCGATGTCATGGCGCAGGATCCGTCGATGTGCGCTACGGTGCTCAAGCTCGTCAACTCCGCCTTCTTCGGCCTCCGCCGCGAGGTCTCGGAGGTCCGCGGTGCGCTGGCGTTCCTCGGGACGGACACGATTGCCTCACTCGTGTTGGCCGAAGGTGTCTTCCGCCAGTTCGACCCCGAGGCATCCGGCGGGTTCTCCCTGGCGGGGGCGTGGAGTCACAGTTCGCGGACGGCTCGACTCGCGCAGCAACTCGCCAAGGACGACCACGTGGACGCGGCCATTCCCCAGCTCGTCTTCACCGCTGGCATGCTGCACAACCTGGGACGCGTCATGCTCGCCACGTCGCCGCACACGAGAACGCCCGAGGCCGACCTGCTCGATCCGACGACGCACGCGGCGGTGTGTGCCTACCTCCTCGGGCTCTGGGGACTGCCCGACGCGATCGTGGAGGCGGTCCGATACCACGAACACCCTAGTCGTGTCACGTCGCCGATCGGCGCCGAGGTGACGGCATACCTCCACGTGGCGAGTGCCCTTTCGGAGCCTCATCCGGATGGTGGCGGAGCCGAGGATGTCGAGGAGCGTCTCGACCGACCCTACCTAGATACCCGGTTCGGGGTCGACCGTGTCGACGTGTGGTCGAGCAAGGCCCGGGCACTCCTGGAGGACTGATGGAACAGGCGATTCTCTTCGTGGATGACGAGCCCCACGTACTGGCTGGCCTGAAGCGTCAACTGCGGAACCGGTACGTCCTGGAAACGGCGGAGGGACCGGAGGCGGCGCTTCGCCTCATCGAGGAAGGGCGGCGCTTTGCCATCGTCGTCTCGGACATGCGCATGCCGGGGATGAACGGGGTCGAACTGCTCAAGAGGGTGCGGTCGGTCGATCCGAAAGCCATTCGTATGGTGCTGACCGGGCAGGCGGACCTGAACGCGACCGTCGGGGCCGTGAACATCGGCAACATCTTCCGTTTCCTCACCAAGCCGTGCCCAACGGAAGACATGTGCGCGGCCCTGGACGCGGGGCTCGACCAATACCGGCTGGTGGAGACCGAGCGACAACTCCTCGAAGACACGCTGCAGGGGTCTGTCGGTCTCCTCGTCGATATTCTTGCCATGGTGGCACCCTCGACGTTCAGCCGGTCGGGTCGCGTCCAACGAGTGATGGTCCAGCTGATCCAACTCCTCGGGGCCGAGTCGACCTGGGAACTCGAGCTGGCTGGGAAGCTTTCTTTGATCGGATATCTGTCGGTGCCCCACGATGTCCTGGAGAAGCAACGGACGGGCCAGATCCTGAACGAGGACGAGGTCGCTTTGCTCGCAGAGCACCCGGTGCACGCCCGCGGCCTGCTCGGGAAGATCCCCCGACTCGAGAACGTCGCGGAGATCGTCGGTGCCCAGGCTCGACTCCCCGATCCCGACTCGCTGCCGACCGCAGTGACGGATTGGCCCGTGGCCACGCTCGGTGCTCAGGCTCTGGCCGCCGCCGTGGCCTTCGACGAACGACTCTCTGCAGGTGGGGACGCCCTCGCCGCCTACCGTGCGGTACACGAGGCCGGGTGCGTCCATCCGAAGGTGGTCGCGGCGCTCGGGCGTGTTCGGGTGCACGAGGACGCGGCCGTTCGTCTCATCGGCGCCAGTGAGCTACACGCCGGGATGGTTCTGGACGAGGACGTGCGAACCACCGATGACCACCTGCTCCTGTCTCATGGCTACGAAGTCACCGAGCCGATCATCGTGCGTTTACGCAGCCACGCGAGCCGGGGTGTTCTGGTCGAGCCGTTCCGCGTCCGTGTCGACGCCTCGGAAGGCGCAGAGGGAAGAGAGTCCACTCCGGTCGACAGCCTCGTCGGCGACTGAGGCCGGGCGGTGCGCCGGGCACTGACCGTGCGGCTGACGCAGTGCGGTGGCGACCTATGTGGTCGATCCGTTACACCCCCGTGCGGTGTTCGTCATCTCTGTCGGTTGACGCGTGGCACGACTCCTTCGAGACTTCCGGCATGAACATGCTCAGCAATCCGAATTCGAATCCGAATCGCAACCTCCAAGGGGGCGGCGCCGACTTCGCATAGCTGACGGACAGATCGATGCGAAGCGGCCGCGCCCCCTCGGGGACGCGGCCGCTTCGTTTTGATGGGGTGTAGCTCAACCGGCAGAGCGCCTGGCTGTTAACCAGGAGGTTGCAGGTTCGAACCCTGCCGCCCCAGTCGCTCCCGGCCCGATCGATGGGCCGGGAGCTCTTTTTGTGTATCTGGGCTTGTCTGACTACGTCGCGGGCGCCGCGAGCCGGTTCTCTCGGCGGACAACGCCGTCGTTGTGTCTCTCGAATCCCTGCTAGGCGGGGGCGGGTCCGGTAGCTTGTAAATTGCGGGTCGATTCCGTAGCCTGACCGCAGCAGTGGTCAGCCAGGACGCAGACTCGCGCTGCTCGCGCCCCCCACCCGAACCGAGAGGCCGCCGACTGCATGAAAGTGACACCCGTTCATGAAGTCGAGGCTCTACATCAGCTCCGCAGTGATTGGAAGGATCTCGCGGGACCAAATCCGTTTCGTAGTTGGGAGTGGATGACGAAATGGGCCGAGGTGTACGTGCGTTCTGGAGACCTCATGGTCTTGACTGTTCACGACACCGGCGGGGAGCTGGTAGCGGTAGCCCCCTGGTATCTGGATCGGTCCGGAGGGCGCCGTACCATTCGGTGGCTGGGGTCGGGTGAGGTGTGTAGCGAATACCTGTCGATCCTATGTCGACCCGAAGCCCACGACGTGAGTGCGCCCGCGCTGGCGGAGTTCCTCAAGAGCGGGCGTGCGCCAGCGTGGGACCTCATGGAGCTCGGCGCAGTCGATGAACAGGACTTGGTCGTGCCGCGCCTCTTCGGGCTGCTGGGAAGAGCGGGCTCGTTCGGTCTACGTAGCGAGGGGCTACGATGCTGGCGTCTCGATCTCCCCTCCGACTGGGACGAACTCCTGGCCTTGCTCTCTCGTTCGCATCGAAAGCAGCTCCGGCGCTTGCTCCGGAGGATCGAGACCGGAGGTCGCTACCAGCTTACACGCGTGGACTCGCGTACAGGACTGGATCGGGCTCTACCGGAGCTCGTTCGACTGCACGAGGCTCGCCGCGCCAGCCTCGGTGGCTCGGGAGCCTTCGGGTCGAATCGATTCCTCGAGTTCCAGTCCGCAGTCATGCCCGCGCTCTTGGAGTCCGGTCAACTCAGGCTGTTCACGCTACAGGCCGATGGCGAGACGATTGCGGTGGACTATCAGCTGGTCGGGGGGACGGTTGCCTACGCCTACCAGATCGGGATCAGTACGGACCACCTGAGGGAGCAGCCGGGGAACCTGATTACCCTACTCACGATTCGGGCGGCGCTGGAGGAGGGGCTCACAGCTGTCGATTTTCTTCGTGGGGACGAACCGTACAAACCGCACTGGAGGGCAACCCCGCAACGTGCCTTCCGGTATACGATCGCCGGTCGCCCGGCTGCAGGGCTCCAGCTTCGGGCCAGGCTTGCGGCGCGGACCGTCGAACGAGCCCTGCGTCGTCTGATGCCAGGATCGAGTATGTCGGCGTAACGGACGCGCGCACATGGGGAAGTCCCGGGTCGCTCCCGTTTAGGAGATCGGCCTCTCTGGCCGACGATAGAGGTCAAGGAGAGGACCCTGGGGAGAGGCCCGATGCTCGAGTCCGTCGGCCGGATGTTCAGCACCGAAGGCTTCATGCCGCACGGCATGTGCTTCGCGTGGACGCCGAGACTTCTATGGACGATGGTCGGCGCGGATCTCGTGATCGCGTTGGCGTACTACTCGATTCCGGCCGCGATCTTCGTCGGTGTGCGCCGACGCAATCGCGACAGCTACAACGTCGTGCTCCTGATGTTCGCCGCGTTCATCTTTGCCTGCGGCACCACGCACCTCGTCGACATCCTGACGATCTGGTACCCGCAGTACTGGCTCGATGCGGCAGCCAAGGTCGTCACGGCCGGGGTGTCCGCAGCGTCGGCGATCATGCTCTGGCCCATGATGGGGCGCGCGACGGCCTATATCGACAGCCAGGAGCGCACGACGAGTGACCTCGAGGCGCGCAACGAGGAACTCGCAGCCACCCTCGCGGCGCTCGAGAAGCAGCGGACCGACCTGCAGTTCGTGAACCGCTTCAGCGCGCTGCTCGACGTGGCCGAGACCGAGGAAGAGATCAGTGCCATGGTCGCCGACGCTGCCGCGACCATCCTACCGGGGTCGAGTGGCGCGTTCTACCTCAGCAACGAGGAGACCGGCGCCTTCGAGCCCACCACCAGCTGGGGTGAGATTTCGGCGGGCTCGGCCATTTCGGCTCCGACCTGTTGGTCCTACCGCCTTTCCCGCCCGTATCCGCAGAACGACGGGGGGCACGAGATGGTGTGCGCCGCAGCGGGATGTGGTGAGCTGCGCCGCTGTCACCCGATCATCGGTGGAGGCCAGACGCAGGGCCTCCTGCACATCGGCACCCGGGACGTCGATCCCTCCGCCGAGACGGTCCTGCTGCCCGTTCTGAACGAGCGGGTGGGGCTCGCGCTGCAGAACCTCAGGTTGAAGACGTCCCTCGAGTACAGATCGACACGGGATGCGCTGACGGGCCTCTTCAACCGTCGGTACCTCGACGAGTCGTTGCGGATCGAGTCCGACCGAGCCGAGCGGGATCGCACGGAGTGCTCGCTCATCCTGCTCGATCTGGACCGCTTCAAGGTGCTCAACGATACCCACGGTCACGACGCGGGTGATCACGCCCTTCGTGTCTTCGCCACTGTCGTGCAGAGCGTGATTCGAAGCAGCGATGTCGCCTGTCGGTACGGGGGCGAGGAGTTCGTCGTCCTCCTGCCGCGCACGGAGGGCGCGACGGCCGTCGAGATGGCCGAGCGGATCCGCAAAGCGGTCGAGGACGAGGCCACGATCAACTCGGATGCTCGTATCCGGGGACTCACGGTGTCGGCGGGCGTCGCGAGCATCCCGGAGCACGGCATGGGAGCCGACGCCCTCGTCGCTGCCGATTCCGCCCTGTATCGCGCCAAGGACGGCGGGCGGAACCGAGTCGAACGGGCCGCGCCTCGGCATTCGACGGCCGAGGTCGTGTGAAGCCGACCGTCGACTGAGCCCGGGCGGGCGATGCCGACTCAGTCTTCGGAGGTGGCGTCCGAGCCGACGGTCGCGGAGAAGCCGGCCTCGACGATTGCCGTGCAGGTGTGCTCACCGATCCAGGTATCGCACAGCGTTCCCCCTGGCTGATCCGCCGGACCACGGCCCGGGGCGCTGGCCGAAGGATGTACGACATGCTGGGCCACGGGGGCTCCCATCCAGCTCTGGGCGTACCGGGTCACTCCACACGCGGCCACGGCGACCCAGAGCGTGAGGGGCAGGAGGGTCCGAGCCAAGGCAGGGCTCGTCCTCGGGGTGGTCGAACGGGTCGGGTTGTCGATGGGTGCGCGCTCGGTCACGCGACCTCCTCTATACGCTTCGCGGGCGCGATCCGTCGCGCCCGATCACTCCTTTAGACCGGGGCTCCGGACGGAAGTCACATCACCGGGACCGACGCGCCGAAGGTGTCGGCCCTGCTTGCTCCCGGGCCCCGGACCGGGAATGATTCGACGTCACCGATCCCGAGGACTCGAGAGCCCGCCCATGTCGTTCACAGCACCGAGGTCATGGCGGCGCCTTCCCGGCTTCGCCTGGGTCGTGATCCTCGTGGGCGTGGCCGGTTGTGGCGGGGGCACCGAGGACACGGGTGGCCCCGTGCCGGCTTCGGATCCGCGACTCCTCTTCTATCACCCCGATCTGGAGGTCGACCTCTCCTCTTTCGAGGAGACGTCCTCGGGCCTGTTCGTTCAGGACCTGGTCGAGGGAGACGGTCCCGTCGCACGGCGGGACTCGCGGGTCTGGATCCACTACGTCGGGTGGCTGCCGGACGGAACCGTCTTCGACGCCTCCCTCGGCGGTGACCCTTTCCACCTCAGGCTGGGCGCGCGTGAGGTGATCCGGGGGTGGAATGAGGGGATCGTCGGAATGAGGCGCGGAGGCGTTCGGCGCCTGGTCGTTCGGCCCGGCCTCGGCTACGGAACCCGGGGTTCGGGTGACGTCCCACCGGGAGCCACCCTGGTGTTCCGTCTCGAATTGGTCCGCGTGGACTGAGCCGGCTACGCCGCCGGCAGCGGTCCGGTCGTCGTCGAGCCGTCCGGCTCCACCACGACCGCACTGTGAGCAGGTACGGCAGTCCACGTCGCAGCGTCCGTATGGGTCGGCTCCGACGCCAGAACGACCCCGCCCGGTGCGAACGCCGGGCGATCCGCGACGTACAGTGAGTTCGTGGCGTCCACCGTACTGGTCCGTACGGCCACCAGCCGGTGTCCGTCCGAGACGATCATGTTCAGCTGGGCCTCCTCGGTACCGACCCGCGCACGTACCGAGTTCACGACCTCGACGAGGGCTTCGAGGAGAGACCGACCCCGTGCCAGGGCCGCCAACGCCAGGAGGAAGAGCGTTTCCGAGTCCGAGGCGCCCGTCAGCTTCGCGTACCATTCGTCGGGAAGGGGAGCGCGGAGCGCTCGCATGTGGCTGCGACGAAAGTCCGGTACGAAGCCGTTGAGGGCGAAGGTGTAGGGGCCGTGCGCGAGCGGGAGGAGCCCCGATCGGTCGACGGGGATTCCGGGAGTCGAGTTGCGCAGAGCGGCGAGCGCGGCCCCCGATTCGACGGTCGCGAGCGTCGACTCCAGGTCGGGATCGTGCCAGATGGGCCTCGGCTCCGCGATTCGTGCCACACCCCCCGGTGTGTACCAGCAGACGCCGTACCCGTCGGCGTTCACCGAACCCGACAACAACTCCCGCGGGGCCCACGACTGCCGGTACAGTGAATGCGATCCGCCGAAGACGAGGTCCGCCAACGGCGCCGGAGTACCACGGTACGCGACGAGGCGACACATCAGGTCGATCCGGTCAGAAGAGCCCCGAGCCGGGGGAGGTCGACGTTGCCGCCGCTGAGCACGAGGACGATCGGTCTGCTTCGGTCCACGGGAATCGCCTCCTGCAGCAGGGCGGCCAGTCCCGCGGCGCCGGATGGTTCGACGAGCAACTTCGTTCGTTCCAGCAACAGAGTCATCGCCTCGACGATGGCTTCGTCCTCGACCAGAGCAACCCCCTCGGCGCGTTCGGAGAGGATGGCGTAGTTCAGTTCACCCGCCATCGGTGCCGCGAGGCCGTCGGCCACGGTGTCGACTCCGGGCAGGGTTGCGGCCGAGCCGGCCTCGAACGAAGCGTGCATCCCGGCGGCCCCCGTCGGTTCGACCCCCCAGATCCGCCCCGTCGACCCGTGGGCCTCGAGGGATACCGCGATCCCGGAAGACAGCCCCCCGCCCCCGATCGGCACGACGACGTCGAAGGGGTCCGGCAGCGCTTCCACGATCTCCGAACCGCACGAGGCGTGGCCCGCCACCACGTCTTCGTCGTCGAAAGGATGGACGAAGGTCAGGTCGTCCCGGTCGGCCATCTCACGTACGAAGGCGAACGCCTGCGCAGCGGTGCCGTGCAGAATGACCTCCGCGCCATATCCACGGCTGGCCCGCACCTTCGTCGGAGAGGCACCCTCGGGCATGACGACGACACAGCGAGTGTCCGCAATGGACGCTGCCCAAGCCACGGCCTGGGCGTGGTTGCCTGCCGAGATCGTCGCGACCCCGCGCTGCCGCTCGGCCTCGGTGAGCGCGAGGAGACAGTTGAGCGCGCCGCGAACTTTGAAGGCTCCCGTCTTCTGAAGGTTTTCACATTTCAGCCAGACGTCGGTCCCCAGTCGTTGGGATAAGGTCCGTGAGCGGAGCAGGGGGGTGCGGTGGACGGCGCCGTCGATGCGCGCGCGTGCCCCTTCGAGCCGGTGAGGCGGGAATCGATCGATGACCATGGGGCCAAGCTACGGCGCCCGCCGCCTCGGGCATACCCGCCCGGCGCCCCCGTCCAGTCCCTCCGGGGGCGCGCAGCCAAGGGGCACGAAACCGATTGCGGGCACGAGGTTTAGCTGCGTACGTTCCGATTCGATCGAACCCGGTTCGGAGCACTCTTTCACGAGGTGATCATGCGCTCGGTCGTTTCCCGCCTGACCTACACGCTCGCCGCCGCTCTGCTGCTCGCGGCACCTTTGGCCGCTCAACAAGGCACGATCGCCGGTCGGATCACCGACGAGGGCGGCAATCCGCTGGCCCAGGCAACGGTCGCCGCCTCCGGGGCGGGGGCCGTTTCCGCTCTCACGGACAACCAGGGCGCCTACCGCCTCTCTCTCCCGGCGGGTACGTACGACCTCACGGTGAGTCATATCGCGTCGCGCGGGCAGGTGTACTACGGGGTTTCGGTGTCGGCCGGCCAGACGACGACGTACGACATCCAGCTGCCGACCCGAGCCTTCGAACTGGACGGGATCGTGGTCACGCCGCGCCGCGGTGTGCAGGAGCGTGCCAGTGAGGCGGCTCCGATGACCTTCACGGTGAGTTCGGCCCAGATCTCCGAGCGCCCGGCTCCGACTCTGGCCGATCAGCTGCGCCCAGCCCCGGGGGTGGACATCATCACCCAGGGAGTGCAGTCGACGAACGTCACGGTGCGCGGCTTCAACAACATCTTCTCGGGTTCGCTGCACATGCTGTCGGACAACCGGCTCGCCGGCGTCCCTTCGCTTCGCGTGAACCTGATGCACTTCATCCCGACGATCGAGGAGGACGTCGATCGGATCGAGGTCGTGCTCGGGCCGGGGTCCGCCTTGTACGGGCCGAACACGGCGAACGGTGTCGTCCACATCATCACGAAGTCGCCCCTGGACGACCAGAGCACGTCCGTCACCCTCGGCGGCGGGGAGCGCAGCGTCTTCCAGGGTGCCTTCCGCTCGTCGTTCCTCCTGGGCGAGGACTTCGGTGTGAAAGTCTCCGGTCAGTACCTCCGGGGGGACGACTGGCAGTACGAGGATCCGACCGAGTCGGCCGCGCGAGCCGCCGCGGATGCCGATCTGCAGGGGTGCATCGACGACAAGGTCCTGCGCGGGCTCTCCGCCGGGGTGGCGCAGGTGGCGTGCGATCGCCTGGGTGTTCGGAACTTCGACATCGAGCGATATGGCTTCGAGGCCCGTGCCGACTGGCGGTACTCCGAGGACGGGGTGCTCGTCGGGACCTTCGGGCACACCGACGCGACCGGCATCGAGTTGACCGGTCTCGGGGCCGGCCAGACGGAGAACTGGATCTACCAGTTCTTCCAGCTGAAGACGTCGTACGACCGCCTCTTCGCCCAGATCTACCACAACACGAGTGACGCCGGCACGAGTTGGCTCCTCCGCGACGGGGTACCACTCATCGATCAGTCGTCGCTGACGGTCGGACAGGTCCAGCACGGTTTCGAGTTGGCGGATGGCCGACAGGACTTCACATACGGCTTCGACTACTTCGCGACCCGTCCCGAGACGCAGGGGTCGATCAACGGGTCGTACGAGGACTCCGACGACATCAACGAGTGGGGTCTGTACCTCCAGAGCAAGACGACGCTGACGGAACAACTGGACTTCGTCGCGGCGCTGCGACTCGACGACCACTCCCTCCTCCCGGAACAGGTCTGGTCACCCCGTGGGTCGCTGATCTTCAAACCCGCCGAGCAGCAGAACTTCCGCTTCTCGTACAACCGCGCCTTCTCGACGCCGTCCACGCTGAACTTCTTCCTGGACATCAATGGCGGAGCCGCGCCGGCGCCGCTCGGGCCTCTCGGCTACTCGACCCGGGCGTACGGGACCGGCGGGACCGGATACGGCTTCCAGAACGCTGACGGAAGCCTCCGGGGCATCCGCTCTCCGTTCAATCCTGGTGGCGCAGACCAGCTGTTGCCGGCGGATGCTTCCGCCATGTGGCCGCTCGCGGTCGGCGCCGCCGCGGCCAGCGGTCAGCTCGATCCGGCCTACGTCGCCATCCTTCAGGGACTCTCGCCGACCGGTACGGACGTCGGCACGCTCGCCCTCGATCCGATCACGCAGGAATTGGTGGCCATTACGCCGGGGCTGATCTCCGACGTTCCGGTCATCGAGGAGAGCAACACCGAGAACTTCGAGCTGGGGTGGACAGGCGTCTTCGACGACCGGGTGCGCTTCGACGTCTCGGGCTACTACCAGAAGAAGAACAACTTCGTCTCACCGCTCATTCTCCAGACGCCTCTGGTCCTCTTGAACGGTCAGGACATCGGCGCCTACATCGCGGCGCCGTTCGTCGCAGCCCGGGTCCCCTTCTACATGAACCAGGGGCAGGACCAGGCGACCGCCACGCAGAGCGCGCAGGCGGAGGCGGCTGTGGCCGTGCCGGCGATCGCGACCGCCATGGGCTCGATTCCGGTCGGCGTCGCTTCGTCCGAGGACGTGAACGCCCAGGGGGCCGAACTGATCCTGGCGTACCGCAACGTCGGGAACATCGATCTGTACGGTGCCGACATGGCGGTCCAGCTCTTCCTCACGGACGAACTCTCGGCCACGGGCACCTTCTCCTGGGTCAGTGACGACTACTTCTCGAACGTCGAGTACCCGATCGCGCTGAACGCCCCCCGCTCGAAGGGTTCGCTCGGGCTCTCGTACCGGAGTGTGGACGGCTTCAACGCCTCCACCCTCCTGCGGCTCCAGAAGCAGTTCCCGGCGGAGTCCGCGGGGTACGTGGGTACGGAGTGTGTGACGGGGGACCGCGGAGGCCTGTTCGACGAACCGTGCGTGAAAGGGTACGCCCTCGTCGATGTGAACCTCGGTTACCGGATTCCCGGTAGCGGGCTGACGGCGATGTTCTCGGTCACCAACCTGTTCAACTCGGACTACCGCTCCTTCGTCGGGGTACCGTCAGTCGGTCGCTTCGCTATGCTCCGCATGAAATACGACATCTTCTGATCGTCCCTCGAGCCGCTGATCTCCCGCCCATGAGTTCCCCCCCCGAGACGAGTGTGACCCTTCGGTGCGGCTTCTGCGCCGAACTGACGCACGTGGACCTGGCCCAGGCCGAAGAGCGGCCCGAGTGCAGCTCCTGCGGCAAGCCGATCCTGCTCGATCGACCCGTCAAGGTGGCCCAGGGCGACTTCGAGGAGACGGTGCTCGGGGCCACGGTGCCGGTGTTGGTCGACTTCTACGCCGACTGGTGTGCGCCGTGTAAGATGGTCGCGCCCCTGATGGACGAGGTGGCCCACCAGAACGTGGGGCGAGTGCTCGTGGCGAAGGTGGATACCGATGCGGCCCCCGAGGTCGCGATGCGGTACGAGATCCGAAGTATCCCGACGATCATCCTCTTCCGGGACGGAGAAGAGACCGAGCGGAGTCTCGGACTCGAGCCGGAGCGGGTCCGGGGTTTCGTGGCCGCGGCGGTCGAATGAACAAACGAGTGCGTCACTCCAAGATCCTGGAGCTGGTCCGGTCGCATAGGGTCACGTCCCAGGAGGGACTCAGGTCGCTCCTGAGCGATGAGGGGACCGAGGTGACGCAGGCGACTCTGTCTCGCGACATCCGGGAACTCCGCCTCGTCAAAGCGCCGAGTGCGGACGGCACGGGGGTCTACTCCTCTCCGGAGGAGTGGGACAGTACGCCGTCACTCGAAAGCCTACTGCCCGCCCTCTTTCAGAGCGCGGACGGTGTCGACCACCTGCTGGTCGTACGCACGATGAAGGGGGGCGCCCAGACGGTGGCGGCAGCCCTGGATTGGGAGGAGTGGCCCGAGGTTCTCGGGACGTTGGCGGGGGATGACACGATCCTGATCATCCTCCGAAACCCTGCAGCACTCGCCGATATTCGTACCCGCATCGAAAAGATGGCCAGGCCCGCTTGACGTACTTCACAGTTTCGCATAAATATTAGCGTAGACTGCATGAAGAACATCAGGTTGCACTCGGGACCTACTGGGGACCGGGGGCGGAAGTATGGGGCACTCGGCCCTCCGGCGCTTTGGCGGGAAGTCGTCGGCCTTCCGACCCCCGGGCCTCTTTTTTGAACCTGACAGATACGTTGGAACGAGGGTGGACACGATGAAGGTCGTTCTCGGTTACTCCGGCGGACTCGACACCTCGGTGATCGTTCCGTGGCTGAAGGAGAACTATCAGGCGGACGTGGTCTGCATGGCGGGCGACGTCGGCCAGCAGGGAGGCCTCGAAGGCCTCGAAGCCAAGGCGATCCGAACCGGCGCCTCGGCCTTCTTCGGTGAAGACCTCCGTCAGGAGTTCGTCGAAGATTTCGTCTTCCCGACGCTCAAGATCGGTGCCGTCTACGGGCGTACCTACCTCCTCGGAACCGCCATGGCGCGGCCGCTCCTCGGTCGGCGTCAGGTCGAGATCGCGAAGCAGGTCGGTGCCGACGCCGTCGCGCACGGGTGCACGGGGAAGGGGAACGACCAGGTCCGCTTCGAGCTCTCGTACGCCGCGCTCGGTCCGGAGCTCGATGTGATCGCGCCCTGGCGTGAGTGGGAGCTGGACTCGCGGGAAGCGTGCCTGGCCTACGCTCGTGAGCGGGGCATCTCCCTGGAGGGTGTCGACGAGACCAAGCTGTACTCCCGGGACGAGAACCTCTGGCACATCTCCCACGAGGGCGGGCCGCTCGAGGACCCGGCGTACGAGCCGGACGAGTCGATGTTCCTCTGGACGCTCTCGCCGGAGTTGGCTCCGGACGACCCGGAGTACGTGACGATCGGCTTCGAGGCCGGGGTTCCTGTGACCGTCAACGGGGAAGCGAAGTCGGCGGTGCGCCTGCTCGAGACCCTCAACGAGATCGGTGCCCGTCACGGTGTCGGTCGGGCGGATCTGGTCGAGAATCGCCTCGTCGGGATGAAGTCACGGGGCGTCTACGAGACCCCGGGCGGGACGCTGCTCTACCAGGCCCTCAAGGACCTCGAGTCGATCACGATCGACCGGCGCTCCGAGGGGCTGAAAGATCAGATGGCTCAGCTCTGGGCCGACATGCTCTACGAGGGTCGCTGGTGGACCCCGGAGCGCGAGGCCCTGCAGGCCATGTCGGACGTCCTGGCCAAGAACGTCACCGGCTCGGTCACCCTGAAGCTCTACAAGGGGTCGTCCCGGGTCGTTTCGAGGCAGAGCCCGCTCTCCCTGTACCGGGAGGATCTGGCCAGCTTCGGTGCAGCCGCGGCGTACGATCACGCGGACGCATCCGGCTTCATCCGCCTCTTCAGCCTCCCGAGCCGCGCGGCCGCTTCGCGCGATCTCTCGCACGGCGATAACGTGTCGAGGATCATTCAGGAGGTCATCGAAGCGGGGGCTGTCTGAAGACAGAGCGCGAAGGGGTAGACGAGCCGTCCACCGGGGCGGCGAAGGGGTTGTGGGGCGGTCGGTTCGAGGAGGGGATGGCGCCGGCGATGGTGCCGCTCAACCTCAGCTTGTCCATCGACCAGCGACTCTGGCGTGAGGACATCCGCGGTTCCGTAGCGTGGGCGCGTGCCCTCGGTGGGGCCGGGATTCTCACGGCCGACGAGGTCGACGAGATCGTGGCGGGCCTGGCGAAGGTCGCCGACCGGCTCGAGCGCGACGGCTTCGAGGGCGTCTCCGACGAGGACATCCACTCGCTCGTGGAGCGTCTCCTCGGGGAGGAAGCCGGGACCGTAGCCGGGAAGCTGCACACCGGGCGGTCCAGAAACGACCAGTCGTCCACGGGCGTGCGTCTGTACGGGATGGCTTCGTTGGACCGGGTTTCGGGCGAAGCCGTGGCTCTGGCCAGGGCCCTCCTGTCGTGGGCGGAGGAGAGCCGGGACATCGTGATGCCCGGATACACGCACCTCCAGCAGGCGCAGCCGGTCCGGGCCGCACAGTGGGTGCTCAGCCACCTCTTTCCCGTGCTCCGAGACCTCGAGCGGCTGCGCAATGCTCGGGCAGCGGCCTCGGTCCTGCCCCTCGGTTCGGGGGCGATCGCAGGCTGCCCGTTCCCGGTGGATCGGGAAGCGCTTCGCGTCGAACTCGGCTTCGATCGGATTTGTGAGAACTCGGTCGATGCCGTGTCGGATCGCGACTGGATCGCCGATACGACGTACGCGGCCGCGATGATCGGAGTGCATCTGTCCCGGCTGTCCGAGGACCTCGTCCTCTTCTCCAGCATCGAGTTCGGCTTCGTCCGACTCTCCGACGGCTTCAGCACCGGGTCGTCCCTGATGCCGCAGAAGAGGAATCCGGACGTGGCCGAGCTGACCCGGGGAAAGTCGGGCCGACTCGTCGGTAACCTCGTCTCGATCCTGACCCTGCTGAAAGGACTCCCGACGAGCTACAACCGGGACCTTCAGGAGGACAAGGAACCCCTCTTCGACTCGATCGACACGCTGCTCCTCACCCTCCCGGCCGCCGCGGGAGCGGTCGAAAGCGCGGTGTTTCGACCGGAGCGGATCGAGGCGGTGCTCGACACCCAACTGCTGGCGACCGATCTGGCGGACTACCTGGTCCGCCGGGGCGTTCCGTTCCGCGAAACCCACGAGGTCGTCGGGCGTCTGGTGCGCCGGGCCGAGGAGGCCCGTGTGCCTTTGGCCTCACTGGAGTTGGCCGTTCTGCAGGCCGAGCACCCCGCCTTCGAGTCGGACGTGGAGGACGCCTTCGACTGGGTGGCGTCGGTCGACGCCAGGGCGACGGCAGGAGGGACGAGCGCGAGCGCCGTCGACGATCAGATCGCGATCGCTCGGGAGCGCCTGGCCACCTTCGGCTAGGGCCGTTCACCGGCCCAGGCCGATCGAGGCCGCCGCTGGTGGAACCACGGCGAGGTGCCCGATAGATTGCGGCGCCTCGCGGGACCCCGGACCGGGAAACGACACGACGTGACCCTCGACTCACTGAAGCGCGCCGCAGCCGAAGAAGCCCTCGGACTCGTCCGAGACGGGATGGTTCTGGGACTCGGGACCGGGAGCACGGTCCGCCACCTCGTCGATGCGCTGGCGGAAGCGCTGGACGACGGTCGGTTGAAGGACATCGTCGGCGTGCCCACGTCGACCCGGACGGAAGCTCAGGCCCGCTCTCTCGGTGTTCCCCTCGCGGCGTTGGACACGCACCCGACCCTCGATCTGACGATCGACGGCGCGGACGAGGTCGATCCGCAGTTGGACCTCATCAAAGGGCTCGGGGCGGCCTTGCTCAGAGAGAAGATGGTGGCCCAGGCGTCGCAGCGTCTGGTGATCATCTCCGACGATTCGAAGCTGGTCGAGCGGCTCGGACAGAAAGCTCCTCTCCCGGTCGAGGTCGTGGACTGGGCGCTGGATGCCCAGAGTGCGTTTCTGTCCGGGTTGGGGGCGGACGTCTCCCTGCGGGTCGATCGAGACGGCGCCCCGATCCGCAGCGACAACGGCAACGTCTTCCTCGACGCTCGCTTCGAAGGCGGCCTGCCGGACCCCGTCGAGTTGGAGCGCGCCCTCCTGTACCGCGCCGGCGTCGTCGACACCGGGTTGTTCCTCGGCATGGCCGACACCGCGTTCATCGCATCCGAGGACGGCGTGACTGCGCTGCATCGGCCGGGAGGTGCGTCGTGAGCCGGTCGGTGAAGATCGCTCCGTCGATCCTGTCGTGTGATTTCGGTCGGCTGGCCGAGGAGATCGGGGCCATCGAGGACGGCGGCGCCGACTGGGTGCACGTCGACGTCATGGACGGCCACTTCGTCCCGAACATCACGATCGGACCCCTGATTGCCGAGGCCGCGCGGCGCGCGACCGATCTGCCGATCGACGTGCACCTGATGATCTCCGATCCTGACCGGTACCTCGAGGCCTTTGCCGGGGCCGGTGCCGATGTTCTGACCGTGCACTACGAGGCGTGCCCGCACCTCCATCGCACGCTCTCCCGAATCCGTGAGCTCGGTGTTCGAGCCGGGGTCGCGGTGAACCCGGGCACTCCGGTCGAGTTCGTGCGCGAGTGCATCGACGAGATCGACCTACTGCTGGTCATGTCCGTCAATCCGGGCTTCGGCGGGCAGTCCTTCATCGACGCCAGCACGGACAAGGTCCGCCGGGGTCGGGGACTCCTCGACGCCGCGGGCTCGAGCGCCGCGCTCGAGGTCGACGGAGGGGTCGGAGCGGGCAACGCGGGCGCACTCGCGGAGGCGGGAGCGACCGTCCTCGTGGCGGGCTCCTCGGTCTACGGACACGCGTCCGGACCCGACGCCGGGATCGCCGCTCTCCGGAAGGCGATCGACGGCTGAGCAGGGGGCGCAGCCCCCGTGCGAAAATCGTGGCCTTCCAGACCGCGCCTCTTTAGACTGTCAGAAGCGGCATCCCCCCCGTAAAACCGCGCACTCATGACCGATTCGCAAGTCATCGATCCACAAGCTCTCGAACGCCTCAAGGAATGGGGCGGCGAGAAGCTGGCGTCCCAGATGGTCCGACTCTTCCTGAAGAACTCGGGAACGCGGATGGACCAGATTCGTAAAGGGGTCAACGAAGAGGATCCGGACGAAACCGAGCGCGGCGCGCACTCGCTGAAATCGAGTGCCGCCAACATCGGTGCCGAACGGCTCCGTACGCTGGCTACGAAGATCGAAAGCGCATCGCTCGACCAGGATCTGGACGGGATGCGAAGCCTCCTCCCGGAAGTCGAGGGGGCGTACGCCAGCGCCATGGACGAGCTCAGGTCATTGGAAGAGGACATGCCGCACTATGAGTCATAAAGTCGCCGTCGTAGAGGACAACCCGGACAACCGGATGCTCGTGCAGGCGCTGCTCGAGGATCAGTACGAGCTGTCGGAGTACGAAACCGGGGTCGAGGCCGTCGAGGGGCTGCCCGACAACGTGCCCGAAGTCATCCTGCTCGACATCTCCCTTCCGGAGATGGACGGCACAGAGGTCCTCGCGTGGCTGAAGACGCGGGACGACCTCCGGGACGTTCCGGTCATCGCCTTGACCGCGCACGCGATGGCAGGGGACCGTGAGAAGTACCTGTCGATGGGCTTCGACGACTACGTCACGAAGCCGATCATCGACGAAGACGTGCTCATCGATGCGATCGAAGGGTGCCTGAACGCCGCCAGCTGAACACCGGACCGACACCTCTCGACGGTAGGACCACCGCCGAGTTCGTATCGCTCGCGGGTGCGTCGACCGAGCACGAACTCGCGGGGCCCGATCGAGGGCTGGAGCACTCCGCCCTCTACGCGGTGCTCTTTCTCATCCTGGTTGGCGGGGCCATGGCCCTCAACACCACGGGTGGAAGTTGGTTTTCCAATGCTACGGCCCACTCCATCATGGAGTCCGTGGCCACGCTGATCGCGTTCATGGTCGGCGGGCTGGCCCTGGTTCGCTACTACAGCCGCAAGCAGATCACCTTTCTCCTGATCGGCTGTGGCTTCCTCGGGGCGGCCATCCTCGACCTGAACCACGCCATCGGGACGACCCCGGGAATCCTGGACGCTCGTGCCAGGCTCGACGGCATCGACCCCGACGCCTTCGACCAGTGGGGGTGGATGGCCAGTCGGTCGTTCCTCTCCCTCTTCCTCTTCGGCAGCTTCGTCGCGTGGCGCCAGAACACACGCGAAGAGTCGATTCCGGAGTTCTCGGTCTACGTGACGGCACTCGTCCTCACGCTGACCTACCTCCTCTTCTTCGACCTCATTCCCCTCCAGCGGCTTGGATCGTCGACGGCCTTCCTGAAGCGGCCCACCGAGATCGTCCCTGGGGCGTTCTTCCTCCTGGCGTTCGCCGGGTTCTACAGGAAGGGATCGTGGCGGCGGGATCAGTTCGAGCACTGGATGCTCGTTTCGCTTCTGATCGCGACGCTGACCCATTTGGCGTTCATGGTGTTCTCGGCCGCGCGCTTCGACGCCATGTTCGACGTCGCACACTTGCTGAAGATCGCGTCGTACCTGGCCATCCTCACCGGCCTCATGTCGAGTGTGTACGCCACGTTCACACGAGAGGCTGCGGTACTCGACGCGCTTACGGACTCGAACGAGGCCCTCGCCCGCGAAGTCGAGTTCCGCTCCAAGACCGAGCAGGCGGTCAAAGAGAGCTCTCAGCGCCTCCAGCGCTTCCTGGACAATGCGAACGACCTGATCCAGTCCGTGGACCCGGACGGTCGCTTCCTGTATGTGAACAGTTCGTGGAAGCGTGTGTTGGGCTACGACAACGAGGACCTCGATCGGATCGGGCTCTTCGACATCGTACACCCGGCCTATCGGCCGGCGCTCGAAGCGGAGCTCTCGCGTGTCCTGTCCGGCGGAGATCCGGAACCCTTCAACACCGAGTACGTGGCCAAGGACGGGCGGATCGTCATCCTTTCGGGGAGCACCCAGGCCCACCAGATGGTCGACGGGCGCGCGGTCTCCACACAGAGCATTCTGCGCGACGTCACCGAACAGCGTCTCGCCGAGCGACGGCTGGACGAATCTCAGCGCAACCTCGAGGCGCTGGTCGAGAATACGGGTGACTCGATCTGGTCGGTGGACCGCAAGCACCGCCTGATCACACTCAACTCCGCCTTCAAGCTGGCGCTCGAAGTCAGCACGGGCCGCGAGCCGAAGGCCGGACAGCTACCGAAAGAAGTCTTCGACAACGAGCACGACGTTCTCTGGTATCGGGAGCTGTACACGCGCACGCTCTCGGGGGAGCGGGGGATCTCACTGAGGTCGGACGAGGTCGACGGTCACCTCCGGCACTTCGAGGTCTACGCCAACCCGATCCACTCCCTCGAAGGTGTGTCGGGGGCCGTCTTCTTCGGCAAGGACGTGACGGATCGGGTCCGCGCTCAGGAGGCGCTCCAGGCCGCCAAGGACGAGGCCGAAGCCGCCAACAAGGCCAAGTCCGACTTCCTGGCCAACATGAGCCACGAGTTGCGCACTCCGCTCAACTCGGTCATCGGCTTCACGAACATCCTCCTGAAGAACAAGGACGAGCGGCTCAACGACAAAGACCTCGGCTTCCTTCAGCGGGTTCTGTCGAATGGGAAGCACCTGCTGGCTCTGATCAACGAGGTGCTCGACCTGGCGAAGGTCGAAGCCGGTCGAATGGAGCTGATCATCGAGGAGGTCGACCTCGCGCACCTCTGCGTCGAGACCGTGCAGCAGCTCGAGGGGCAGGCGAAGGCCAAGGAAGGCGACATCAAGCTGGTGGCCGACGTCCCCGAGTCGGTGTCGCTGGTCGAGACGGACTCGGCCAAGCTCAAGCAGGTCATCATCAACCTCGTCGGCAACGCGCTCAAGTTCACGCACGAGGGCTCGGTCACGGTGCGACTCGATACGGCAGCGGATGGGGCGACGCCGACCGGGATCTCCGTGGTCGACACCGGGATCGGGATCCCCGAAGATCGGCTCGAGGCCATCTTCGAGGCCTTCCAGCAGGCGGAGGCGGGGACCTCCCGGAAGTACGGTGGCACCGGCCTCGGTCTCGCCCTTTCGAGGTCGATTTGTCTGCTGATGGGCTACGACCTGATGGTCGAGTCGGAGGTCGGCAAGGGGTCCGTATTCCGGATTGTCATCGGGGAGAGAGCCGAACGGCCCGACGCCCGTCCCGATGGAGAGGTAGCGCGAGAGGTGAGGCCGCCCGTAGTGGTCGACGCCGCCTCGCAGCTCCACCTGCGAGCGGCTGACGCGGTCGACGACAGAGCGAAGGCCGAGGACCCTCCTGCCCAGGATCCGCAGTCGGCTGAGCCGGACGTCGAACCGCCGGCGAACGTCTCCGACGAAGCCGTACCAACGGCTCCTCCGCTCGGCCCTCGCGCCGGTGGGGCCACCGTTTCCGGCCCACCTGTCGGTGCGGATGGCTCGACCACACGGAGCGGCGCCCGACTCGGGTGGAGCGACTTCAAGGTGCTGGTCGTCGACGACGAGGCCGACTCCCGGGACCTCATCTACCACTATCTCGACGAATTCGGCTGTCAGGTCTTCGCCGCGTCGGACGGCGCGGAGGGGTTGGAGATGGCTCGGCGGCACCGACCGCATCTCGTCACCCTCGACCTGATCATGCCCGAGATGACGGGCTGGGAGGTCCTCAAGAGGATGAAGACGGACCCCGAGCTGCGCACGATCCCCGTGGTTGTCGTCAGCGTGGTGGCCAACGAGGGCCGCGGCAAGCTCCTGGGGGCCGTGGATCTCGTCACCAAACCGTTCGAGCGCGAGGACCTTCTGCGGGTCCTGTGGCGCAACCTCGGCCGTAAGCGTGGCGGGCGAGTCCTCCTCATGGCCGACGAGGGGGAGCGCCGCGACGCGTTCTCCCGTGTGATCGAGGAACGCGGGCTCGAACTGGCCGACTCGAATGGCGCCGATTTCATGTCGATACTCGCCCGGGAGGCGCCCGACGCGGTCGTGCTGGACCTCGGTCTGGAACGGATCAACGGGGTGGCCGAGTTGTTGTCTCTCCGTGAGGACCGGCTGCATACCGGCCTCCCCGTTCTGGCCGTAACGCACGACGGTCTCAACGAGAAGGAGCGGACCCTCGTCGACGAACTCGCGACCGTGCACGCCGGAGACGATACGGCGTGCGACATGCTGGCTCGTCTTCTCGACGCTTCCTTCCCACTCGCCGTCCAGGAACCCCAAGCGTGACCGAGCCCGCACGAACGCTGCTGATCATCGAAGACGATCCGGAGATCGGCTACCTCCTCGGGGCGGTTCTCGGAGGCGACGACCGGGAGTTGCACGTCGTCGCCACGGGAGCGGAGGCCGACCGTATCGCCTCGGAGCGGGCCATCGACCTCATCGTTCTAGACCTCATCCTTCCGGACGTGGACGGGCGCGTCTTGATCACCCGTTTCCGGGAGCGCCCCGAAACGTCGTCGGCCCCGATCGTCGTGGTCTCGGCTCGGAGCGGCACCGACATCCGCCAGGACTGCTACGCCCTCGGGGCCGACGTATACGTGGAGAAGCCGTTCGACCCCGACACACTGGCCGCGGAGGTCGAGTCGCGGTTGCAGCGTTCGGTGGCGCGGACGACGGGTGCCCTCGTGGACCACGTGACGGCCCTTGGGAATCGGTCGGCTGCACGAAAGCACTTCTCGGGGCTGGAGACGGCATCGTCGTTGGCCCTGATCCAACTCGACGGCTTTCTCTCGGTGACCGAGCGGTGGGGGTGGGAGGTAGGAGAGGCCGTACTCAAGTCGGTGACGGGGCCGCTTGTCGAGGCGGCCGGCGATGGCGTTTTTCTCGCGCGGCTGGGAGCGGGTGACTTCCTCCTGGTGGCCCCAACGGGAGGAACCCCCTCGGTCGTGGAGCGCGCCGAACGGATCCTCGATCGGCTGCGGGACGAGTCGATCCGGACGCCCGACGGTGAGTCCTTCCGGTTCACTGCGTCGATCGGCGTGATCGAAGTGGACACCGATGCCACCCTCGACGCGGCGCTCGACGAGGCCCGGGTCCGGCTCCTCCGAGCGCGTGAGGCGGGGCGCAATCAGGTCGTGTGGGAGGAGGCGGATCCGGACGAGACGATCCGAAGGATTCTCGTCGCTGAGGACGACGAGATCTCCGCCACGATCCTGCTGCACCGCCTGCAGAAGGAAGGGCTCGACGTGACCCGCTGCGACAACGGGCGAGACGTCTACGAACTGGCCCTCGAGGACACGCCCGACCTGCTCATCCTCGACGTGAAGATGCCGGGGATGGACGGATTCGAGGTGTTGGAGTCCCTCCGCCGAACCCCATCCTTCTCCGCGGTCCCCATCATCATGCTCACTTCGATGGGGAGCGAAGCCGACGTGGTGCGGGGCTTCCAACTCGGGGCGGACGACTACGTACTCAAGCCGTTCTCGCCCGTCGAACTCTCGGCTCGGGTATGGAGGCTCCTGCGTCGAGGCCGGGCCCCCGCGGCGGTTTGAGCCGCTCGACGAGGTGAGCTTCGACCTGAGCTTCATGCGGTCGCTCGAGCCGGGCGACACCGCGCTCGTCGTGATGTCGCTCATCATCGCCGCGCTCTTTCTCGTGGTCGTGCTCTTCTCCGGGTATGCGATCCTCCTCCGCTTCCGCCACGATCAGCGTGACAAGTTGTGGGCCGAACTGAGGCAGACCTGGGATGCTCCCCTCCTCGACGTGCTGACTGATCGGTCGGCGATTCCGGCGCTCCGC
>JAUIKL010000171.1 GCA_030430625.1 Gemmatimonadota bacterium
CAGAGCTGGAAGACCGACTCGTCCTCCCACCGACCCTTGAAGCCCGCGTCCGTCCAGTCCTCCGCGTCGTGACACTCCGAGCAGACGTTCTGGAAGAGTTCCTCGCCGCGGTCGGCCTGGGCCATCGTGAAAATCCCGTCCGCCGTCGTCGGATCGGCGCTCGCCTCGGCGGCGGGCGCCGGCTGAGCGGGCGCGGGCGTGGAGACGGGCGCGGGGCCGGAACTCGAGGAGCAACCGATCAGTGTGGCACCGACCAGAGCGGAAACGAGAACACGAGAAGACGGGATCATGACGGGGCCCTTCAGGGGTGTATGACGTAACGACAACATCGCGTACATCCGCACGATGCTTCAAGGGATAGACCCCCGAAGTAACCCATCTGTTGGAGGAGGGGCAGCCGAGGTACCGCGAGCCGTTCCTCTTCCGTTACCCGCTCTTCAAGGAGGCGCGACAGTCCGATCACGAACGGGCTCCATCCTTTCCGTCCATGGTCGCCGTGTTGCCGTCCGCGCTGCAGGGTCCGCCACCGGGCGGCGCGCGGGGTGACCGACCCCTCCGAATTCTGGACATCACGGACTTCTACTCGGAAACCGGGTCCGGAGGGGTGAAGACGTACCTTCACGCCAAGTCGAAAGCCCTCGCAGAACGGGGTGTCGAGCACATCCTCGTGGTGCCCGGTCGCGAGGACTCACGGTCTTCGATGGGCGCCACACGGGTCTACTCGGTACGCGGCCCGGTCCTTCCCGTGTCCGACGCGTATCGGCTCATGCTGTCGGCCTCCTCGGTACGCTCCGTGCTCGAACGGGAACGACCCGATGTGATCGAGGTCGGCAGTCCCTTCATCGTACCCCACCTGCTGCGCCGCAGCGGCGCGCGCGCGCCGACGATCGGGTTCTATCACGCCGACGTGGTGAGGACCTTCGCCGAACCGTACGTGCAGAGCCGACTGGCGGCGCCGATTCGTGTACTCGGCCGCATGGCCGCGCGAAGACTCGTTCAGTCGGTGTACCGACGGTTCTCGGCGACCGTGGCGGCCTCCGCATCGACTTCGGCAGATCTGAAGTCGCTCGGCCTTCCGAACGTCCACACGATCGGTCTCGGTGTCGACCTCGACACCTTCCGCCCCTGGGGTGACGGAGGGCTCGACCGGTCGGCTCTCGGGATCCCGGAGGGCAGACCGGTCGGTGTGTACGCGGGGCGGTTCTGTGCGGAAAAGCGCCTCGACGTCTTCCTCGACGGCCACGCGCGTCTGGCACCGGACGAGCGACCCCACGTCGTCCTGATCGGCGACGGTCCCCAGCGCGATCAGGTGCTCGCCCGTGTCGAAGGCGATCCCTGGCTGACCCATCTGCCCTTCATGAACGGTCGAGAGGAGCTGGCTCGTGCCCTCGCCAGCGCCGACTTCTACATCGGCTCGGGCCCCGGCGAGACCTTCGGCCTGTCGATTGCCGAGGCGCTCGCCTGCGGGCTCCCGGCCGTCGTGGTGGACCGCGCCGCGGCTCCGGACCGAGTCGAGGGGTCGGACTCGGGAGAACGCTACCGACACGGGGACCCCGAGAGTGCGGCCGAAGCGATCCGACGACTCGTGGGTCGCCTGAGCCCGGAACTCCGGGACCGCACTCGATCGTTCGCCACGCGGACCTACGACTGGCGTCGAACCTTCACGGAGCTCGTCGCTCTCTATGACGACGTCGCAACTGGCCTCGCCTCCCACCGCTGACCGCCCGCTGCGGCGCCGGGGTCGAGCCCCGATCGCCGCTCTGTCCTTCCTCGCCTGCATCGCCGTCTCCGCCTGGATCGTGCGCCGGGCGGGTGTCGACCTGGAGGGCGTTCTCGGAGCCGTCCCCCCGGGGGCTCACCTTCTGTGTTGCGTCCTGGCCATCCTCCAGGTCACGGCGCGGGGCGCCCGGGTCAGCACCGTGGCGCGCGGCCTCGATCTTCCCGTGTCGCTGCGAACGTCGATCGTGGCGCAGTTGGCCGGAGACGCGCTCGGCGCCATCACGCCGTCGCGAGCCGGATCGGATCCGGCGAAGCTCGCCGTCTTCTCCAGGGCCGGAGTCCCACTGGGATCCGGCGGTGCCCTCCTGATCGGAGAGATGGGGCTGGAGGCCACGGCGCTCGTCCTTCTCTCCGCTCTCGTCCTGATGTTCGCCGACGGGCTCCGGTGGGTCTCGTCCGGCCTCCTCCTCTACGCGGGCATCGTCTCGGCGCTCGGACTCGTGGCCCTCGCCGTCGTGCCCAAGGAGCACCGCACGGCCCCCCGTTGGTGGAACCGGGTCCACCTCGGAGAGGACCGGTGGACCCACCTGCTCGAGGGGGCGAAGGGCTTCCGCGAGCGATCGGTGGATATCCTCGCACTCCCACGCGCCACACTCGCGCTGGCCACCGTCTGGTCATTCGCGCACATCACCGCGCGCATGCTGCTCCTGCCCGTCCTGGCGTGGGCCGCGCTACCGGACCCGGCGAGCGTGCAGCCTCTCCTGGCCGATCTGACGCTTCGGCCTCTCTTCGTCCACTACGCCACCGCGCTCCTTCCGCCCCCGGGGGGTGCCGGAGGTGTGGAGGCCGCGTTCGCCGCCGTACTCGGCGGCACGATCGCTCCCGCGTCGGTCGCCGCCACCCTCGTCTGGTGGCGGGTCTACACGTTCTACCTCCCCACCCTCGCCGGAATGGCCGTCATCGGACGGGCCACACTTTCCGAGGAACAACCATGATGTCGTTCAAGCAGCGACCCCGGTTCTACGGATTCTTCGCTGTGCTCGCCTACCTGGTGTGCGCGCTGACCTACACGGGCGTTCACGGGCTGAACGGTCGAGTGGTCCGACAGGCGGAGTGCCCGGCCTTCATGAGCCCGCCCCCGCCGGCCGACCTCGGGAGCGACGCACCTCCCGTCAGCGTCCTGCAGGGCAACCTCTGGCTCCTCCCGGCTCGTCCGTTGCTGATTCCCTACCCGTGGTCCACCGACCGCAAGTCTCGCCTGGAGCGACTCGTCTCGACGGTACGGGCCTGCGAACCCGATGTCGTCGTCCTTCAGGAGGTCTTCGACCGCCGCATCGTCTCGCTCATGCAGCGCCATCTCCCCGAGTACGCGGTGGTCACCTCGGGCAGGACCGACCCGACAAGCACCGTCAACGCGTCCGGCCTGCTGACCCTGTCACGCCACCCGGTCGGCGACTCGGACTTCCTCGAGTTCGCGACACCTCCGATGGGGACCAAGCCGTACGAAGCCGTGGCTCGAAAGGGCGCTCTGGCCGTCGACATCTCCGTGGGGGGCACATCGTTGACGGTGCTGAACCTTCACGCGTACTCGCCGAGCAACGAGGAGGAGCGAAGGATCACCCGTCGGCAGATCGATCAGGCGATGGCCATGGCATCGCGACTCGAATCGGAGGGCAAACGCGTGGTGGTGGCCGGCGACTTCAACATCGACCGACCCGACTTCACGAGCGGGCTGCCGCGGGGATGGGCGGTAGCCGACCACGGACCGACGTACGTGCCCCGACGCAACCCGTACTCGGTCGCGGGCGCGAACAACACACCGGGCAATCATCAGAACCGACGCGACGGCCGCGGTACGAAGACGGTCGACCTCTTCGTGACTGCGCCGAGGGCCGGTGTGCACACCTCGTCCCGCGTCGTGCACCAGCTGCGGGTGTCGGACCACGACTTCATCCACCACACCGTATCGTTTGCGCAGGAGCAGTGACTCCGATGACCGCGCACCCCACCGGGACCGGACTCCGCGTCGCGCTCTTTGCCGAGCAGGGACACCCCAACGGCCGCTTCAAGAGCGGCGTGACTCGTGTCACCTCCCGTATCGTCGAGGGTGCCGAACGGAACGGCGCGACGATCGACTTCTACACCTATCACGACGAGGCCGGTGTCACCGCGGCCCCCTCGACGCGATACATCTCCGCTCGTCCCCGGGTGCCCCTCTCCTTCCACGGCCTCACCGTCGACGCGCTCGATGTCGTCCCGCGCCCCAACACGCGACTCCTGAGGCACGCTCGGGGCCGCACCTACGATGTGGTCGTCGGGACCTCACCCGGCATCGGTACGCAGGGGCAGCTGCTGGCGCGCCGTCTCGGCATCCCCTACGTGAACGTCTACACGACCGACCTTCCCCACTACGCCTCGGAGTTGATCGAAGCGCGGCTTCACGCGTTTCCGGGCCGTCGCACCGCATCGGAGTGGGCCAGGAGCGGGTCCTGGGCACTCCTGCGTTGGATGCTGCAGCCCGCACGCACCGACCTCGTCCTGGCACCCACCGACCCGGTCCGCAGAGAACTCCGAGCACACGTTCGGTCCCGAGTCGAGGTGTGGGGCCGCGGTGCCGACACGCTGACCTTCGGTGCCCCGACGCCGTCGATCCGGCCTCGGGCTCGGCTGCTCTACGTGGGTCGGATCGATTACGGGCAGAAGAACCTCCAGCTCCTCGAGCGATGCGTGGCCGAGGTCCCCGAAGCCGACTTCGTGGCCGTCGGCGGAGGAGACGATCTCCCTCTTCTTCGGGAGCGACTGGCCGCCGAGATCGCATCGGGTCGGGTCCGTGTCACCGGGAGAATCGACGACAAGGATCGCCTTCGCGCCGAGTACACCGACGCCGACATCTTTGTCTTCCCCTCCCTCCTCGACACCCTCGGACAGGTCGTTCTCGAGGCACAGAAGGCGGGGCTACCCGTCGTGTGCCGGGATCGCGGAGGTCCGCCGACGCTGATCATCGAGGGGCAGACCGGGCACGCGGCGTCCTCCGATGACGCCTTCGTGACGGCGGTCCGGGCGCTGGCCACCGATCGGCAGCAGCGCGTCCGGATGGGGTTGGCGGCCCACCGACACGCATCGGCCATGCCCGGGTGGGCCGATGTGGTCGACGAGCTCTACACTCGGCTCACGGCGCTCACCATCGCTCGTATGGTGGCCTGACCGGGCTCAGGACGCGCCTGGACCCTCCAGCAGTCGAGCGGCCTTCTCGATGTAGACCGCATCCACGTCGTGTCTCGGCACACGGTCGGCGACGTCCCGAAGCAACCCGTAGCCCTCGTCGGGTCGCTCGAGCTGCTCCACGAGCAGCTTCCCCAGTTCGTAGAGGTTCACGAGGGTCTCCGGCTCCGCCTCGGCCGCACGCCGCATGTGGACTTCAGCACTCTCCCACGACGCCTCGTCGAGAATCCCCCCCAACCCGAGGCCCCGCGCGATCATTCTCGACGCCCAACCGAGGCGCTTGGCCCCTGAGTGGAGCCGCCCGACGATATGGTGTGCCCCGGGGTGATCCGGATCGAGTTCGAGGGTTCGCTTGGCCCCCTCGTATGCCTCCCTGGCCAGGGTGATCTTCGTTCGGCCGCCCTCCACGTCCGCCCGGAGCCCCAGGGACGCGGCGAGCCAGTACTGTGCACCGGCCGAAAGCGAGTCGACCCCCACCGCATCCCGAGCCGCCTCTTCGGCCAGCATCAGCCACCCTTTCCGCCGCTCGGGGTCGGCATCGGTCACACCGAGGGCCGTAGCCTCACGGGCCGCCGCCAGGTGGAGGTCGATCCGGTCCGGGTTCAGTGCCCTCATCCCGGAGACGAGTTGGAAGGTCCGCTCAGGATTGGTGTACGGCGCCGGAAGTGTCCCGACTTCGATCGTGGAGATCGCCGGGGCGACGACGCGGTCCGACTGCTGGCCGTGGGCCGGAAAGACGCAGAGGCCACAGAGGACGACGGCCCCGCGCAAGCTGCGTCCCACGAAACGATTTCGGGTCATCGTGAACGATCGCCAGGGTCGGGAACGGTTCTCGGACGAGTGCGTAGCGATCCCGATACGAAGGGCTTCGACACGGGCTATGATAGAGCATGGAGATCGGACTCTACACCTTCGGCGAGACCCGGATCGACCCCGCCACGGGTCGGCAACTCGAAGCGAAGGAACGGATGGCGCGGCTTCTCGAAGAGGCCGAAGTGGCGGATCGGGTCGGGCTCGACGTCTTCGCGGTCGGGGAGCACCACCGCCCCGACTACGTGGTCTCGTCCCCCACGACACTCCTGGCCGCCATGGCGGCCCGGACGGAGCGGATCCGGCTTTCGAGCGCGGTCACGGTCCTGAGTTCGGAGGACCCGGTGCGGGTCTTCCAACAGTTCTCCACGCTCGACCTCA
>JAUIKL010000016.1 GCA_030430625.1 Gemmatimonadota bacterium
GGTCGCCGCTCGTAGCGAGCCGGTGCGCGGCGGCCAGAAGCGAAGCCACACCGCCCTTCATGTCGCACGATCCGCGACCGCTCATGCGTCCATCCGCGACTGCGGGAACCCACGGGTCGATCGTCATTCCCTCGACGCCGACCGTGTCGAGGTGACCGTTGAACAGCAGGCGGGGACCTCGGCCGGGCAGCTCGGCCACGACGTTCGGTCGTCCAGGCACAACTTCGATCACGCTTGTGGCGAAGCCCCATCGCTGGAGCAGATCGGCACACACCGCGGCCACCTCGCCTTCACCCTGACCACCGGGCGAGAGCGCCGGGTTCACGGACGGCGTCGCGACGAGCAGGGCCGCGATCGCGACGGGGTCTCCCGCCCGAGCCGTCTCAACCCAACGGGCCCGTTCGTTGTCATTCATACGAGCGTCTCGTCATCGTTGCGCAATTGTTGCGATCCGGGCCCGCACGCCCGGATTCGTTTCGAAACATTGTGGCGGACCGATTGTACGTGACGCGACAGAGTACGCCACCACAGAGGATGAGTCATGAAGAACTTCGCGATCGGGCTGCTGGGAGCAGCAGCCGTCGCGACGACGATCCTCCTGGTGCGTCAGCAGAAGGACGTGGAGCCCAAGGACACTCGGTTGATACCAGCCGGGGAGACTCAGCCCGCCACCATTTCACTGGAACGCATTCGGGAGCTCGGCCTATAGCGCCAACGTCGTCCGCGTAGGAAACACAAGAGAGCGGCAGGGCCGATGCCCTGCCGCTCTCTTTGTGTCTGCGCTCGACGTCGAGTCGAAGGACCTACTCGAAGTGGGTCCGGTTCTTCTCCACGTAGTTCGTCCACTCCGCCGGCACGTCCGTGTCCGGGAAGATGGCCTGGACCGGGCACTCCGGCTCGCAGGCGCCGCAGTCGATACACTCGTCGGGGTGGATGTAGAACTGATCCTCGCCCTCGTAGATGCAGTCGACGGGGCAAACCTCGACGCAACTGGCGTCCTTCTCCCCGATGCAGGGCTCGGTGATGATATACGTCATGACGACCTGGTGTCCGGTAGGGTGATTCTGCCAAGAAGCTGTACTCACCCGATCGCGGAGGTCAAGCGGCTTCGCGACGCTTCTTTCCGAGGAGCCCCGAGCCGTCCTGTACGAATTCGGCGACCGCGGCGTATGGTACCGGGCAGACCCGAGGCTCGGGTCGGGTGCGCGTCGGATCGAGGTGCAGCTGATGAAAGCACGAACAGGACGTGTCAGCAGCTTTGCGACGGGGCTTCTGTTGGCCATGGTGGCGCCGGTCTTGGGGCAGACCGGAGCCATCGAGGGGGTCGTACACGACTCGCTGGCCGGGGGCCCGCTCAGCGACGCGGCCGTCTTCCTATGGGAGACCTCCTACCAGGCCGACACCGACGACGAGGGTCGATTCCGCATCGAGGGTGTCCCGCCCGGCAGCTACAGCATCCTCTTCTTCCACCGGCGCCTGGGGGAGATGGGGCTGTCCGCTGGACCCCGCTCGATCGTCGTTGAGCCGGGGCGCACGATCGAGGTCGACCTGGCCATGCCCTCCCGTCGGACGATCACCCGCTCCGACTGCCTCATGGACGGCCAGCCACCCGAGGGTGGCATCGTGACCGGCCACGTGGTGGACTTCGAGTCGCAGATGAGCCTCGGCGGCGCAGGGGTGACGCTCAGCTGGCAGGAGGCGGACGACCCGACGCCCGGTCGTATCGACCTTCGCACTGGCCCCGACGGTCGCTTTCATGTGTGCGACGCCCCGAGGGGTGTGCCGATCCTCGTGTCCGCCGACTTCTACGGTCGACAGAGCCGCCGCCAGGAGATGGTGATCGACGACTCCGGCTTCATCGAGGCCCCGATCTCGGTCGAGCAGCTGGGAACATCCAGGCTTTCGGGTACGCTGCTCGACCGTGAGAGCGGACGTGGCGTGGAGGGGGCCGAAACGTGGATCCGCGGCACGTACTTCCGCGCTCTGACCGACTCGGACGGACACTTCCTCTTCGAAAACGTGCCCGCCGGCACGTACATGCTGATGACCGACCATCTGGCCTACGGGACCAAGATGGACACGCTCGTGGTCCCGGATCGGCAACGCCTACTCGTCGAGATGCTGCTCGATACCCGACCGATCGAGATCGCCCCCCTGACGGTCACGGCGGACGCGCCCCCCGTCGAACTGGCGCGCCGGCGCGGTGGCATCGTCATCACCGAGGACGAGATCGACGAGGTGAGGCAACGATCCCGAGACGCGTCCGACATCCTGCGTTCACTCCACGTACCCGGCGTCCTGGTGCGTCACAACTCGAACGGCACGATCTGTGTCGGTTACATCACCGGGCAGGTGATGATGAACCAGGACGGATGCGTCGAAATGATGATCTACATCAACGACGTGAGGGCGACCGACCCCAACCTCGCCCTTCGCCTCCCTCCGGACGCGATCCAGCGGATGGTCCTCTACAAGCCGGTCGAGGCCGGGAACCTGTTCGGACTGGGTGGCGGCAACGGCGTGTGGATGATCTACACGCGGGGGAACTAGAGGACGGGATTTTGGGTGGTCGCTATCGGGCAGCGGGCGAGCCGTCGTCAGTCCGTCGGCTTTCTCCACTCGACGTCCGGTGCACCGTGCCGGTGATTGGCCAGTCTGGCGAACGCGAAGAGCAGGTCCGCGCATCGGTTCAGCCACGACAAGACGGTCGGCGACACCTCGTCGACCTCGCTGAGCGATACGACGTCCCTTTCGGCCCGCCGACATACGGTGCGAGCCAGGTGTAGAGCCGCCCCTGCCGCCGAGCCGCCGGGCAGGATGAACGCCCGGAGCGCGGGGAGCTCCTCGTCGGCCTCGTCGATCCACGTCTCCATCTCGACGACCCGCTCGGTCGGCAAATCCGGCGTCTCGGGGCGCCGGCGGCCATCCGCAGGCGGCGGCGTCGCAAGGTCGGCGCCCAGCGTGAAGAGATCGTGCTGAAGCAGGAGCAGACGATCCCGAATCGGGCCGTCGGGTAGTTGGGTCACGGCCCAACCGAAGGTGGCGTTCAGCTCGTCGACCGAACCGTAGGCCCGAACACGAATGTGGTCTTTCGACACACGACCGCCGCCGAAGAGGGACGTCTGGCCGGCGTCTCCCGTGCGAGTGTAGATCTTCATCAGCGAAGCTTCGTCAGCTTTCGGATGCTCTGCGCCTTCTCGAGCAGCGAAATGGTCTTGTCCGTCGAGTCCTCGTCGGCCGGCATCAGCAGGGAGCGGATGTCCAGAAGCACCTCCAGCTGGAGTTGATCCCGCTGGTAGTCGAGGTCGAGCTTCGCCATCTGGGAGGCGTCACCGTCACGCTCCGCGGAGGTGAACGCATCGACGTACACCTTCTCCAGACTCTGGAGCACACGGTCTCGGCTTCTCACTGGTCGACCCCCTGGCTGCGCTACGGCTACACGGTCAGGAGCGCGCGCGCCCCGGGACCCGACTCAAAGTAGCCCCGAACCGCTCCGCGAAGCTCGTCGAGCCCCCCTGCGAAGTAGTGATCGGAGCCCGGCACACGCACGAGGGAGATGTGGCTGCCGAGGGGTGCGAGTGCCTCGGCGACCTGCGCACCGCTACCGAACTCGTCCTTCTCTCCCTGGACGACCAGGATCGGCTTCCCGGCGTCGGCCAGAAAGGAGTAGTCGTACCGCTCGTCCAGGTCGACGGGAAGCCCGAGGCCAAGGAGCGAGGTCACGCGCGCATCGTCGACCCCGACCGATAGGGCGACCATGGACCCGAAGGAGAAGCCGCCGAGGACGATCGGCAGATGGGGGTACTCGGACTCGACCCAGTCGACGGCGGCCCGAGCGTCATCCTGTTCGCCGACCCCCTCGTCGAAGCTACCCGTGCTCGTACCGACGCCCCGAAAGTTGAAGCGGAGCGTGATCAGCCCCGCATCGAGGAAGCCCTGCGCGGATCGATACACGGCCTTGGTGTGCATCGTCCCGCCGTGAATCGGGTGGGGGTGGCACATCACCGCCACACCGCGGGGCGTGTCGGTGGGCTGTTTCAACAGGGCCTCGAGGTGCCCGTGATCGACTGGAATCTTCACACTCTACGCCGTTGATCTCGGTGGCCGGTAATCCGGGAAGATCGGGTCAGACGCCGACTTACGGGTGCGGACGCCCTACCCCGGATGTTATCTTCCGCTCACGATCGTGATGGGTCAAGCCGATGGAGGGAGAATGCACGCGTCCGAGGTCACCCCCGAAGTCATCGAGCGGGCCAACGAGTTGTACTGGACGACGGACCGCAGCGTGAACGGCCTCGCCGAGGAGCTGGACCTCTCGAAAGGCGCGCTGTACGGCGCGATCATCCCCCTCACCTCGGGTCTCGGATGCCCGCTGTGCGGTGACGAGGTCGGGTACGCAAATCGCACGGCGCGCGACCGCGAGCACCTCGAGTGCGCAACGTGTGGGTGGGACGGAAGTCCACACGAGACCACGACTTACGACGCCGACGAAACCGCCGACGCCGAAGAAGTCGAACGCCGGGAGAGGACGCCCCCGGTTCGTCGAGGCCCCGACGAGGTCGTGCGCGCTGCCGCAGGCGACCCACCACCGGCCCCTGCGTCCGACCCGCGTCCACGACCGCTCTTGAGCCCCCCGCTCGACTCGATCGCCAAGGGCGCTCTGGTCGGGGGAGCGATCGGGCTCGCGCTCGTGCTTCTCGTCCGGCGGCGCTGACCGCGCGGAGCATCGAGGGGTGGCTACCGGGAACCGCGATCCACGCAGCATCGTCACACCGGATGCTCTCGAGGTGTCGAGTGATCTGTACGGACGGCAACTGGCCACACCACGTCGGCGAGCGGCCGCGCTCGCCCTCGACGGGCTCGTCATCCTCTTCATCACCGCCCTGACGAACAGCTTCTCTCTGATCCTCGGTGTCGTGGCGGGCGCCTTCTTCATTCGGGCCGGGTTCAAGCGAACCCCGGTCCAGGGCAGCGTGTTCGGCCGCGCCATGCGCTTCTCCGTGGGCTGTCTCGGGCTGGTGATCGCTCTCGGAACCGCCGGCGCCTGGGCCATCTTCGGACCGAACCTGGGCCGAGGCGACTCCGACTTCGACGAGGTCACCTCGATGGAGACGTTCGGGGCGCAGGTGGCCACAGGCCTGGCCGGTCTTTCTCTTCTCGAGAGTCTCGACCTCGGCGATTCCCGCGAGAGCGCCATCGAGGCGGCTTCGGACCTCATCGAAGCCGGGCGTGCGGCCGGCCTCGGGGACAACGTCCTGCGCGGCGTCTTGATCGAGGCCGCACCCTCCGAGGCCGACTGGTCGGTCGAGTGGGCAGCCACCGTGGACGAACTCCTCGTCCAGTTCGAGGCGAGCCCGTCCGGGGAGGACGCGGAGGCCGAGTCACAGACGAGCGTCGGTGCGGAACTGACGGATGTAGAGGCCCTGCAGGCACTCGCGGAAGAGCTCTCGGCCACGGACAGCCTCGATGAGCCGAGAGCCGACGCCCTCCGGTCGCGCCTCCTGGCGGTCGTGGCCACAGACACCCTGGACCGACTGGAGCGCCGGATCTCGTCGCTCCGAAGCGAAGGCTCGAGCCTTCGAGGCGAGTTGGCCTCGACACGCGACGCTCTCGAGGAGGCAGAGGGTCGCAGCATCGCTGCCCGTATCCTCGACCTGGCCGACGAACTCGGCTTCGGCTTCGGGTGGGCCGCCCTCTACATGACACTGATCATGTCGTGGTGGAATGGTCAAACCGTCGGGAAACGGCTCCTCGGCGTTCGGGTCGTTCGGCTGGACGGGGAACCGATCACCTGGTGGGTCGCGTTCGAGCGTACGGGTGGATACGCAGCCGGACTGTTCACCGGTCTCCTCGGCTTTGCCCAGGTGTGGTGGGACGCCAACCGACAGGCCATCCACGACCGCATCGTGGGAACCGTCGTGGTTCGTGAGGGTGCGGAGAAGGTGATGGATTGGGAGGATGCCCTTTGAGAGGACACACACCGTGAACGAGCAGGACGAGATCCTCCGGGACGTCGAGGCCCGCTTTGCGCGACGACTCGAGATCAACGTGCCGTCCCGGCACAACGAGCGGCTCAAGGCGGTGGTGGCTCGCGTCAACGCGGACGAGGAGCTCTACGGCCTCTGGATCGCGGCCAATGTGAATGCCGTCGAGCGGCTCGACATGACCGACCACGGTCCCGTGCACGTGAAGATCGTGATGAACCTGGCCGTGCGACTCCTTCGGCTGCTCGTCGACGCCGGGGTGGAGCCGGGCGTCACTCGTAACTACGGGATGGGACGGGAGAGTGCCGAGGTCGTCGTCGCGCTCGCTGCGCTCCTTCACGACGTCGGGATGTCGATCCACCGGGCGGACCACGAGGAGTACTCGCTGTTCATCGCTCGAGCCAAAATTCCCGAGTTGCTCCAGGGGATCTACAGCCCGCGAGAGATCGTCATCCTCCAGGCCGAGATCCTCCACGCCATCATCTCGCACCGATCCGGTGGTGTGCCCCTCACGCTGGAGGCCGGAGTCGTCCGCGTGGCCGACGCGCTCGACATGGCCAAAGGCCGCTCCCGCATTCCCTTCGAAGCCGGGTCGGTCTCCATCCACTCGGTTTCCGCGGCCGCGGTCGAGTCGGTGTCCCTCGAGTCCGGTGAGGATCGACCGGTCCTCGTCACCGTCGAGCTGTCGAACTCCGCGGGTCTCTTCCAGCTGGACCAGCTGCTACGCAACAAGCTGAAGGGCAGTGGCCTCGAGGAATGGGTGACGATTCAGGCGAAGGTCGGGGAGGAGGAGAAGCGACTTCTGACCGACTTCCGCCTCTAGCTCGGTGGACGTCACCCTCTCGTACCCTCTGGCCTTCCTGGCCGGACTGGTCTCGTTCCTCTCGCCGTGCATCCTACCGGTCGTTCCGAGCTACCTGGCCTTCGTCTCCGGTTTGACCTTCGGTGAGATGACCGAGGCCCCGACGGCTTCGGTTCGGCGGTCGGCGGCACTCAACTCCACCCTCTTCGTGCTCGGGTTCACCGGGGTCTTCATGACGATGGGTCTGGCCGCCACGTCGATCGGACCGCCGATCGCGCGCGCGCTGCCCTGGGTGAATCGTGTGGGAGGGGCCGTCATCCTCCTCTTCTCACTGCACCTCCTCGGTCTCCTCAGACTGCCGGCTCTCGAGATGGAGCGCCGGTTCGACATGAAGGGCCGGCCCGCAGGGCCGCTCGGTTCTCTGGCCGTCGGCATCGCGTTCGGCGCCGGATGGACCCCCTGCATCGGGCCGATTCTGGGGACGATCTTGCTGTACGCCAGCCTCGAAACGACGATGCTCGAGGGTATGGCGCTTCTCGGGACCTACGCGGTGGGGTTGGGTATACCTTTCGTCGCCGCGTCGGTGGCGCTGAACGGCTTTCTGGCAGGTAGCCAGATCGCTCGGAGTTGGCTCCGTCCACTCCAACGGATCGCGGGAGCCGTGCTACTCGTGATCGGACTCCTCATGGTGACGGGCCGCTTTGCGACCCTCACCTCGTTCCTGGCCGGAATGGGCCAGCTCATCAATCTGGAAGTGCAATGAAGACGATCCTCCGCGGGACGCTGACCTTCGGGCTTCTCCTCGCGATCGCTTGCGGCGCCCCGGAGGCGGAGAACGACAGCACGTCGGACCTCTCCCGGGACCTCCTCTCCCAGCCCGTGGGGGATGGTCGTTCGACACCGATCGGTGGCGGTGCGGGTGGTGCGCCCGAGGGCGACGCGCCGGTCGAAGTGGCACTTCTGGGGATCAACCGCGGCGCCACCTCGGCGCCCGTGAAGATCGTCGAGATGTCCGACTACGGCTGCGGGTATTGCCGCCAGTTCCACGAAGAGACCTTTCCAACTCTGGTCGACGAGTTCATCGACACCGAGATGGTCGAGTGGAAGTTCGTCCCGTACATCACCGGCATGTTCGGAAACTCCTTGCCCGCCACCGAAGCGGCCGAGTGCACCTTCGCCCAGAGCCGCGACGAGTTCGAGGTGCTCAACCGACGCCTCTGGAACGAGCAGTCGGCTTGGAAGGGCGCGGCCGACCCTGCCGGAGTCATCCGCCCATGGGTCGAGGAGTTGGACGTCGACATGTCCGCCTACGACAGCTGCCTCGCGGACGATGAGCGGCTCGAACGGATCGCTTCGGCCACGACCCTCGCGCGCCAACTCGGCGTGCGCGGCACACCGACCTTCGTCGTGCTGGGGTACGCGCCGGTTCAGGGGGCGCTGCCCCTCGACACCTTCCGGCAGCTACTGGGCGCGGTCTACACGGACTTGACCCAGCGGACGGGCGAGGCGCCCACGCCGTGACCCGGGACGGGCTCGGCATCGCGCGGAATCGATCGCACGAGTCGAAGAGAGGCCCGATCAGGGGTCGAGCAACCGCTCCATCAACGACGGCAGATCCTCGGGAAGCTGATTCTCGGTCGCGTACGGTTCCAGAAGCGCGAGGGCTTCATCGGCCGACTGTACGCCGAGCGCTCGCAGGAGGAAGCGAATGTCGGACAACGCCTCCCGGCTACCGTCCGGCGTTTCGGTCTTGAGCGCGAGACACCGCATGGCGAAGACGTACTCGGCCGGTGCTTCGAACACCCGAACGCGGCTTCTCTGGATCCAGGGCTCGCGCGCGCTCGGGCCTCGCGGGACGAGGTTGCGAATCCACCCGAGCCCGGGGCCGTCCTTCCCGGCCCGCTGAGCGATCCGACCGAAGTCGGAGAGGCTCGCGAAGAACGCCGAAGGCCTCCGAATCGAGCGGTCCGCCACGAACGGAACGGGAAACACGGCACCGCCGACTACACAGAGCTCCACCTCGAGTCCGTCCTGGATCAGGCCCTCCTCCAGTCGGCGCAGCGCGGTCTCGTACTCGGTCGCGAGGTGAAGGGGGGAGGTCGCCACCACTATCGGCCTCCCACCGAGGCGTCACCGTACGGCACAGGTACGTAGAGGCGGCGGCGCTTGAAGCTCGGAAGCGATGCACGCATCAGGTACGGACGAAGGCTCCGTAGCTCCCACGCGAAGTGTGGGCGTTCGAGCGGCTCGACCTCGGACACCCAGGCGGGTTCGGCCAGGCCCCGTTCGCGGCAGACGTGCTCGACCACGGCGGCCAGGCAGTTCTTCACCAGTGGTACGCGCCCCGACGGATCGATCGATCCGAGCGCTTCGGTCAGGTCCGCTTCCGCGAGGGTAGAGAGCGAGCGCATGAGGTCGGCCAGGGCCTCCGGACGCGTACGACGATCGGCGATACGGTCGACGGCCGAGAGAACGTCGTCGGGTCGTGTCGGAAGTGCCGAGTCGAGGACGTACGCCGAGATGGAGACGCCGGCCCGCTCGGCCGCTTCTCGCAGCAACGCTTTCTGGGCCGGAGAGACCCGAATCTGCAGTTGGCTCGTCTTGGCTCCCATGCGGCAACCTCGACCCCTCACTGATCGAAGTCAATACAGCACGATGGCCAGAGACAGGGCAACGGTGGGTTGTACGCATGGGGAGGACCCAGCTGTCCATACACACGGCGCCGACGCGGTGGCGGCTCTGCTCCGGGTGATTCCGAGGCGAGGGTCGCGTGTGCGCGGCGGCCTGTACAGATTGGCCCATGCTCATCCGTATGGGGTTCCTGGTATTGGCTGTGGTCGCGGCCCTGGCCGTCGCGGCCTGGCCGTCCGAGGTCGAGGAGCCGCAGGGTCCCGTGATCGTGATGGCTCCCGAAGTGACCTGGGAGCCGGAGGAGCCCGGGGAAGGAACACTGTTCCGGATACGTGTGCGGGCGTCCGAACACACGCGAGTCCTCGGCGTCCACGGCACTGTGGCGGGAGAGGAGCTCCACTTTGCGCGGGTCGACGATCGGACGTTCGAGTCGATCGCCGTGGCACCGGTCGGCTCTCCGCCCACCGTGGAAAGCCGCCTTCGGTACGTGTACGCGGAGGCTCCCGAGGCGTACGACGAGGTGAGGATCCCCGTGATACCCGGGTCGTACGACCACGAGGAGCTGCGGGTGGCGCCACGCTTCGGCGCGCCGCCTTCGGCCGAAGACCAGGAGCAGCTCGACCGGGACCGGGCCAGGGCGCGGGCAGCCGCCGCCCGGGCACATCGGACTCGACCGCAGTGGACCGGCGACCTGGTCATGCCCCGGGACAGTCGAGTGACGAGTGGCTTCGGGGACGGCCGTGTCTTCAACGGTCAGGTCTCGAGTCGACACATGGGGCTGGATCTCCGTGGCGCCCGAGGGGATACGGTGCTCGCCGCGGCTCGGGGAACGGTCGAGGTCGTGGACCCGTTCTTGTTGGCAGGCAACGTCGTATACGTGAACCACGGCGCGGGGCTGCTCAGCGCGTACTTTCACCTATCACGTCAACTGGTGTCGGTCGGAGACACGGTCGAGGCAGGACAACCCATCGGGCTCGTCGGCGCGACCGGACGGGTCACGGGTCCCCACCTCCACTGGGTCGTTCGGTACGGGATGACGAGTGTAGACCCGCGGAGCTTGCTGACCGTGCTGGCCCCGAGTAGAGGACGAGGGCGGCCATGACGCGAACGAGGATCAACATTCTAATTCGAGGTCGGCACCCCTTCGGTCGGCAGCCCTTCGGCCGGCACCCCGTCGGCTCGCGGCCCGAAGCGGGCGCGCGGTGGACAGGATGAGCGACCGCGAGCTCGGTCGGCTCACCGAGGAGCAGGCCGCCCATCTCTGGCAACGGGCGGCGACCCTCCAGGCCGAGGCGGCCCGGGCGGCGGAGTCGGCGGACGACGAGGCGGACACGACCGCGCTCGTGCCCCACGAAGGCTACGAGCTCGATCACGTTCGCTCCGCGGCCATCGAAGCCGGGATCGGCGCGGAGTTCCTCGACGCAGCCCTCGCAGACATGCGGGCCGAAGTGGCTACTCGCCCAGCCAGGCCGAAGGGTGCGTTCGTCCGCTTCTTCCTCGGGGAGGACATGCCCGACTCCGTGACGGTTCGTCGAGTCGTCCGGGCCCCTCCGGTCGACGTCCTGAAGTCGATGGAGGAACTCGTCCCGAAGGAGCCGTACAAGCTCTCCCTCAAGGATCGGAAGGGAGACCCCCTGAATGGGGGAGTTCTCATCTTCGATATCATCGGCGCTTCGTTCGTCGTGACGGAAGGGGCGGGATTCACCACCCAGGCAGCCACGGCGGACCTCCGCGAGGTCGTCGTGTCCCTTCGACCACTTCAAGAGGGCGCCGCGTGCGAGGTGACCCTCCGGGGTCCAGTGGCGTGGGCCCAGCGGATCAACGCCGCGCTCGGCAGTGTGATGGTCGGGATCGGGACGGGTGCCGGTACGGGACTCGGGTGGCTGGCGGGATCGGTCGTCTCCGGTGCCCTCCTCGGGACGGGAGTCGGAGCGGGTGTGGCAGCGGCAGCAGCGGCGGTATCCACCGCGGGGGTGGTGCTCACCTCCGGCGTGGCCTCGATGAAGGGCTTCCGTTGGATCTACCGGTACTCCCTTCGTCAGGGTGAGAAGGGGCTGGACCAGCTGGTGGGCGCGATCGCGGTCCACGCTCAGGGCGGTTGGGGACTGACGGACACGGACGATTCGACCGGCAATACGCCGCCCTCCCTCCCGGCGTCGGACGCCGACTCCTCCGAGTCCCTTCTCTCCCCAGGAGACTGACCCCTCCCACCGTTCCCATTGACAGCTTAGGGGGAGTGGGACGACCTTCCCCATGAGACCTTAGGGGAGATCCCGAGCGCTTCCTGAGTGGGGTGATCGGGTGCAACGAGGGGGATGGGATGACGAAGCGAGACCTGATGCAGGGCACGCTCGACCTGCTGATTCTGCGCACCCTGTCGGGTGGCGCACGCCACGGATACCAGATCGCGCGGGCCATCAAGGCCAGCTCGCAGGACGTGCTCCAGGTCGAGGAGGGAGCACTCTACCCGGCCCTGCACCGGATCGAAGCTCGGGGCTGGATCGAAGCCAGCTGGGGGGTCTCGGAGAACAATCGACGGGCCAAGTTCTACGGGCTCACCGCAGAAGGTCGGGAGGCCCTCGAGGACAACGCGAGGAGCTGGGCCGAGTACGTGGAAGCCGTCTCCCGTGTGATGGAACACGCCCCGGAGGCATCGTGAACCCCGGCGACCGCGAGATCGATGCGGAGTTCGCCGCCCACCTGGCGCACCGTGTCGACGACCTTGTGGCTCAGGGGTGGGACCGAGAGGAAGCCGAGGCGAAGGCTCGTGAGGAGTTCGGAGACCTACAGCGACTGAAGGCGGAGAGTCGTTCCGCTCGGGCACGAGGACGGAAGCGCTTCGGCCGTGCATCCAGACTCGATGGCGTGCTTCACGATCTGCGCTTCGCCGCCCGGCAGCTTCGTCGGCGTCCCGGCTTCACGGCCACGGCACTGGCCACGCTCGCGGTCGGTATCGGCGCCACCGTCACCATCGCCAGCCTCGTGAAGGCCGTGGTGCTGGACCCGCTGCCGTTCGACGAACCCGACCGGCTGGTCTTCGTCGACATGGTCACGCCCGAGGGCGCACGCTTCTCCGTCTCCGAGCCGGTGTTCGTAGACTGGGAGCGGGAGCTTCGCTCGTTCGAGAGCATCACCGCGCTCGTCTTCCGTGGTGCCACCCTGAGGAGCCCAGGTCAGCCGAGAAGCATCACCTCGGCCAACGTGAGCCACCGGCTACTCGACGTCCTCGGTCTCGAGCCGTTCGTCGGGCGAGGCTTCACCGCCGAGGAGGACCAGGCCGGTCAACCCGCGCGCGTCGCGATGATCTCCTGGGAGTCGTGGCGTACCGACTTCGGCTCAGACCCGTCGATCGTCGGTTCGCTGCTCAACCTCGACGGGGCACTCCATGAGGTCGTCGGCGTCATGCCCGAGCGCCTCGGCAAGATGTTGACGGGGACCACACCCGTCTTCGTGCCTCTTGGAGCCGACCCGACGCTCGATCGAGAGGATCATTACCTCGAGGTGCTGGCCCGGCTGGCCGACAACACCGACGAGGCCACAGCCTCGGCCGAGTTGGCCTCGCTACAACTGCGCATCAGTGAACTCCACGGCGTCGATCTCGGATGGACGACCCGACTCCAGCCCGCGCGCGCACGGCTCATCGGGCCCACGGTCGAGCGTGCCGGCTGGGTCCTTCTGGCGGCCGCCGCCGTGCTTCTCCTGATGGCGTGCGTCAACGTCGCCAACCTCCTCATGGTGCGCGCCACGACGCGGGAAACGGAGATGTCTCTGCGCCAGGCGCTCGGGGCGTCTCGATCCCGCATGACACGACAGCTCTTCACCGAGAGTGCACTCATGGCGGCCGGTGGCGGCCTCCTGGGTGTCCTCGGCGCGTACACCGCCGTTCCCCTCGTTCGTCGACTCGGTGCGGCCCGGATCCCGCGCATCGACGAAGCCGTCGTCGACACCTCCGCTCTCCTGATCGGACTCGGGGTCGTCGGCGTGGTCACCCTCGCGTGTGGGATCGCTCCGATCGTTCAGCTCCGCTGGCGCTCCGCCGGTCCGTCGATCGGCACGGCCCGACGCGGCGCCAGCGATCCGGCTCGTCGTGTGCGAGGCGCACTCGTCTCGATGCAGGTGGCGATGACGGTCGTGCTCCTCGTCGGAACCGGACTCCTTTTCCGCTCGTTCGAAGCGCTCACCAGCGTCGATCCGGGCTTCCGGGCCGAAGGAACGCTGGCGCTGTCGATCAACATGCCGGACGACACGTGGGATTGGCGCGCCCGTGCCCAAATCGTTCCCGAGGTCATGGAGGCCGTTCAGGGGCTGCCCGGAGTCACCGCGGTGGGCGCCACACCCGTGGCTCCGTTCAGCGGTGGTGGATTGGCCAACTTCGTGGCTCCGCTCGACCGGATGCCCGACCGGGCGTCCGACTTCACTCCTGTGCATTGGCGCACAGTGACACCTGGCTTCTTCGAGGCGATGGGGATGGAGCAGCTCGCGGGCCGCGCCTTCCGCTCGGACGACGGGGCGGGGGATGCGTCCCCCGTCGTCATCGGCCGCAGTCTGGCGGAGCGGTCCTGGCCGGGTCAGGACGCCATCGGCCGGACGCTCGTCTGGGGGGACCCCGCCGGGTCACGAATGACCGTGGTCGGGGTTGTGGAGGATCTGCGTGACGTCCAGCTCGGCGAGACCCCGCCGATGATCATCTACCGCCCGTACAGGCAGATCCCGTGGGCCACCATGACGATGATCGTGCGCTACGACGGAGCCGACCCGGCGAGCATCGCTGCCGGCATCAGGCCCCGCATTGCCGAAGTGGTTCCCGGGCTACCGATCGGCGAGGTGAGTTCTCTCACGGACAACCTCCACCGCGCCGTGGCCGAGCCTCGCTTCAACCTCCAGATCCTGAGCGGTTTCGCCCTCAGTGGGCTCCTGCTCGGGCTGGTCGGGCTCTACGGGCTCACAGCGTACGACGTCCGTAAACGTGTGCCCGAGATCGGTATCCGGCTGAGCCTGGGGGCACGGCCCCGGTCCGTCATGGCGCTCGTGATGAAGGACCGCATCTGGACGACGGCGGCGGGCATCGTGGTCGGCGTCGGTGTGGCGGTGTTCGCTGCGCGAAGACTAGAGGCGCTCCTGTACGAGGTGGAGCCGTTGGACCCGGTGACGTGGGCCACGGCCATCGGCCTGGTGGTCGCCGCGTCCGCTCTTGCCACGTACGTGCCCGCACGGGGCGCGATGGCGGTGCAGCCGTCCCACGCGCTCAACGCCGACACCGACTAGAAGAACGACACACACCGGGTCGAAGGCGCCCCGGGCGGCTCGATCAGCGGATCAGATCCGCCTCGAGGAGTCGTTCACGGAGGTCCTCGACCCGGCGTGCGTTGACGCCGCCGTCGCTCACGCCGACCCGGCTGGCCGACCGGACGACCAGTTCCCGGTCCGGCATGATCAGAAGCTCGAGGTCGTCGATGAAGCGGAAGACCCGCGAACGCACCTCGGCGTGGATGTACGAGTCGTTGCTCGTGATGATGCGCGTGCGCGGCATCGCCTGGACCACCTCTTCGAGGCGCGGCGGCAGCTCGCTTCTCATCAGTCCGCCCGTCATGAACATCCCCCGCGTACCGGCGGGATGGCGCAGGCCCGTGTGCACACAATTCGGTGTGCCCGGGCAAGGCGAGAGTTGGTTGTCCCGGACCCCGACCGTCGAGGGTGCCGGCGGCCAGATGAAGCGCGACAGTCCGAGCACGGCTACGACCGCCACCGCCGCCACGATACCCCAGCGACGCGCACGACCCGTCGCCCGAGCGTCATCTCCCACCGCGCGCCGTGCCCGCTCAGCGGGTGTAGATGGCCACGGCCCCGTTCCCCGCAATCGAGCCATACTGGAACTGGGCGTCGATCGGGGAGAGGATCTCGATCCGGTCGATCACGTTCGGATCGAGGTCGCGGATGAGCTGGTCCGGGTAGGGGACGACAACGTCGTTGAGAGCCACCGCGGCGGGTGCACACCCTTCGCCTCCGGAGCGACGGCTGATCTCGATGCAGAGCCCCGGCACCATCACACCGGTCAGCTCGTCGACCGTGTACACGTCACGGATCCGAAGCCCCGGCGTGTTCATGCTGCGGAGCAGGTCGGCGGTGGCCGTGATCCGGGGGAGGATCAGTTCGATCTCCTCCCGCGTGATGAAGTCGGCGCGCTTGGCGTCTCCGGCCAAACTCGTCCGTCCGAAGCGGGTCCGCGCCGTCACGACCAGCCCCTCGACCTCGAGCGCCTCGGTCGCCATCCGGACCTCGATGTCGACCGTCTCCTGGGAGAAGATCGTGACCGAATCCGTCCGCTCCTCGAACGCCAGGTGCTCGGTCGTCACGAGGTGGCGGCCCGGAGGTAGATCGTCGAGGATGAAGCGGCCGCTGGTGTCCGTCAGCGTCGAGCTCTCCGTGCCCATCACGCGGACCGTGGCCCCCGAGACCGGCTCGTTGGAGATGTAGTCCCGGACGTAGCCCGAGAGCGTGCCCTCGGCCGACATCAGAAGGACCAGGTCCTGTGTCCGGGCCGTGCCCGGCTGCATGTAGAGGTCGACGCTGCGGCCCGAGTTCTGACCGAACATCGCCTGGAGTCGAAAGTCCTGTTCGGCGTTGACCGAGCACATCCGGAAGTAGCCGGAGTCGTCGGTCCTGACCTCGATCGGCTGGATCCCGAGCGTGCGGCCGACCGGCTGAGCCCGGACGATGGCGCGGGGCATCGGCACCCCCGTCAGCGAGTCGGTCACCACGCCCGCCACGGCGGAGAAGCCCGGTGCCGGCTGTTCCGCGAGGCACCACCCGAGAAGGAGTGTCTCCTCGGAGGGGATGGAGAGCGTGAGATCGGAGACGCGGCCGTCGGAGAACTCGACCTGCTGGGACTGCGGGCTCACCCCGAGCTGCTGAAGACGGTCGTGGAAGAACGACACCCAGTGCGAACCCACAGGGACGTCGGGCAACTCGAACTTCCCGTCGGCATCGGTCTGGCCGAGCACGTTGGTTCCGAGCACGGCCACGCGCGCGCCGGCCAACGGCTCCATGGCCGTGCTGTCGAACACCATGCCTCGTAGGGTGCTCGTTTGGGCTTCGACTCCGACCGCCATAGCCGACGCAACGAGCGCCAGGACAGCGGGTCGGAATGCTTTCAGTCGTGCGTTCACCAAATCGTCCTTCACCCCGAGTCTCCCCGGGGGACCCCCTGAGTTCAAATCCCCGAACCCCACCTCATGGCTACATACGCGCCGGAACCGAGGCGATGACCGGGAGGGTGGGGGAGAGAGCGAAGCCCTCTGAAACGGGGATCCAGGTAGACCCCGAAGATAAGCTACGCGCGGCCCGCGAAAAGAGTTCGCGGGCAGCCGGGAGTAGCGATGCCGGCAACTGCACGACCCCTGGGGCGTATGTCAGGTGCGTGGACACTGAATTGGAGGAGGTCATGCGAAGACGCGCGTCGGTCTCGGCACTCTCGTTGCTCCTTCCGCTCGGCACGGCCTCGTGCCTTGGAATCGCCGACCTGTCAGAGGAAGTGATCCTATCCGTTCAAGACCCTCAGATCGAGCTGATCAACGGCGATCGCGTGGCGATGTCCGTGGATGTGACGATCGCGAACAACACGTCCCGGCCTCTCGCATACGACACGTGCGCCGCTGGCTTCGAGCGCCTCACGAGTGAAGGATGGCGTTCCGCCGCGTACAAGGTCTGCAACAGTAGGAACAGACGGTGGGTAGACCCCGGAGCGAGCCCGATCGAAACGTGGTCCTCCAACCAGCGGATCGACTTCCGCACCGACCCGCCCTTCGAGGGCCTATACCGCTTCGCCGCCCGGATCACGGACACCGAACTCGAGAGCCACACGATCATTTCTGACGTGTTCGAGATCGATCACGTCCTGGTGAGGTGATCGGGGACGACCTGGGTCAGCCCCACACGTCGAAGAACTCGACTCCCGAGTCGGACTCTCCGGAGCCCGCGCCCCCGAGGTACCCGGCCAGGAGGGCCGTGCACTCCCGAACCAGAACGTCCTGCGGAAGCCGATCGGAGGAGCGACGCTCCTCGTCGACGACACCCACGACCGCACGGAGCCCGAGGCGGACGGCCTGCTCGGCGTCCTCCCGGACGATGTCGTCACGACGCTTCATCAGGATCTCGGCCAGCCGAGCCAGCCGTTCCGTCCGAAACTGTTCGTACGCTGGCGCACGGGAAGAGTTGGCCTGATCGAGCACCTCGAGGTAGGCCGATCGGGACCTCTGCGCCTCGATGACCAGCGTCACGGCCGTCTCGACAGTACGGGTCAGATCCATCTCGTCCCAGTCGGGCGCTGCGAGGTCCGCGTGCCACCGTTCCAATGCCTGCGTCCACACCCGCTCTGCCAGGTAGTCGAGCAGGTCGTCCTTGCCCTTGAACCGAGCATAGAACGAGCCTACTGAGGAGCCCGCCTTCTCCACGACCCGGTGAATCGTCAGGCCCTCTGCGCCTTCCGTGGCCAGGAGTTCGAGCGACGCGTCGACGATCCGCTCCAGCGTACGGCGGGATCGATTCTGCTTCGGGGTCTTGATCTGCGCAGGCTTCGGACCGGTCACGCTCCACCTCGATCAGAATAGAATTCTGGTTCGTAGGATGAGGGGTGACGAGGGTGGGGTCAAGGCGGGTGACCGCGCGGGGGCCTGTCGAACCATTCCGGAGCCCCGCCTCAGCCGTTATCGCGGTGCCTTCCGAGAAAGGCTCGATCCGGAACGCGGCAATAACGGGTCGATCACGAGGGGTGCCTAGGGTCAGTGATCGATCCTGAACAGACCGCACCCGGAGGCGATTCCATGGCGGCCCACACGCTCAGCATCCTCACACATCCGTACCGCCAGCTTCAGCCCGTGACCCGGGATCGGGCTCAGCTGAAGGAGGCCGCGCGATTGCCGGGCAGCGCTCTGATCTGGCGGATGGGTCCCGAGAGACGGGAGGGGATCCACGCTCTCGTGGAGAATCGACCGGGTGGGTTGTCGTTGATCGCGATCCTCCCGCCAGCCCGAAGCGTCGAGCGGGATCCGGAACTGGTTCGCCTCGTCAACCGCACCCGTCCGCACGGTCTGCTGCCTCATCATGGCGAACCCCACCCCACGGACCTGGCCACCGTTCTCTCCCGACCGCCCCTCGACCTCTGTTCGGAGATCACGGACTACCTGGCCTGGAGAGGACTCGTCGTCGATCGAGATACCGCACAACTCCTCCGTCGCATCGTGGAGCTGTCGGCCGACCTGAGGACAGTGACTGCGTTGGCGCGGGGCCTCTACATGAGTCGCCGGGCACTCGGTCGCAGGCTGATGACCCGCGGACTCCCCGTCCCTTCGCATTGGCTCCAGATCGCGCGCATCTTGCGCGTGGCGGTCCGACTGCAGAATTCGGATGCCAGCATCGTGACGCTGGCCTATGCAGCCGGCTACCCCGACGGATTCTCTATGAGCAATCAGATGCATCGTCTCATCGGCTATCGGCCCAGCCAGCTCCGCGAGTACTTGGGCTGGGAGTGGATCTTCGAAGCCTGGCTGCGGGCGGAGGCGGAGAAGGGAGGCCTGGCTCCCGCATCCGCCGAGCGGATTCGAGTCGGGCCCAAAGCAAGCGCACCTCCTCCATCGACCTTCCCAGCCGCACGTCCGGGTCGGCCGCGTCGGAATCGGAGTGTGGCGTGACCGATCCTCCGAGCGTGAGGCTGTTCGGAGAACCAGAGCTTCGCACCGCTCGTGGAGTGGTCGACCTGACGCCCTATCAGCGGGCCTTTCTCAGCATCGTGTTCGGAGAGGGGCAAGTCTCGAGGCCGCGGGTAGCCCGACTCGTATGGGGACGGGAAATCGACGGCCGCGCTCGCTCCGGCATCCGCCAACTCCGACACCAGGTCAACCGAAGGGCCGGTACGGAAATCATCGGGGCCTGCGGAGATCAACTTGTGGCCGCAGCTGCCGTTCAATCCGATGTGCGAGTCGTCGAAGCCCACCTGAGCGATGACGAGCCGCACGCAGCCGCGATCGCGATCGCCCGTGGCTTCGTGACCGGAGACTTCGGCCAGGTATCGTCCCGCTTCGTCGACTGGCGAGACGATCGGGACGGCTCGTTCCGTCGGCGAGCCGAGGGCGCTTGCTCGGACCAGTGGGACCGTGCCATTCGCGACGGCGATTGGACCCGCGCTGTCGAGGCCGCTCAGGCCCTCGCGCGGCTGGACGGCCCGAGCCCCGAAGGGTACGCGCGGCTCATCGAGGCTCACGCGAGGGCTGGTTACGTTCGTGAGGCCGAGGCCGCGTATTCGGAATACAGGCGTACGTGCGAACGGGATGAGCAGGCCGAAGCCATGGACTCGCTCATGCTCAGGATCCGCAAGATGGCCCGGGAGTCGGACGCCACCCGCGGACTGGACGACATACCGTTCGTGGGACGCCAGGACGCTCTGGCTCGGCTCACCGCGGTGGTCGATACCATCGGCGAGGGTGGCTGTGTCCTGGCGGCCGTGACCGGCGAGGCCGGCATCGGGAAGACCAGACTCCTGCACGAGATCCGCCGTGTCGCGACGCTCGACGGAATACGTTGCCTCAGGGCATCACCGACCTCACTCGAACAAAGGATCTCGCTGAGTCCGATCTTCGACGCGTTGTCGACCATCGACCTCATGCCACACCTCGAGGCGATCGGCGAGCCGTGGCGCAGTGTGGCAACCTCGATGATGCCCTCGCGCTGGGACGTAGGCGAACGGCGGGAGCCACCGCCCATCGACGACACGGCACTCAACCGCCGCCTGCTCGAGTCGTTCGCTCTCCTGTTGCATAGCGTGGCGCAAGATCAGCCCACGCTCCTCATCATCGACGATCTCCACTGGGCCGACACCACCACGTTGTCGCTTCTCGACTTCTACCGACGTCGATGGGCTGAATCGTCCCTGGGCGTTCTCGTAGCGGCCAGGACCGAGTTGGTGACGGCTGGGTCCGCCGTGGAGGAGCTACTGGGGGATGGGGTGGAGTTGTCCGAGTTGACGCCAACGGATGCCACGGCTCTTGCTCGTCACGCCGCAGCTTCCGACTTGAATGACGAGTCCGCGCAGCAGATCTGCCTGGTAGCGGGCCATCACCCGCTATCCATCGTGGAACTCGCAGCCGAATGGCTGGTGATGGGGGAGGGCCTTCCTTCTATCGTCGGCGTCGTAAGGCGCCGGCTCGGTCCACTTGGTAAGGTTGCCAGAGACGTCGCTCTGATTCTTGCCGTCGCCGAGCGCCCCGTTGGCGTCGCCGAGCTAACGGCCCTGAGTGAGCTAGACTACGAGTCCGTGGGTGTCGCAGTCGGCGAACTGGCGTCGGCCAACTTGGTTCGCCTAGACGCAGGCGCTGTCGGGTTCACCCACGGTCTCTTGCGACAAGCCGTATGTGAACTCGCCCCAGCGGCTTCTCTGATGCTTGCGCACTCAAGGTTCGCTGACCGGCTCGGTCCGTTTGCCGACGAGTCCGAACTCGCGACTCACTACAGCCGTGCAGGAATGCCCGAGCTGGCGGCCCGTTACGCATGGATCGCTGCTGAGCGAGCCGCGGCGCTGGGCGCGATGTCCGACGCTGCCGAACTGTTCCGGCTCGCGGAGAGGAACGAAACAACACCCTCTAGAAAAGCGGAGGCCACGGCCCAGCAGGCGCAGGCGGTGTTCCTCGCGCGTGACCTAGAGCAGCGACTTCCAATCTTGGCACTCGCCGCAGACCGGCTACGGGTGCACGGAGCCGAAAGGCGAGCCCTGAGGGCAGACCTCCAATTCGTGGAGGCGGTGCTGTCGGTCGGGCACCTGCATCCAACCGAGACCCTAGCCCGTTTGAAGACGGTTAAAGACAGAGCAGCTACGCTTGACGACTGGGAGGCTGTGTCGCTGGCACTCGAAGTAGAATTGCGCATTGCGCAGTGGACGAACGATCGAGGACTTGCGAGGGCGGCCCTCCATGCCATGAAAGACATCGCTGGCCGCGACCGAGACCCCGCTGGTACGGTTGTTTGCCTAATGGGTCTTTCGATGGATGTCATCTTCGGTGAGGCCACCGGCCCGTTCGATGCCGTCAGCGCTGCCCGCGAGGCCGTTCGGCGAACCGCCTCTGGACTACCGTCCTACCGGCTTAGAGCTCTTCACAGACTACTTCTTGCTCTCCAACTCAGGGGGATGGTGTTCTCGCCGGAGACCATCGACGCTTTGGGGGAAGCCCGGGACCTTGCCGCAAGGAGCGGGGACGTCAGGACCCGATTGATGATCGAGCACAATCGGGCGGTAGCGCTCCTGGATTCCGGCGAACTGGACCGCGCGACCGCTCTAACTGACTCGGTGCTTGGACAGTTCGGTAGTGCGGACATGGACCTAACTCGGTTCAACCATTTCTGTACCCGAGGCGAGATCGCCATCTGGGAGGGTCAGTACGATCTCGGCTTGGCCCAACTTAAGATGGCTAGCACACTGTTGGGGCCTAGCACACCCGAGTACGCGGTGTCTTTCGTGGAGGCAGGAATTGGGCTCTGCGCGCTCGAGACTGGCCGACTTGGAGAATCGCGGCGTCGAGAGCGTAGGCTTGGTCAGTTGACGGTGCCGTTCCTGTTGGACCCATCCGTAGTCCTGGAATTTCGGACTCGACTCCTCGAGCGGCGGGGCGAGGGGCAGGCTGCCACCAATGCCATCGTAGATCGAGCACGTCCGTTTGAGCATCGATCGACGCTACGGTGGCTGAAGCTCGTAGCCTCACACGCACGCCGAGCCACCAGATGGGGCCAGTTGGATAGGGCTACCGTCGAACGCGCCCGCGACACCGCCGTCCGTCTTGGCCTCGAGCGGCGATCGGAAGAACTCTCTGACCTAGTTCGGACGTCCCAGGCTTCTTGCTAGGACGGCTGCACGGCGTGCCATAGCCGGTGCCCAGACAGACGGAGGGGCCGAAGGGGAGGGAGCCAGGGGAATCGGGGGCTCCTCGATACGCCGTTCCAACTCGCGCTCTCGGCGAACGGACTCGGCGAACCTATCTATGATGTTCGATCCCAGAACGGCATCAACGATGCTCGAATCGAACTGGGTCCCCGAGTGAATTCGTAGCTGCTCGAGTACGGTGTCGACCCCAAGAGCCCGACGGTATGGGCGATCAGACAGCATCGCATCTACCGCGTCGCATACCACAATTATCTTGGCGCCGATGGGAATCTGACTACCCACTAATCCCTCAGGGTAACCCCTCCCGTCCTCTCGTTCGTGGTGATGCCGGACCGCCAAGACCACCTCTTCGGGCACCGACGAAAGGTCTCGAAGCAGAGTCTCACCCCTGACGACATGGTCTTCAATCGTCGCCCTTTCCTCGGGCGTGAGGGCGTCCGGCTTCCGCAGAATCTCCGTGTAGACCTCTTCGATCTTACCGATGTCGTGCAACAGGGCGGCCATGCGCACACGCTCCGCCGTCCGTCGATTCAGGCCGAGAAGGTCGGCAATTTTGCCTGCCAGCACTGAGACACGCTGAGAGTGACCGGAGGTGTACGGGTCTCTGGTTTCGATGGCCTTCACCAGCGCCGTCAACAGGTCTTCGTTCGCCTCACGCAATTGCGCCGTCTGTAGGTAGGAGTACCTGACGAACAACATCGGGAGCACGATTACGAGAACCCCTCCCAGACCAAACTGCAGGTAGAGGAAGGCGACGGCCAACGCCAGCGGCGCGACCAATAGGTCGTTGAGCTGACCACCAGAACTGTTCAGGAGCTGAGGTAGTACTCGCCTGAACGGCAGCTCCTGGCTCAGCGTGATCGCCATCGATACAGCGGCGTGGTTGACCGCCAGAAAGATCAAGCCAAAGACGACGAACGGAGTCAGGTGGGCCAGGATCTCGGGGTCATCGACCCCATGAATGGCATATCCACCTAGCATGGTGAACGCGGCGCCAGCCAGAGTTGTACTCACGGTCACTTGCGCGGCGTTGAACACAACCTTGATCCCGCGCTTTCGGCGGACGACGTAGTCCGTGAAAGCGAAAGTCGGGACAATTAGAACGATCCCCGCTACAGGTCCAAACAGCTGGACAGCTGCGAGGAGAGGGAGGAACGTTATCGAACTCGTACCCCCGCTCGTATCGAGACCGATAGCTAGGGCTTCGGCCAGTAGAGCAATGCCGATGAGGGTTGCGAGACCAACCTGGCTATCAACCGGCAGTGCCCAGAGTGAATCCCAATCCGCACGCCACAAGCACGCGACTGCCGCCGCGCACATCAGGCCCACGTATATGTTGACTCGACTCTGTTTCATGAGAAGGAGTAACCCCCCCGGTTGCCCGTCACCAGCCGACTACGCCGGTGCCCAGCAGGGACAGCACTGATCCGAAAACTTCGAATAGAGAGCTGAACATGGGAGCGCCTCCTTTTAAGGAAAGTGTCAGTCACCCGAACTTCTTCCGCTGTGGGTGCTGCAAGCGCTTCGCTCGTCGCTCTTCTTCGCTTCGGCAGACCGAGGGGGTCCTGTTCCTCCTTAGCTTGAGACCTTGGGGGGGCGGCGAGGCCCGTTAGTCGACATGGCCACGGACCCAGCGGTCGGTGGCCTGAAGAGTTGCCAGGATCGCAGCGCGATCCGTCGATTCATCTGTGACTGTGGTGCCTGCTAACCGTGCTACGTCCCGGCCGGACATGGCGTGGACGGCAACGAGCACGAACTTCCTGTCGAAGGCCTCGACGATCTTCACACCGTCGAGAGACAGATTCACCGCGCGGCGACCCTCCGAGATCTTTTCCTGGAGAGCGGACTCGACGGCTTGGAGTGTGGCGTTGGCTACGGCCTCGAGCTTGGGCCGGGGCAGATCGGCCGCACTGGCCTCCCCGGTGTAGCGATCCCCCATCCACTCGACTTCGACCCGATGTCGAACGTGGTTCGAGCGCTCGGTCTGAACCTGATGGCTGGAGTAGAGGAGCCGGCGCTGGTTGAGCGGGGCTCCGAGCTCGGGGACGAGCTGCACCGGAAGAGAAGGCTGGGCCTTCTGCGGTGCGTCTTCCTCCGTCTGAGCAACGGAGATCTTTCTATGGTCCACGCGCAGATCCAGATGGGCCTGGAGCGCCGATTCCACGTCGCGCACGGTCGACTTCGGCTTCACGGCCGATGTCGTGAGCACGTGGATCTCGTCGATCTCTCCACCGGGTCGAGCTACGACGCGAGCCGACACGACGCCACGCAGCGACGTGATCAACTGCTCGGCCTCCTGTAGGGTCCAGCGCAGGCGTTGCTCGTTCGGCGCGGTCATGATTCCCTCTGAGCTCTTTCGAGCCCGGAATGGCAACCTGAGCCATGGATCTGGGGGGATGCTGCTGACGCCCGCTGAGTCCTCGGGCACCCATCCGCTTCTCGGGGAACTGCGGACACGCTGTACGACGCGTGTCGACCAACCCTCCACCGGGGGGGCTCCGTCATGGGTGACTGTCTTGGAGACACCCGACACGGGACCGGCAGAGACTTGGGGTACAAATGTTTACGTGCCTTTGTGTAGGTATACCACGGGATTCAGCGACATGTCAAGCATCAAGGATTGACGCCAAAAGGGGTACGAGACCCCCTCTCGGAGGCCGTACCAATGGGATAGGGGAGATGCAAAAACTACGCCAAATGTTCCTGGCGATTTTCCCTCAGTAGATGCGGCGCCCGTCCAGATCGTCGGGAACGCGCACGCCCGCCAAAGCGGCTAGCGTCGGCGCAAAATCGACCGTGTAGACCGGTTCGTCCGAAGAACCGTGGGTGACACCGTAGCCCATGAACACCATGGGAACCCATCGGTCGTACCAGTAGACGGTCTCGTGGTTCGTACCCGTAGGAAAGCCGACGTAGTCCCCGTCTCCGAACCTCAGATCCACGCCCCAGCGCCCGAGATCGTCCCACGCGCGGCCCGGGTAGTACGAATTCCGGTAGAAGACGGCGAAGGAGTCGGGGGCCGGGCCCCGCGTCAGGCCGTGGTGGGTGTACGCCTGTTCGACCGACTCCAGGTCGACCACAGCCTCGGCAATACGGTCGGCCAGGTCGACGGGCGCTCCCCCTCCGCCGGCCGCCTCGTTCAGCACCCCGGTCAGGGCTTCGGTAACCTGCGCCCGGAGGATGCGCTCGGCACCGGGAGAGCCGTGGGTCGCCGCATACTCCGGCATCGTGACGACCCCGTGGTCACTCGAGAAGCCGACGAGCCACCGACCCTCGCCGACCCGGGCATCGAGTCGGTCGAAGAGTTCGCCGAGCAACGCGTCGAGGTGGAGTAGAGTCGCCAGAACCTCGGGGGAAAGGGGCCCGTGCTGATGGCCGACCCGATCCGTGGCCGAGAAGGAGAGCGACATGTAGTCCGTGTGACCACGCTGCCCGAGCTCCAGTTCGTCGAGCGCGACCAGGGCCAACTCCTGCACAGCGCGATCGGCCTGGGGGCGCTCGGCGGCCCAGACGTTGTTGAGCTGCCACTCGGCGCTTTCGTCCGGATCGTCTTCCCCGAGTTCGTCACGCCGGACGTGGGGGAAGGCGGTGTGAACGCCGTCGAATTCGTAGACCGCCGAATCGGCCCTCGCCAACTCGAGATAGCGGGGCGGAATCCCGCTCTCCCACACCTCGGGCCCGAAGATTCTCGGCATCCGGTCTTCGTTGAAGTCTCGGAGCCACCCGGGGTAACGGTCCCGGTAGTACGTCGAGGTCACGAACTGCCCGACCTCGGGGACGATCCAGTACACGTGTTCCGAATTGTGCCCACCCATCGGCACGGCCGCCCGATCTTTGCGGGATATGGAGACGACGCGTGCCTCCTCGTCGGCGGCCGCAAACCAATCGGGCAGCCCCTCGCGGAGCATCGTGGCCGGGGATCGACCCTCGAGGAGCTGGACGTCCTCGAAACCGAGAATGGGTTGGTTCGGGTCTCGCACCGCGTACCACAGGTCCCAGCGGTACCCGACGCGCTGGTACCACGAGTTGGCCACGACCCCGTGTCGAGACGGGAAGACGCCGGTGCTCAGCGTGGCGTGACCCGGCGCCGTCGACGTTCTCGCATGCGCATGCGACGCCTGGGTGAACTGGTATCCCGAGTCGATGAGTCGCCGGATTCCCCCCGTGAACGCCGCGTCGTACCGCTGGAGGAGGTCACCGCGGAGCTGGTCCACCACGACCGAAACGACCAGCGAGGGTGGTCCGTTCTGTGACGTCACGTCGGCCGGAGCGACCGCGAACAGGATCGCGACAGCCGCCAGGCGAAGGCCGTGAGATGTATGCGAGGGGGCCATGCGTGGCTTCGGATTCGTCGTGACTCGATTTCCCGACCGCCCAACCCCACCACCACCGACCCTGTCGGTAGCCGTTCCGGTACGGGGCGCCTAAACTAGGCTTCCGTCTCGCCCGCGCCACGCCCGTCGTCTATCGGACACGGCGCGAACCAACCGGGTTCCCACACACGGGCCCGCACGCTACCAGCACGCATGCACAGACGCACTTCGGACGGTTGGATCGAGGTCATCTCCGGGGTCATGTTCAGCGGCAAGTCGGAGGAGCTCATCCGGCGCGTTCGCCGGGCCGAGATCGCGCGGCGGCGGGTTCAACTCTTCAAGTCCCGGCTGGACACGCGCGGGGGGACGGCTCAGATCGTCTCCCACGACGGTTCGGAGATCGACGCACACGCCGTGAGCGGCTCACGGGAACTCCGCGAACTGGTGCACCCCGAGACCGACGTGGTGGCCATCGACGAGGTGCAGTTCCTCGATGACGGGATCGTCGAGGTGGTCCAGTGGCTGGCCGACCGTAAAGTCCGAGTGATCCTGGCGGGCACCGACATGGATTTCCGCGGGGAGCCCTTCGGGCCGATCGGGCGCCTTCTGGCCGTGGCCGAGGTGGTCGACAAGCTCCACGCGATCTGCGTGCAGTGCGGCGCCCCCGCGTCCCGAAACCAGCGACTCGTCGACGGTGAGCCGGCTCCTGCCGAGGCACCGGTGATCGAGGTCGGGGGCCACGGCATGTACGAGGCGCGGTGCCGGGACTGCCACGAGGTACCGCCGGCTACACGGCATCAGACGGAACTGGACATCGTGTCGGAAGCGGACGCGTGGGCGGCCCGGGTCCAGTACTGGTAGAAGCTTCCTCGGGTGGGGTCGTGGAGGCCCGGCGGAAGACCGACCGAGCCTGGTGGCCGATCCAGCTATCGGTCCGCCCGATCCACCGGTTCAACGTAGGGGCCGAACCTCGACCGGAACCCTGTACCGGAACCCAGCGTGAACGACGCCTCCGAGCTCTTCGACGAGCGCACCCGCCCCGGCTTTCGTGAGCGATTCCAGACACTGACTCGGACGGCTACGGACATCGCGACCGCTGTCACGCGCATCAGGCTCGTCGCGCTCGACCTGGATGCCTCGCACTTCGAGCAGTTGGAGAACCAGCGCGTGCTCGTGGCCGAACTGAACGCTCTGACCCTCGACGCCGAGGCTCGCGGAATCGGATCCGACCCCCGTCGGGCCCCGCGGGTCGACCTGTACAAGGAGCTCCTCGAATCGGGTCGCCTGGAGATCCGCGCGGCCCCACTCGGTGGTTGGACCCCCGACTTCACGGTCTTCTCCAACAGCGGGGGTCCGTCGGCGGTACTGCTCGGACATCACTGGCTCGAGCACCCCTTTCCCCTACGCGGTCCCGCGCTGGGCTCGGTGCACTATGGACCGGCCGCCGAGTTGGCCGCCCGGCGGCACGCCGAGCTCTGGTCGAACGCCCACGACGTCGGCCCCGCTATCTGGTCGATCCTGTCGAAGGCGCGGGCCCGACGGACGATCGCGGTTCAGGCGCGGGCTGGTTGACACTCCGGCGCGCTCGGAGCTTACTTTACGGCCCGCGCAAAAGCGCGGTTCGATCCGGCGTAGCTCAGTTGGTAGAGCAGCTGACTGTTAATCAGCGGGTCACAGGTTCGAGTCCTGTCGCCGGAGTACGAAGAAGGCCCGACCCCTGGACGGGGGTCGGGCCTCTTTTTTTTTGGGCCGTCCGGGCGAGCAGCCACCAGGGCGTCGCCGGGAAAACTCGGGGAAACGTCAGCCCTCGGCGCGCTTACCGACGAAGGGAGCCGCTTGGCCCATCTCGGCAATGTAGGCTTCGCCGACGATCTCGTCCCCATCGACGTCACCTTCGACCTCGACGGTGATCCACTGACCCTGTACCCCGACGTGGAGCAGGAACGAGATGATCCCGTCCTCCACGAGGCCATCGCTGACCTGGAGGCTCTCGATCTCGGCCATGGAGCTGGTCGCGGTGCCACTCAGCTCGGACCCGCTCTGAGCGAAGTCGAAGTCGAAGACGACATCCCCTACGTCGGGCGACGTGACCGTCACGGTCCACTTCCCACTGACGTCCTGAGCCGACGCCGGTAGCGCGAGCGCCACCAGAGCGAGCGCTGCGAACACGGTGCTCTTCCAAACTTGCCTCATCCCTCGTCCTCCATCGGCCGGCGGGTCGACACGAGTGCGGTCGGCCCGCCGCACACGTCGTATTCGATTCCTCGGAACCCTACGGGCGTGAGCCCCATCGGGTTCCCCCGGAGGGCCCACGGACCGGTGCCGCGTTCGAGGCACGGGTTCCAGGGGCGGCTAGAGTAGACTGGTGATCGTGTCCGCCACAACCCGCGCAGCGTACACGCCGTCGACGCGGATCAGTCCAATCGTCTGGCGACCCACACGGTCCGATACACCGCCGTGGCCACGGTCCCGACCGCTACGAGCGCAATCAACGCCCACAGGAACACGCCTTCCCGCCACCCCATCGCGCTCGTCAGCGCCGGGTCGAAGACGCCCCCGAAGCCGACCAGAAGCAGGCGTTCGGCCCGTTGCATGACGCCGACCTTGGCCACGACCCCCAAGCTCTCACCCCGGGCCCGGGCATAGCTCACGAGAAGAGATCCGCCCATGGCCAGGACCACGACCGCCAGCCCCGGGGCGGAGGCGCGGAAGAACACGGCCAAGCCCACGAACGCACCGACCTCGGCAAACCGATCGAGGGTGGAGTCGAGGAACGCACCCGTCTCATTGGCCTTCCCCTGGGCTCGGGCGATCCGCCCGTCGAGCACGTCGGCGGCGCCACCGAGCAGCACGAACCACCCGCCGAGGTTCAGCGATCCGCCGGCGAACGCGTAGCCGGCCATGGCGCCAAAGACGACCCCGAGGACGTTGAAGGCGGTGGGGGAAAGGCCGAGCGCGAGTGACACGCGCTCGATCGGTCCGATGAACCAGTAGAACCAGGTGCGAACGAAGCCACCCAGGACGAAGCCCCCTCGATCGGCGATCTCGTGTGGATCGTGGCGGTTCTTGGCCACGACGGCATACACCGGCATCGAAGCGACGGCGGTGCCGAGAATCGAGAGGAAGACCAGCATGTCCGTCCTCATGAGCCGATCTCCTTGCGAGGGCGCGTCACGAGAACGTACACGGCGCGCGGCCAGAGAAAGAGGAGGGGAAGCTTCCGCTCCAGAAAGGTCAGCCGGATCGTCCTCCCCGTATGTCGCTCGACCTTACGCACCACGTAGGGAAGCCAGTTGGCGAAGGTCATCATGTGCTTCAACCAACGGAGCGTAGCGCGGACCTTCGATCGCCTGAAGTGCGACGCCCAGTACCGTGACTCGGAGTCCGTGGCGCGCTCGGCGAGCCTATAGCGGTGACCTTCCCGAACCAACCGGCCACCGGCCGCCGCCTCGACGAGGCCCGGAGCCAGCGCCTCACGGAAGTGATCCTCTTGCGCCTCGAAGATCGCGGTGGCGCGCCCCCGGGACTCGGGTCGAAGTTCACCCCGGTAGCAGACCTCGAGGAGGCGGCGTCCCAGTTCCGCGGCGTCGAAGGGCCCTTCCATATAGGGTGCCATCCAATCGAGAACCCGGGCGCGCGCATCGGCCAGGGTTCGGCGCACCCAGCCGTCGTCGGCCGCTCCCCGCGTCCATACGACCCCGACGCGCTGCACCATACGCCCGAGGAGGAAGTGATCCCGCGGCTTCGGAGCCAGACCGGCTTCGAAGTGTCGGGAGTCGAGCACGAGACACTTCGCAATCCCCCGTTGCCCCTCGTCCGGAGCAAAGGCGATCACGTTCGGAGGAAGAGCGGTCGCCATCGTCGTCATGAGGGTGACCGGACGGTGGAGCACTTCCCGCCCCGACAGACCTCGGTAGAAAGCGCGGTAGTCATCGACGATGACGACGAAGTCCAGGGCGCTGTGTCGATCGGGGTTGGTCTTGAGGAGTCGCGACCCGTACATGAGGATGGCACGCACCGAGGAGTCGCTCGCCTCGACGAGTTCGACCGCGAGTTCGTAGGCCTCGGGCCAGAGCTCCCGAGCCCGCTCGGACGACGTCGGCCCGGTCAGCCTTCGGTCCCCGAGCTTCGGAGTTCGGCCAACCCCTCGATCATCTGCTCGCGGACCTTATCCATGAACGGAATCGGGTCGGCCTTCGGGTCCGTCCACTCCATCGATCCGAGGTAGCGAATTCTTCCGTCGATCCCGGACATACCGGCCATGAAGTCGCGGAAACGGGCCGTCTTCCAGTAGCCGTCGACGACGAGGATGTGCACGGTCCACGGCCCCTGCTGCAGCAGCTTCAGCAGGCCCCGAACCTTGAACTCACCGATCTCCCCATCGCGGGTGCGCGTACCCTCCGGAAAGAGGCCGATCGGCACCTCGGACTCCCGTGCCTGCTTGGCCATCGTCCGGATGCTACGGAGGACCTCTTTCGCGTTTGCTGTAGGGTCGACCACGGGGTATTGATAGAGCCGAACCATATGCGAGATTAGCGGAATTCCGCGCATGTAGCGGGCTCGGGTCACGATCCGGGGATAGCCCCCCTTCACGCTTCGGACCATGAGCGGGATGTCCATGATCGACTGATGGTTCATCAGGATCATGGTCCGGGGTGCGCAGGGAATGACTCGAGGCGGGTCCTCGATGCCAACGCCCCCGATCGTGCGAAGCGGGCTCACCACCAGAGAACCCATCAGGTTGATCCACCTCCCGAGCACCGGGATCCGGCGGGTCGGACGTAACCAGACCCAGGCCACGATCACGGTCCTCTGAACGAGGTCGCTGATGAGGAAGCCGAAGGAGATGAATCCCAGGGCCAGGAAGCCGCGGAGCTTCAAAGCGGTGAGGTCCCCGATTTGTTGAGTACAGCGGTAGAGATTTGGAACGCTAACCGGATCCATTCACGATCATCAACCACATAGACATGGTAACTGACGACTACACCTACTACGGTTTCGACCTCTGTATCGGCGGCTACTTCGAAATGCCGACCGCCGACGCACGGAAGCTCCTGCCCGATCACCTGGAACCGGTCGAGGTCCAACACGAGCGGAGCATCCTCGCTATCACCGCGTTCCACTTCAACGAGAGCATGGTGGGCGAGTACGACGAGGTCGTCCTCGCCGTCGTCGTGCCCCCGATGGTCGAACCGGGCAAGCCGCTTCCCAAGGCAGCGTTCTACCCCTTCATGGTCGGTACGTCGACCGAAGCCTCGCGTGAGCACGCCATCGAGCGGTGGGCGCTGCCGCACTACATGAAGGACGTCGACGTCGACTTCACTCAGGACGGGGATCAGATGACGGTCACCGTCACCGACGACGGTGCACCGGTCATGGAGATGACCGTCACCGGACGCGAGAGTGTGCCGGCCGGGAACACCTACCATTGCTTCACCGTCGAGCCCGACACCCGGTACAAGGTGAACATCCTCATGGAAGCGGACCACACCGAGCACGAGGAGGAGACCGGCTCCCTCACACTGCACGAGCACCCGATGACCGAGGGTCTCGACCTCGACGACGTCAACTCCTACCCCTTCCGTGAGGAGTGGTACGGGAAAGGCCTTCAGACGTTCGACCTGATGGTGACGTTCTGAGCGGGAAGCGACACTACGTCATCTTCAACCCCGCCTCGGGTCGCGGCCGGGGCGGGGCTCGCATCGAGAAGTACCGGCAGCTACTCACGGAGCACATCCCCGACGTGACGTTCGGGACGACCGATCGCCCGGGTGGGGAGCGCGTGCTCGCGGAGCAGGCGATCGCCGACGGGTACGAGGTGGTCGTGGCGGTCGGCGGAGACGGGACGTGGAGCAACGTGGCGGACCGCGTCCTCGCGGTCGGTACGCCCGAAACGACGCTGGGTATTCTTCCGAGCGGTACCGGCAACGACTTCGGACGCAACTTCGGGTACGATCCGAAGAATCCCGAGGAGGCGGTTCGGGTCCTGGCGCACGGGGCTACGCGCCAGATCGACGTGGGTCGCCTCGAGACCCCGACGGCCTCGGAGCACCATCCCGATCTCGTCGAGCCACGGTACTTCCTGAACCTGATCGGCTTCGGCTTCGACATTGCAGTGATCGACGCCGCCGAAGGGGCCCGCTTCCTCAGGGGAGAGTTGCTCTACAAGGTCACGGCGCTGCAGCAGCTCTTCCGGTTTCCCGGTATCTCGGCCTCCGTTCGCGCCGGATCCGGCACCTCGGGTGACGGGCAGCAGCTGATGCTCACGGTGTCCAACGGTCGCTTTTTCGGTGGCGGCTTCCCGATTGCGCCGGGTGCGACGGTGGTGGACGGTCGGCTCCACGCCTGCCTCATCGGTGACGCCCCGCCACTGACTCGGCTCAAGCTCTTCAACCTGGCCGAGCGCGGTCGACACATCGAGTCGGATCGCGTGCGCATCATCGACGACGAGAGCTTCGCACTCACCTTCCCCGAGCCACCGCGTTTCGAGATGGACGGGGATGTGCGCCGGGCCGACACGTCCACCCTCGAGGTGCGCTGCCTGCGCGGGGCCCTGCGGGTCGCGGCTCCCGAGGTCTGACGTCGAGGACCACCAGGGCCTGACGCAGCCAGAGCAGGAAAGAAAACGCTTGGCCCGGAGAGAGTCCGGCACATACTTTGCGTGACAAAGTCACGAGCGTCACCCCAGGTACGATCCGACAACCCCCGATGAACTCTCCCATCCGCGACATCCGGGACAAGCAGCCCGTGGCGCTGCACGACCGGGCCATCGACAACATCCGGTACATCCGGGAGGCGATGGAGCGCTCAGGCTCCTTCACCCACGTCTCCGGGATCGGAGGGGTGGGCATGGGTCTGGTCGCGATCGGGGCTTCGCTCGTGGCCTGGACCGCGAACTCGAGGGCCGAGTGGCTCACGATCTGGCTCGTGGCGGCGGGGGCGTCGGTGGCCGTGAGCGTTTTGGCGATGGCCAGGAAGTCGCGGGCCGACGGGGTCACGCTGCTGACCGGGCCGGCTCGCAAGTTCGCGTGGAGCGTCACTCCACCCCTGGCAGCAGGGGGTGTATTGACGGTCGCGATCGTACGGTATCAGGCGTTCGACTTGCTGCCGGGTATGTGGCTGCTGCTCTACGGGGCGGCCATCGTCACGGGCGGGTCCCACTCCGTCCGGTCGATTCCCTTCATGGGCGCTGCCTTCATGGGCGCGGGTGTCGGCGCCCTGCTGACGCCCGCGAGTTGGGGCAACGGATGGATGGCCGTCGGGTTCGGTGTTCTTCACATCGTCTTCGGCGCCGTGATCTGGAGGAAGCATGGTGGGTAGAGACAGCGCCGCGAGGCGCCAGGTATCACGAGAAGATGTCCGCGAACCCTTGGGCGCCGTGGAGGGAAAGCACCCCGAAGCGGGCGCCATCGACCTCGACCGGGTCATTCACGAACGTGTGCGCCTGGGCATCGTCAGCGCTTTGGCGGTCAATGGATCCCTGACCTTCACGGACCTGCGTGACCTCCTCGGCATCACGGACGGAAACCTGAGCGCTCACGCTCGACGGCTCGAAGAGGCCGACTACGTCGTGTGCGACAAGTCGTACGAGGGACGCACACCGAAGACGGAGTACTCCCTCACGAAGACGGGGCGCGCCGAGTTCGCCGCCTACCTGGACCACATGGAGGCCATCATTCACGCCACTCGGCAGACAGGTCGGAGTTGAGCAGCCCCATGACTCACGTCGCGATCATCATGGACGGCAACGGTCGATGGGCCACGGCCCGGGGTCGGCCGAGAGAGTACGGTCACCGTCGGGGAGCCGAGTCCGTCCGTCATGTCGTCGAGGCCGCACCCGACCTCGGGATCGATACCCTCACGCTGTATGCCTTCTCGTCGGACAACTGGAAGCGTCCGACGACCGAGGTTTCGGTCCTCATGAAGCTGTTCTCGCGGTACCTGCGGTCGGAAACGCCGAAGCTCTTGAACAATGGCGTGCGCTTGCAGGTCGTCGGGCGAAGAGATCGACTGGCTCCGAACCTCGTACGGCAGATCGAGGCGTCCGAGGACGCGACCCGAAGCCAAACGCGTCTGCTGCTCCGGCTCGCCGTCGACTATTCCAGTCGAGACCTCCTGCTCAAAGCAGTCCGCGCGGCCGTCGCGGCATCGGATCTCGAGCGGCAGGACATGTCGACCCTCCTCGGAGAGGCGATGCACGGGGACGGCTCGGCGCCGGACGTGGACCTTCTGATTCGGACGGGAGGAGAGCGCAGGCTCAGTGACTTCCTCCTCTGGGAGTGCGCGTATGCGGAACTCCTCTTCACGCCGGTCATGTGGCCCGACTACGACGGAGCGCACCTGGCCGAGGCACTCGCCGACTTCCGGAGTCGAGAGCGGCGTTTCGGAGAGGTGGCGGCGGCCTCCTAGCGGCTTTCGCCCTCCTAGCGGCCCGCGCCTTCCCGGGGGCTTGCGTCCTCCGCGCCGGACCCGGTCGGCCCTTCGACACCGGCGGTCTCGAGGTCGAGGAGTCGCTGCTTCCGCCACAAGCCGCCACCGTACCCGGCCAGTCGCCCGTCGGCGCCAACGACCCGGTGGCACGGGATCAGGACGGCGATCGCATTCATGCCGTTGGCCGTGCCGACCGCCCGGACCGCCTTGGGACGCCCGACCGATCGCGCCACATCGGCATACGACCGGCGCTCCCCGTAGGGAATCTCGAGTAGGGCCGACCACACGGTCGACTGAAAGTCCGTGCCGACCGGTGAGAGCGGGGTCGAAAACGCCTGCAGGGTGCCTTCGAAGTAGCCGTTCAACTCACGCTGGACGCGATCCGTGAGCTCCGTCGATCCGGGAACGAACACCGCTCCCAGCCGATCGCGGATCCGCGCGATCTGATTCGGGAGCATCCGCCGGTCCACGAACTCGAGCAGACAGAGCGCGTCCGCAGTGGTCCCCACCAGCATCGGGCCGAGGGGCGTCACGAGCCGGTCCACGTGGATCACCAGAGCGTCGTCGAGCTGCGTCGGCGGTTGACCGAAATACCGTCGAAAGGCGTCCTGGAAACCCGACAACGAATCGAAACCGGCCTCGAACGCGGCGCGGCTGACTCGTTGTCCGACTTGGACTTGGCCGAGTGCCGCCCCCAGACGACGCGCTCGGCTGTACGCCTGGAACGTCATCCCGTGGTTCTTCTTGAACCAGCGGCGGACCCGCTCGGGAGACAGGCCGCGAGATCGGACGTCCTGATCGGTCCAGCGGCGGGCGGGGTCGTCCTCGAGGTCGTCGAGAAGGGGACGGAGCCAGTCCG
>JAUIKL010000001.1 GCA_030430625.1 Gemmatimonadota bacterium
ACGGTGCGCCGCGTCTCGATGCGTACGACGGCCGGCGTCACTGCGTCGGCCAGATTCGTGAACGCGTCGCTGAGCGTCAGGGCCGGTTGCACGGCCGACGCCGGGACCTGGGCCCCCTCGCTGATCGGCGGCATGGCGTGGGACGTGCTCGTCCAGCCGGCCGCACTCGCGATCCCGAGGCCGACGGTGAACGTGGCCGCGACGAAAAGGATGATGTTCGTCTTGGACTTCAACGGATCGTACATGGTCTCCGCCCCTCTATTCTGAACGCGGCCTCGGTGGTGGAAGCCGCTCCGTTTCCGGATACCCGAGGGGGTCGAACGGTGGTCCGAACCCCTCACTTCTACACCTGTATGGGATGACGTCGGAGAGCGGGCGGGTTGCCCCGCCCGCTCTCCAGCCCGTCACTTCTCGTCTTCGACGATCTCGTAGTCGGCCTCGACCACGTCCTCGTCGTCGCTCGACGCGTCGGCCTCGACTTCGGCCTCCTGATCGTCGAACTCGGCCTCGGCGGACTCGCCGTCTGCGGCCTCGGCCTCGGCGGCCTGGGACTGGTACATCTCCTGGCCGGCCGCGGAGAAGGCCTGCATGAGCTCGTCGCGGGCCGAATTGATCGTGTCCGCGTCGTCGCCCTTGAGCGCTTCCTTGGCGGCGTTGGTCGCCTCTTCGAGGCGCGCCTTGGAGTCGGCCGACACCATGTCGCCCCACTCTGCGCTGTCCTTCTCGACCTGGTAGACCAGGGAGTCGAGCTGGTTGCGGGACTCGACCTTGGAGCGGCGCTCCTCGTCCTCGGAGGCGTGCGCCTCCGCGTCCTTCACCATGTTCTCGATCTCCGCGTCGGACAGACCGCTCGACGCCTCGATGCGGATCTTCTGCTCCTTGCCCGTCGCCTTGTCGAGCGCCGAGACGTGGAGGATGCCGTTCGCGTCGATGTCGAAGGTCACCTCAACCTGAGGCGTCCCGCGCGTTGCCGGCGGAATCCCGGTCAGCGTGAACTTCCCGATGGTCTTGTTGTCCAACGCCATCTTGCGCTCACCCTGGAGCACGTGGATCTCGACGCTGGTCTGGTTGTCCTCCGCGGTCGAGAAGACCTCGGCCTTCTTCGTCGGGATCGTCGTGTTCCGCTCGATCAGCGGCGTCATGACCCCGCCGAGCGTCTCGATGCCCAGGGAGAGCGGCGTGACGTCGAGGAGGAGGACGTCGGTGACGTCACCGGCCAGGACACCGCCCTGGATCGCGGCGCCGATACCCACGACCTCGTCGGGGTTCACACCCTTGTGGGGCTCCTTGCCGAAGAACTCCTTCACGATCTCCTGGAGCTTCGGGATCCGCGTCGACCCACCGACGAGAATGACCTCGTCGATGTCGTCGGTCGTCAGCCCGGCGTCCTTGAGCGCCGCTTCCATCGGCGGGATCGTGCGCTGGTTCAGGTCGTCGACGAGCTGCTCGAACTTGGCCCGGGACAGTGAGTAGTTGAGGTGCTTCGGTCCGTCCTGCGTGGCCGTGATGAAGGGCAGGTTGATGTCGGACGACATCGTCGTCGACAGCTCCATCTTCGCCTTCTCCGCAGCCTCCTTCAGGCGCTGGAGCGCCATCGAGTCCTTGGAGAGGTCGATGCCCTGGTCCTTCTTGAACTCCTCGACCAGCCAGTTGATCACGCGCTGGTCGTAGTCGTCACCGCCGAGGTGTGTGTCGCCGTTCGTCGACTTCACCTCGAAGACGCCGTCACCCAGCTCGAGGATCGAGATGTCGTACGTACCACCACCGAGGTCGAACACCGCGATCTTCTCGTCGGCGTCCTTGTCGAGGCCGTAGGCGAGGGCCGCGGCCGTCGGCTCGTTGATGATCCGGAGGACCTCGAGGCCGGCGATCTTACCGGCGTCCTTCGTGGCCTGGCGCTGCGCGTCGTTGAAGTACGCGGGCACCGTGATGACCGCCTGGTCGACCTTGGTGCCGAGGTAGTCCTCGGCGGTCTGGCGCATCTTCTGGAGAATCATCGCCGAGATTTCCGGCGGCGTGTACGTCTTGTCGGCGTTCGGGATCTTCACCGACACGCGGTCCTTGGCTCCGCGGACGACGTCGTACGGGACGAGCTTTTCCTCGTCCTGGACCTCGTCGTGGCGCCGACCCATGAAGCGCTTGATCGAGAAGATCGTGTTCTCGGGGTTGGTGATCGCCTGACGCCGAGCGACCTGACCGACCAGCCGCTCCCCGTCTTTCGTGAACGCCACGACCGACGGGGTCGTGCGACCGCCCTCGGAGTTGGGGATCACGACGGGCTCTCCGCCCTCCATGACCGCCACAACCGAGTTGGTCGTACCCAGGTCGATGCCGATGACTTTGCCCATGCTGTCCTCGTGTAGGTGAATGCGCGCTGAACGCAGGTGAACTGGGCACGGGAAGTGCAATCACCATGCCGGTACACGGGGGGTGAAGCGCGCCGATATGGCGGGGATTACCTCGACGGGGCTGCCAAAGTGACAGGGCGGGCGTCGTCGAGTCCGCTCGGCGAGCCAGGCGTCCGGCGCAGGTTGCACGCAGTTCGAGTGGCCACTACGGTGGGCGTTCGGTTCGACCACCGTGTGACGGAAGGGCTGATCGTGCTCAGATGCGGAAAGGTGGCCCGGGCGCCCCTCGCCAAGTGTGTCGGAGTCGCCGCGGTGTGTTTGACGGGTGTGCCCGCCTCCGTGTGGGGGCAGACCACCCTGGTGGTCGAACTCACAGACGAACCCGCGTGGGGCCCCGTGACCCTGGTCGAGGAACTCCGTCTCGGGCAGCTGGATGGAGCGCCGCACGAGGCGTTCGGGTCGGTCGTTTCGGTCACGATCACCCCGACGGGCGAACTGCTTGTCGCGGACGGCATCGGCCCGGGGCTGTTTCGGTTCGGGGAGAACGGCCGGTTTCTCGGAGCTCTGGGTGGTGTCGGCGAAGGGCCGGGGGAGTTCTCCGCGATTGAGTTGGTCCGTGCCCTGGCCGACGGTTCGATCGTGGCGGTTGACCCTCGCGCCTCACGAGTCACTCGTTTCGACGCCGAGGGTACGCTCGATCGGACCTTCCCGGTGGCGGGAGGCTCGTTCAGCCTCTTCCCGGTTGCCCAGGTGGGAGATGACGGAGGGGTATTCATGCGACGGTTGGCGGGGATCCCGCGTCCCGGCGAGGCCGGGGGGGCGATCCACTGGCTGCGGTACGACCCCGAGGGCGTACTTCTCGACACCCTGGTTGCGCCTGAGCCGGACCCCAGCGGAGCGACCTTCTACGCGAGAACGCCGGATGGACCGCGCGAGCCGTTCACGACCAACACGTACCACGCGGTGAGCCCGCGCGGCTATCTGGTATGGGGGCGGAACGACGTGTATCGGATCAGATGGCCGACGAACGGCGGTGACGTCGTCGAGCTTCGCCGCTCGGGCGTCATGCCTGTCCCGGTCACTGCTCAGGAGCTCTCGGAGTGGAGGGGGATGGGAGACTACCTGAACCGGTCCTCGGGCATCGACTACCCACGGCCGCCTGACGAGAAGCCGATCTTTCGAGGGCTGTGGGTCGACCAGGACGCCCGCATCTGGGTCCACAGGTACGTCGAGTCGTACGAGTACACGTACTCCGACCTCGAACGAGAAGAGCGAGGAGACCGCCCCCTCGTACGTTTCCGCGAGCAGAACACCTACGACTTGATCGACCCACGCGGCCGGTACCTGGCTACGATCTCGATCCCTCGGAAGTCGCGCGTGATGGCCGCGTCGGGGGCGGTCGTGTGGGTGCTCGAGACGGGGGCGTTCGGTGAGGAGTATCTCGTACGCCTTCGCGTGGAGCCGGAGCCCGCTTGACCCACCCGCAGGGGCCGAGCCGACCGCGACGACCCTTCGCGGAAGGTTGCTCACCCACCTAGCTTTCCCGCGCGATGTCCCCGCAGCCGCCCGCGCGTGTTCCCACTCCGAGATCACAACCCGACCGAGATCACGCCGCTCTTCACGGTGGCCATCGGTGTGGTGACCGTCCTGGCCTGGCTGACCGTGCAGGGCGCGGGTGCGACCGACGCGTTCATCCAGTCGATCTGTGCGCTCGGCGCGGTCCCGGCCACGATCACGGCGGGTGCCGAGATGGCGACCCTGGGCCTCGATCGGTGTCCGGCTCCGAACGTGGGCGCACCGGCCCTCTTCACCTCCGTCTTCCTGCACGGGAGCTGGGGGCACCTGATCGGCAACATGTGGTTCCTGTGGGTCTTCGGGAACAACATCGAAGACTCGATGGGCCACCTCCGATTCCTCGGCTTCTACCTGCTGACGGGGCTGTGCGCCGCGGGCGCCCAGATCGTCATGGAGCCGACTTCGACGGTTCCGATGGTCGGCGCGTCTGGGGCCATCTCGGGGATCATGGGCGCGTACCTCCTTCTCTATCCGAAGGCGCGGGTCGATACACTCGTCGCCATCTGGGTCGTCCCGCTCCCCGCGTGGATGATGCTCGGCTACTGGATGCTGCTCCAACTGAGCGGGATCCTGACGCCGGCGGGCGGCATGGGTGGAGGTGTGGCGTACGGTGCCCACATCGGCGGGTTCGTGGCCGGGCTGGCCCTCATCCCCCTCTTCCGTAACCCGAAGCTGGTCGCGGCCAAGAAGAGTGGGGTCGTCCTCGCCCGGGACGAGTTGGACCACCGGGGTTGGTACTGATGGAGCCGCTCCTGGGAGCGGTCTCGGCCATCCTCCCGTCCGTGCTCCCCGATCTCGCGGCAACGCAGGTCGGGGTGCCCGATGGGGTGGGTGATACCGCACTCGTCGACCGGCTCCGCTCGGTCGTGGGCCTCGTCGTCCTCCTGGGGATCGCGTGGGCGCTGAGCACGGACCGCAAGCGCGTGCCCTGGCGGGTCGTGGGGTGGGGTCTCTCCCTCCAACTCGCCTTCGCGATCGTCATCCTCAAGACGCCGATCGGCGCGGGTGCCTTCGACGCGGCGGGTGCGGTGGTGACGGGCCTGCTCGGGTATACGCAGGAGGGAGCGTCCTTCGTCTTCGGGAATCTGGGCGCGGATGTCGTCCCGGTCGGGGTCGTGGGGGAGGGGGGCTTCGAGGCAGCGCCGGGGCAGGTGGCCCGGACCGGCGCCGCCTTCGCCTTCTTCGTCCTGCCGACGATCATCTTCTTCTCCTCCCTGATGACCGTGCTCTACCACCTCGGCATCATGCAGTGGGTCGTTCGGGGCTTCGCCGCGGTCATGCAGCGATCGATGGGCACGTCGGGCGCCGAGACACTTTCGGCGGCCGGCAACATCTTCGTCGGGCAGACGGAGGCGCCTCTCCTCGTGAAGCCGTTCGTCGAGCGGATGACCCAGTCGGAGTTGATGGCTCTGATGACGTGCGGCTTCGCCACGGTGGCTGGCGGGGTCCTCGCGGCCTACATCGGGATGCTCGTGACCTACTTCCCGGACGTGGCGGGCCACATGATGGCCGCCTCGGTCATGTCCGCTCCGGCCGCCCTCGTCGTGGCCAAGCTGATGCACCCCGAGACGGGAGAGCCCGAGACGTCCGGCTCGCTCGAGATCGCGGTCGACCGCCCGGACGTGAACACGATCGACGCGGCGGCGCGGGGGGCGTCGGAGGGGCTGCACCTGGCGTTGAACGTCGGGGCGATGATGCTCGCTTTCGTGGCGCTGATCCACCTGTGCAACGGGATTCTCGGCTGGGCGGGCGGACTCGTCGGCTTCGACACGCTCAGCCTCGAGTGGCTGCTCGGAACGGCCCTCGCGCCCCTCGCCTGGCTGATGGGGGTGCCGTGGGCGGATGCGTTCCAGGTCGGCTCGTTGATGGGCGTGAAGACGATCCTGAACGAGTTCATCGCCTACCTCCAACTGGCCGGCGCGTTGGAGGAGGGTAGTGCGCTCCACCCGCGCTCCCTCGTGATCGCGACGTACGCCCTCTCCGGCTTCGCGAACTTCTCCTCGATCGCGGTCCAGATCGGCGGAATCGGAGGAATCGCGCCGTCCCGGCGAGCCGACCTGTCGCGTCTAGGGATGCGCGCGATGATCGGCGGCTCGATCGCGGCGTTCATGACCGCCACGATGGCCGGTATGCTGCTGTGAGCGTGTCCGAACGGATCGCCGATGTGCTGGCCGACGCGGCCGCGGAGCCGCCCCGCGTCGGGATCGTGCTCGGCTCCGGGCTGGCGGCGCTCGAGGAGCAGGTGGACGGCGCCCGCACGGTTCCGTTCGCCGAGGTCGGTCTTCCGACGGCGGCGGTGGCGGGGCATGGTGGGCACTTCACCCTGGGTGCGCTCGGCGGCGTACCGGTCGTCGTGCAGGCCGGTCGGATCCACCCGTACGAGGGCGCCGATCCCGTCGTCGTCGCGGCCCCCGTTCGGGCCATGGCCGCCCTGGGCGTGCGCGCGCTGGTGATGACGAGTGCGGTGGGCTCCCTCCGACCGGGGGTCGAGCCGGGCTCACTCGTCCTCCTCGACGACATCCTCAACCTCTCCTTCCGGGCCCCGTTGGCGGGTCGTTTCGCCTCCGGCGACACCGTGGCCGGCGAAGCCGGCTATCCCGACATGAGCGCCCCGTTCGATCCCGCGCTTCAGGTACTCGCCCTCGAGAGCGCGGCTGCGGTCGGCGTCGAGCTGACTCGCGCGGTCTACGCCGCGGTGCTCGGGCCCGCCTACGAGACCCGGGCGGAGGTGCGGATGCTCGGGCGCCTCGGCGGAGATGTGGTCGGTATGTCCACCGTCTCGGAGGCCGTCGTCGCCGCGGCCGCGCGTCTCCCCCTCGTGGCCGTCTCGGTCGTGACGAATTGGGGGACCGGCCTCGGTGGAGAACGGCTCGATCACGACGACGTGCTCACCCGGGGACGGGAGAGTGCGGCCGCTTGTGTGCGGCTGGTCGGCGATCTCGTGGCGCGGATCGACGCTCAGGAGCGCTCGTGACCCGCGAAGTGGTCGAGCGGGCCGTGTCCGGCCCCGAGATCGGGCGCGGAGGCCATGGCGGCGGCCACGAAGGCCAGTCCGCTGTCCACCGCGTCGACGAGCGTACGACCGTGCGCCAGCTCCGCTGCGATCGCGGCCGAGAGGGTGCACCCCGTGCCGTGGGTGTTCTTCGTGTCGATCCGGGGTCGACGCCAGACGTGGATCGTGTCACCGTCGAAGAGGACGTCCACGAGCAACCCTTCGGCACGAGCCGGATCCAGGTGACCCCCTTTGACCAGCGCCGCACCCGCACCGAGCCCCACGAGGTGGCGAGCGGCCTCTTCCATCTCCTCGGGCGTGCGCACGGAGAGGCCGGTGAGTCGCTCCGCCTCGTCGAGGTTCGGCGTCACGAGTGCGGCCGCCGGCACGAGCACGTCCCGGACGGCCGTTTCGGCGCCTGCGTCGAGCAGGGCATCACCACTCGTGGCCACCATGACCGGGTCGACGACGAGCGGACAGTCGAGGCGATCGGCACAGTCGGCCACGAGTCGAACCAGGGGCGCGTTCGCCAGCATCCCCGTTTTGGCCCCCGCCGGCGGGAGATCGTCCATGACCGCGCCGAGCTGCTCCTCGACGACGTCGAGCGGGATCGGGTGCACGCCGCGGACGCCCAGCGTGTTCTGCGCCGTGACGGCGGTGACGACCGACGTGCCGAAGGTGCCGAAGCGGTGGAAGGTCTTCAGGTCCGCCTGGATGCCCGCGCCGCCACCACTGTCGCTTCCCGCGATCGTGAGGGCGATCGGTGGGGTACGGGGCGGGGTCGTCGGCGAGGTCATCCCGAAAGGTCGCGACGCCGATGGAGCTGAGCCAGCGCCGGGCGGCCCTCGTCCGCCGACTTCACAAGAGGAAAGGTCGGAGCCGGGAGGGGGCGGTCCTCGTCGAAGGGGTGCGGACGGTTCGCGAGGTGCTCGACGCCGGAATCCAGCCGCGCTTCGCCATCGCCTCGACGGGTCTCGACCAGACCGAGGGCGGCGCCGAACTACGGAGGCGGCTCACGGGTGTGGTCGGTGACGTCGTCGACGTCGCGGACGACGAACTCACCGGTTTGGCCGGCACGGAGACCCCACAGGGTGTGCTCCTGGTCTGCGACGAACCGAACGACCCGGTGGAGGCCGTCCTTCCGGGCCCGGTCCTCCTCCTCGACGCGGTCCAGGATCCGGGGAACGTCGGCACTCTGATCCGCTCGGCGGTCGCCTTCGGCTTCACCGGCGTGCTCGTGGCGGACGGGTCGGCCGACCCGTGGAGTCCGAAGGCCGTTCGCTCCTCGACGGGATCATCCTTCCGTATCCCGGTCGTCGGATTGCACCTTACCGAGGCACTCGCTTCACTCCGCGGCGCGGCTGTGTCGATCTGGGCAGCGGACGCCGACGGCGTCGCCGCCGATACCGTGCGGGCCGGTCCCGATCGAGGGCAGGGGTACTGCCTCGCGGTCGGGAACGAGGGGCGGGGCATTCGGTCCGAGCTGCGCGAGGCGGCCAGGACGATCGTGAAGGTGGACATGAGGGGACCTGTGGAATCACTGAACGCGGCCGTGGCCGGCTCGATTCTGATGCACGCGATGACGTCGCCCGGGGGCGGCCCCTCGTGAGCGATTGGGTGATTCCCGTCTTCGCCGGGGTGTACGGCCTGCTCTTTGGCTCCTTCCTCAACGTCTGCGCCCTCCGCTGGCCGGTCGACGAGTCCGTCATTCGTCCGCGGTCCCGCTGTCCCCGTTGCGACACCCTGATTGCGTGGTACGACAACGTGCCGGTCTTCAGTTGGCTCGTTCTCCGCGGGCGATGCCGGAAGTGCGGAGAACCCGTGTCGATCCAGTATCCGCTCGTCGAACTGGCCACGGGGCTGATGTGGGCGGGGACCTTCGCGCTCCACGGCCCGACGATGGAGGCGGTGCGCGGAGCCCTCTTCCTGACGATCCTCTTCGGCATCGCCATCTCCGACGCGCGCTACTACATCATTCCGGATCAGTTCTCGATCGGCGGTGCCGTACTCGGCCTCGTCCTCTCCGCCTTTCCGGGCGGCCCGTACTGGGCGTGGGCTGCCCTGGACGCCGTGCCGTTCGGCCACGAGGTCGCGCCCGCCCTGGCCGGCGCGGTCGTGGGGTACGGGGTGCTCTGGCTGGTCGGCGTCGTCGGCACGGTGATGATCAAGAAGCTGCAGCCGGGCCGGCTGGAGGAGGCGGGGGTCGACTCCGCCATGGGTGGGGGAGACATCAAGATGATGGCGATGGTCGGGGCCTTCCTCGGCCTCTGGGGCGTGGCGCTCACCATCTTCCTCGGGTCGTTCGTCGCCCTGATCACGATCCTCTTCCGATCGGTCCTGGCGATGGCGCGCAGCGGGTCCGACGGCGACGAGTTGGAGCGCCTCATCCCCTTCGGTGTCTTCCTGGCCGTCGGGGGCGGCGTGGCCTACGTCTGGGGTGAGCCCATCGTCCGCTGGTACCTCGAGTCGGTCGTCGGCCTGGCCTGACCGCCGCGGACGGGACCGGGCCCGGGCAGGACGCTACGGGTCCGAGCAGTCGCGTTTGTAGCCGCACCGCTCGCAGACGAGCTTGCAGTGCAGGTCGAGCATCGTGTTGCCGCACAGGTCGCAGACGTAGACGGCGGGTTGCTGTTCGCCGCTCGCGTGGGGTGTCGCCTCGGCCGAATCGGTAGCCTGGACGCGACCCGTGCGCTCGTGACCTCCGGGTTCGCTTTCGCTCACGACTCGGCGTCGCCGGAATCCGGACGACCGATCCCCTCGGCCAGATACTGCCTCGACAGCTCGACGTAGTGGGCACCACCCCCCGCGATCCAATCGGCCGCGGAGCCCTCGAGCGTTTTTTTGATCCGACCCGGGACCCCCGCCACGACCGAGCGGGGCGGGATGTCGGCTCCCTCGAGGAGGACCGTGTTCGCGGCCAGGAGGCACTCGGTCCCGATCGTCGCTCCCTGCAGGAGCACGGCGTTCATCCCCACGACGGTCCGATCCCCGATCGTGCAGCACTCGAACTTGGCGCCGTGGCCGACCGTGACATCCTCCCCGATCACGGTGGGACCCCACCGGCCGACGTGGACGACGCAGTTGTCCTGCACGCTCGTACGGGCTCCGACGACGATCCCGTGGTCCGGGTCGTCACCGCGGAGGACGGCGCCGAACCAGATGCTTGCATCCTCACCCACCGTGACGTCTCCGATGAGGACGGCGGTGGGCGCCACGAAGGCCGTCGGGTGGATTACGGGGGATTTGCCGCCGAAGGGGAGGATCGTCGCCATCGGGTCAGTCGTCGCTCCCGTCGTCGAGCTTCGTCACTCGCGCCTTGATCACCTGCGTCTCCGACGCCTCGAGGACCGCGATGTGGATCCCGTCCACCTCCAGCACTTCGCCGGCCGTCGGGACGGTCCCGAGTTCCTCCAGGATGAAGCCGTTGAGCGAACGGTTCTCCGAGTCCGGGAAGGAAACGTCGAGCGCCCGCTCGACGTCGCGGACGTCGACGGCGGCCTCGCACACCGCGACCCCGTCGTCGACCTGCACGATCTCCTCCTCGTCCAGGTCGGTCTCGTCGTGGATCTCCCCGACCAACTCCTCGAGAACGTCCTCGAGGGTCACCAGGCCGTCGGTGCCGCCGTGTTCGTCCGCCACGATGCCCATGTGGACACGCTGCGCCCGGAACTCGCGGAGGAGGTCGGCGCACGACGCCGATCCCGGTACGAAAAAGGGTGCACGCGCGAGGTCGGCCAGCGTCGTCTCGCGCTCACCCTGGGCAAAGCGCGCGTACGCCTCGCGGATGTAGAGGATGCCCGTGACGTCGTCGACCGTCTCCCGATAGACGGGGATCCGGCTGTACGGCACCGAGGGGAGTTCCTCGATGACCTCGGCCAGAGTCCGGCTCTCCGGCCAGGCGAAGATGTCGACCCGCGGCACCATGATGTCCCACGCATCCAATTCGTCGAGCCGGAACGCGCGCTCGACCAACTGGTTCTCCCGTTCCTCGAGAACCCCCTCCTGCGAGCCGATCTCCTGGATCTCGCGGAGCTCGCGATGATCCTCGGCGATCGTGTCGCCGCCCCCGAGCCGATCCTCGAGCTTCTCGACCGGGGCCGTGAGCGGCCGTGCGATCCGCTCGACTCTCAGGAGCGCCGGGGCCGACGACAGCGCCAGCCGCACCGGTCGCCGCGCCGCGATCAGGTGAGGGATCAGATCCGCCACGATCAGGACGATCAAGCCGCCGATCACGATGCTCGGAACCGGACCCAGTCGACCCCAGGTGGACACACCCGTGAGCGCGATGACACCCAGGGCGGAGAGATCGAGGACCTGCGTGACCACACGAACGCTGGCCCGGACCGCGTGTTTCCGGTCGCGAACCGTCCCCAGCGCTTCGGCCCCGTCGAACCCTTCGTCCGCGAGCGTGCGGACGTGCGACGCCGAGATCTGGAACGCGGCGTCGTGGATCGCCGTGAGGATGGCGGAGGTCAGGAGAAGGACGAGTACGGCCGCTGCCGCCACGCCCATCACGAGTCCGTCCTCCTCGCGGCGATGCTACTCGGAGGGTCTTCTTTTTCCATGGGACCAGGACCTACGTCCAAGCCTCGCTCTCCTTCAGGAGTTCGCCGATGACATCACGTGTCGTCCGTCCATCCGCTTCGGCCTCGAAGTTGAGGACGAGCCGGTGGGCCAGGACGGCGGGCGCCACCGAACGTACGTCGTCGTAGGACGGAATCGCCGACCCGCGGGACGCCGCCAGAGCCTTGGCCCCGAGCACGAGGTACTGGGACGCTCTCGGCCCCGCACCCCACGCCACGTACTTGCCGGTCACGGCCGCGGCTTCGTCCCCCGGACGCGTCGAGCGCGCCATCCGGACCGCGAAGGATACCAGAGAGGGCGGTGCGGGGATCCGTCGAACGAGTCCCTGCAGCTGGATGAGCTCCTCGGCGGTCACGACGCTCTCGACCTTGGCCTCCTCGGCACCGGTCGTTCGCATCGCGACCTCTTCCTCTTCTTCGCGCGACGGGTAGTGGATCGGCAACTCGAGCATGAAGCGGTCGAGCTGGGCTTCGGGCAGGGGGTAGGTGCCCTCCTGCTCGATCGGGTTCTGGGTGGCCAGCACGAAGAACGGGGGAGGGAGTCGGTAGTTCTCGCCCGCAGCGGTGACCGACCGCTCCTGCATCGCCTCGAGGAGCGCGGCCTGTGTCTTCGGCGGTGTGCGGTTGATCTCGTCCGCCAGCACGATGTTCGAGAAGATCGGCCCCTTCACGAAGCGAAAGACGCGTCGTCCGGTCGTCCGGTCCTCTTCGATGACCTCCGTTCCGGTGATGTCGGTGGGCATCAGGTCCGGCGTGAACTGGATCCGGCTGAACTCGAGGTCGAGGGCCTCGGCCACGGTCTGGACGAGGAGGGTCTTGGCCAACCCGGGAACGCCGACCAGGAGGGCGTGCCCGTTGGCCAGGAGGGCGACGAGCATCTCGTCGACGACCTCGCGCTGGCCCACGATCCGTTTCTCGACCTGAGTCCTCATTTGCGCTACGACGTCCGTGGCGCGTTCGAGGAGTTCGACGTCCCGGTCGACTACGGTGGCATCATCTATGGTGGTCATTCCCGTTCCAGTCTCGAGAGGCCGCGAAGATGGACAGCGCGGCGGGTTTCAGTCAAGCGACACGGGCGCCGCGCCGGGTGCTGGCGCGAGCCCGGAATCGGGCGAAGTTTACACCCGTTACGGTGCTTGATTTCGGGCCCCGTCCTCGCTTGCTCTTTTTTTCACAAGCGCTACATTTCTGAGGCTGACGGGTCGCGGACATGTAGCGCGTCCGGGTTCGAAAGCCCGAGGAATCCAGGATGGCCGAGCGCGACAAAAACACCGAGCGTGAGAGCGAGGTGGTGCGTGTCTCGGGGCAGTTCATGGGACACGGCCTCACGTGGGCCATGGCCGTCCTTCTTTTCATGGGCATAGGGTGGTGGGTCGATTCGAAGCTCGGATCGGGGCCCATCTTGATGATCATCGGCGCTTTCGTCGGTGGCGGCGCAGGTTTCTACAGCTTGTACTATCACATCCTGATCGAACCGCGACTGGGTGAGGACGACCCTCGATGACGGCCACGCTGAAATATTCCGTGACCGGCGCTGCGCTCGTGACGCTCGTCGTCGCGATCACGTGGCCGCTCCTCGATGCCGCGAGCCGCAACGGACTGCTTCTGGCCGCCGCGGTGACGCTGCCGGTCCAGGCGTTCGCCTTCTCGGCCCTCGTGCGCTTCCGCGATCAGGGTACCGGCTTCTTTGCCGCATGGATCGGTGGGACCTTCCTCAGGATGGCCATCGTCGCGATCGTGGCGACGCTGGTCGTCCGCTCCGGAGCCGAAGGTGGGGTGGCGACGCTGCTCGCGCTGACTGGCTTCTTTTTCGGACTCCTTCTGCTCGAACCGGTCTACTTCCGGTCCGGGACGACTTCGACAGCGGACGCGTAGATGAAGCTGCTCGCCATGCTGCAGGGTGCCGCCCAGGCGGCGCAGGACCACGGCTCGACCGAGAGTGGGCCGGACCTGCAGGGTATGCTGATGCATCACCTGCTCGACGGGAACGAGCTGGAATTCCAGGTGCTCGGGATGGGCCCGGTGATCCACCTCCCGCAGTTCGACCCGGTTCACATCGGGCCGCTCACGCTGAACCTCTCCCCGACGAAGCACGTCGTCTTCCTGCTCCTGGCGGCCGTCCTGCTCCTCGTCGTGTTCATCCCGATCGGTCGGGCGATGCGGACGAAGTACACCGACCGGGCGCCGAGCGGCTTCGCCAACGCGATCGAGGCGCTCGTCGTCTACTTCCGGGACGAGGTCGTCCGGCGGAACATCCACCACGGTGCGGATGCCTACACCGGGTACATCCTCACCCTCTTCTTCTTCATCCTCTTCATGAACCTGCTCGGCCTCGTCCCGTTCGGCGCGACGGCCACCGGCAACTTCATGGTGACGGGTGCCCTGGCCCTCGTGACCTTCGTCGTCACCGAGATCTCCGGGATGAGGACGCTCGGGTTCGCCGGGTACATGCGGACGATCTTCTTCGCTCCGAAGGGGATGGGACCCGTCGGGACCGGCCTGATGTTGCTGATCCTGACCCCCGTCGAGTTCCTCGGGAAGCTCACGAAGCCGTTCGCGCTGATGATCCGACTCTTCGCGAACATGCTCGCGGGTCACACCCTCGTGCTCTCGCTCCTCGGACTCATCTTCATGTTCGCCACGGGCGGCGCGATCGTCGCCGGTGGGGTCACGATCGCATCCGTCGGCGTCGTCTCGTTGATCATGGTCCTCGAGCTCTTCGTCGCCTTCCTGCAGGCCTACATCTTCGCGCTGCTGACGTCCGTCTTCATCGGCATGATCCAGCACGCGCACTGATTGTCGTTCTACCTCTGAGTTTCAACCCGTCGTCACGACGACACACTTCCAAGGACAGCTGAAATGCTCTACGGAATGCTCGCGATGTTTCAGGATGCGGCCGCCACCGGTGGCCTCGATCTCCTCGGCGCCGGTATCGGCATCGGTCTCGCCGTCATGGGCGCTGGTATCGGCATCGGCCAGATCGGTAACAGCGTAGCCCAGGGAATCGCTCGTCAGCCCGAGGCTGCCGGTGACATCCAGGGTGCCGGCATCATCCTCGCGGCCCTGATCGAGGGTGCTGCGCTGTTCGGACTCGTCATCACCGTCCTCTACAAGTTCTTCTAATCGCAGCGATTCATCCGCGATTCCTGCGTTGGGACGTCGTCGGCGTAGCGCTGCTACGCTCTCCTCGTCCCGCCTTGGACTCGCGGCGACTCGCCGCGATCGGTGATGGGTCGGCCTGGCCGGTCCCACCGATGCTGGTGGAGTCTTGAGTCACTGCGGTCCGCAGCGTACCGGGCCACATGGTGGTTCGGCGCAGCTCGAAGAACCATTGGAGAGACGATGAAAACGAGTCGAATCACAGCGGCGCTGTTGGTTGCGTCGGCCGCGGTCCCGGAGGCGGTGTGGGCCGGGGGCGGGGAAGGGGGCTCGGGTGGCCTCTACGACATCAACACGGGTCTGTCCTTCTGGACCCTGGTGGTGTTCGGCATCCTCGTCTTCCTCCTCGGCAAGTTCGCGTGGGGTCCGATCCTCGGTGCCGTTCAGGCGCGCGAGTCGGGCATCCAGTCCGCGATCGACGAGGCCAACGCGGCCAACGAAGAGGCGACGAGGCTGCTGGCCGAGCACAAGGCTCAGCTGGCGGACGCGCGTCGTCAGGCCAACGAGTTGATCGCCGAGGGTAAGGCGGCCGGCGAGTCGGTTCGCAAGGAGATCGAGGAAAAGGCGCGCGCGGAGGCCCAGAACATGGTCGACCGGGCGCGGGCCGAGATCGAGCGCGAGCGGGATGCTGCGCTCGACACACTCCGGAAGGAGTCGGTCGACCTGGCTCTGGCAGCGGCCTCGCGGCTGATGCAGGAGAACCTCGATCAGGCGAAGGACCGTCAGCTGGTCGAGCGCTACCTGAGCGAGCTCGGTAGCGGGAGCGCCTGATGCGGGACGACACCATCGCCCGGAACTACGCCGAAGCGCTCTTCGACCTGGCGGCCAAGCACGACCAGTTGGCCGAGTTCGGAAGTGCGATCGGGACGGTGGCCGAGCTACTCGAGACCGATCCGAAGTTCAGCCTCTTCCTGGCCACACCGCGCGTCGACGCGGATGCCAAGAAGGCGGTCGTTCGGAAGGCGTTCGGGGGCACGCTCCCGCAGTTGGTGGTGAACTTCGTCCTCGTGACGATCGACAAGCGGAGACAGCGGCTGCTGCGCAGCATCTCCGCCCAGTATCACGCGCTGCTCGACGCCCACATGGGCCGGGAGCACGTGCAGGTGACGGTGGCCCGTCCGCTGGACGACGCCGCCAAGACGATGGTGGCCCAGCGCCTCTCGGCCTCCCTCGGTAAGGAAGCGATCCCCCACGTCCAGGTGGACCCCGACATTCTCGGCGGGATCGTCGTTCGAACCGGTGACACGATTTTCGACGGATCGGTCCGTCGCCGCCTCGACGGAATGCGTCGACGGCTGCTCGAGGCCGACTTGCCGCAATAGAGCGGCGTCCGACCGACCCAACATAGGATCACACGAAGATGGCCAACGACTCACAGCTCCGCGCCAGCGAGATCAAAGACGTCCTGCTCACCGAGATCGAGCGGTACGAAGAGGACCTCCAGGCCGAGGAGATCGGTGAAGTCCTCGAGGTGAAGGACGGAATCGCGCGCATCTACGGCCTGACCAAGGCCATGGCGTCCGAGATGCTCGAGATCACCTCGTCCCACTCGGGCGAGACCGTGACGGCGCTCGCGCTGAACCTCGAAGAGGACAACATCGGCGCGGTCATCATGGGTGAGTGGACCAGCCTCCACGAGGGAGACCAGGTCCGCCGCACCGGGCGCGTCCTCGATGTCCCCGTCGGTGCCGGCTACCTCGGCCGCGTCGTCGATCCGCTCGGCAACCCGCAGGACGGGCAGGGCCCGATCGACGGGATCGAGGGGAAGCGGCAGATCGACATCGTCGCGCCGGGTATCGTCAAGCGTCAGCCGGTCGGTGAGCCGATGCAGACGGGTATCAAGGCGATCGACGCCATGATCCCGATCGGCCGTGGCCAGCGTGAGTTGATCATCGGCGACCGCGGTACGGGGAAGACCGCCGTTGCCGTCGACGCGATCATCAACCAGAAGAACACGGACATCATCTGCATCTACTGCGCGGTCGGGCAGCGTGCCGGTAAGGTCCGGAACGTCGTCGAGACGCTGCGCGAGCACGGCGCGATGGACTACACGATCGTCGTCACGGCGAACGCGTCCGACCCGGCGCCGATGCAGTACATCGCACCGTACGCCGCCACGGCGCTCGCCGAGCACTTCATGTGGCAGGGCAAGCACACGCTCGTCGTCTACGACGATCTCTCGAAGCAGGCCCAGGCGTACCGCCAGCTGTCCCTGGTCCTCCGCCGTCCTCCGGGACGTGAGGCCTACCCCGGTGACGTCTTCTACCTCCACTCGCGTCTCCTCGAGCGGGCGGCCAAGCTCTCGGACGAGCAGGGCGGTGGGTCGCTCACCGCGCTCCCGATCATCGAGACGCAGGGTGGTGACGTTTCCGCCTACATCCCGACGAACGTGATCTCGATCACCGACGGGCAGATCTTCCTGGAGCCGGACCTCTTCAACTCCGGTGTCCGCCCAGCGGTGAACGTCGGTATCTCCGTCTCCCGAGTCGGTGGTGCCGCGCAGATCAAGGGCATGAAGAAGGTGGCCGGTCGTCTCCGTCTGGACCTGGCCCAGTACCGTGAGCTCGAAGCCTTCGCACAGTTCGGCTCCGATCTCGACGCCGCCACGCAGCGTCAGCTGGCGCGAGGCGCCCGCACGGTCGAGATGCTCAAGCAGCCCCAGTACCAGCCGATGGCGGTCGAAAACCAGGTCGCCGTGATCTACGCGGTGACGAACGGCTACCTCGACGACATCGACATCGAACTCGTCCGGGCGTGGGAGCGCGGCTTCCACGAGACGCTCGGGGCCAAGCACTCCGAGATCCTCGACGGGATCCGCACGGGTGGCCAGCTCACCGACGAGCTGGTGGAGCAGTTGGTGGCCGCGATCCAGGGCTACAACGCCGCCTTCGCCGCCGAGCACGAGGCCGTCGGGGCCTCGGCCTGACCGACACGACTCCGTCCGAGTAAGGGAGAGACGACGTGGCAGGCGACGCAGACGTAAAACGCCGAATCAAGACGGTCGAGAACACGCGGCAGATCACGCGCACGATGGAGCTCGTTGCGACATCGAAGCTGAAGCGTGCGACCGATCGTGTGCACGCCGCGCGCCCGTACGCGGAGGCCCTGCACGAGATCGTGGGCGGCCTGTACTCGCCCGAGCTCAGCGAGCAGTACCCGATCCTCCGTAGGCCGGAGGAGACGAAGCGGGCCGCGATCCTTCTCCTCACGGCGAACCGTGGGCTGTGTGGCGGTTTCAACTCGAACCTCATCAAGCAGGCGCGGCTCCTCATCGAGAAGCTGCGCGGAGAGGGGATCGAAACCGAACTCCACATCGCCGGAAAGAAGGGTGTGGCGTACTTCCGCTTCCGCGGGGAAGAGATCGCCACGGCGCACACCGACGTGGGAGACGCCCCGACGTCCGACGACGCCGAGCGCGTCGTGGCCCCCGTGCGTGAGCGCTTCGAAAACGGGGACGTCGACGCCGTCTACCTGATCAGTTCGAAGTTCGTGTCGGCCATGTCGACGCCGCCGCACACGCGGGACCTGCTTCCGATCACGGGTGACGCCGAGGCGTCGGCGGCGGACGTATACATCCTGTCGCCGAGTGGGGACATGATCCTCGAACGGATCCTCCCGGCGTACATCCGAAACGCGGTCTACACCGCTCTCGTCGAAAACGCCGCGGCCGAGCAGGGCGCGCGGCGCTCCGCGATGAAGGCGGCGACCGACAACGCCGGTGATGTGCTCGAGCACCTCACCCGCAGCTACAACCGGGCTCGTCAGGCCCAGATCACGCAGGAGATCGCCGAGATCGTCGGTGGCTCCGCCGCTCTCGAATAGCACACTTCATTCGCCACCAGGCGCATATCATGTCAGATCACATCGGAAAGGTCGTTCAGGTCATCGGTCCGGTCCTCGACGTCGAGTTCGACGCCGCGCACCTGCCGGAGATCTACAACGCGCTCTCGCTCAAGACGACGAACGAGGCCGGGCAGGAGATCGAGCTCGTCGCCGAGGTGCAGCAGCACATCGGACGTGGCCAGGTCCGCGCGGTGTCGATGTCGTCCACGGACGGCGTGACCCGCGGCATGGACGTCGTCGACACGGGGGACTCCATCTCGGTGCCCGTCGGTGAGCCGGCGCTCGGACGTATCCTGAACGTGCTCGGTGAGCCCGTGGACGAGCAGGGTCCGGTCGGTGGAGAAGACGCGGACAAGGTCGAGCGGTGGGGGATCCACCGCCTCGCGCCGAAGTTCGACCAGCTCGAGCCGAAGACCGAGATCTTCGAGACGGGCATCAAGGTCGTCGACCTGCTCGCCCCCTACGTGAAGGGTGGTAAGACGGGTCTGTTCGGCGGCGCCGGTGTCGGTAAGACCGTCATCATCCAGGAGCTCATCAACAACATCGCCATGGAGCACGGCGGTAAGTCTGTCTTCTGCGGCGTGGGTGAGCGGACGCGTGAGGGCAACGACCTCTGGCTCGAGTTCAAGGAAGCCGGGGTTCTCAGCTCGACCGCGCTGGTCTACGGTCAGATGAACGAGCCTCCGGGAGCCCGTCTGCGCGTCGGCCTCTCCGGGCTGACGATGGCCGAGTACTTCCGGGACGTGGAGGGCCAGGACGTGCTCCTCTTCGTCGACAACATCTTCCGCTTCACGCAGGCGGGCGCCGAGGTGTCGGCGCTCCTCGGACGCATGCCGTCCGCGGTGGGATACCAGCCGACGCTCGGTACCGAGATGGGTGAGCTCCAGGAGCGCATCACCTCGACCGACAAGGGTTCGATCACCTCGGTACAGGCCATCTACGTTCCGGCCGATGACCTCACCGATCCCGCCCCGGCCACGGCGTTCACCCACCTGGACGCCACGACGGTGCTCTCGCGTTCGATCGCGGAGCAGGGCATCTACCCCGCGGTCGACCCGCTCGACTCCTCCTCCCGTATCCTCGACCCGCAGTTCGTCGGGGATCGCCACTACAACGTGGCCATGCGGGTGCAGGCGATCCTCCAGCGGTACAAGGATCTCCAGGACATCATCGCGATTCTCGGTATGGACGAGCTGACCGAGGAAGACAAGATCATCGTCGGGCGTGCCCGTCGGATCGCCCGCTTCCTCTCGCAGCCCTTCTTCGTGGCCGAGCAGTTCACGGGCATCAGCGGGAAGTACGTGAAGCTCGAGGACACGATCGAGTCCTTCGAGCGTGTGGCCGACGGTGAGTTCGACCACCTCCCCGAGCAGGCCTTCTACATGCAGGGCGGCATCGAGGGCGTGATCGAGGCGGCCGAGAAGCTGGCGGCCGAGGGTTAGGCCCCGATCATGGCTTCCCTCAACGTGCGGGTCGTTTCGGCCGAGCAGGTCGTCTTCGAAGGCGAAGCGTCCGCCATCGTGGCGCCGGCGTGGGACGGGCAGGTGGGAATCCTGCCCGGCCACGCGCCGATGCTGGCCCTGATCGGATCGGGGCCGATGAGCATCGAGCGTCAGGGCGGTGGAAGCGACACGTTCTACGTGGCGGCGGGCGTGCTCAAGGTCGAGCGCGACAACGTGACGCTGCTCACGGAGTACGCCTCCACCGAGCCGCCCACCGAGCTCCCGGAATCCGCCGTCGTCTACGCCGAGGACGTCGGATAATCCTCGTCGCGGGGGCGATTCCACAGTGAGGCTCGACCTCCACCTCCACACCACCGCCTCGGACGGCGCGTGGTCCCCGGCCGAGGTCGTCCGAGGGGCGATCGAGGGACGGTTGGACGTGATCGCGATCACGGACCATGACACGACCGCGGGGGTGGCACCCGCCCGGGCTGCGGCGGAGGGTGAGCGGATCCAGGTCGTGTCCGGCGTCGAGATGTCGTCGGCGTGGTCGGGGCGCGACATCCACGTTCTCGGCTACTTCGTCGACCCCGACGCCCCGTCTCTACGGAAGCATGCCGAGCGGGCGAGCGGCCATCGGGATGCGCGGATGAAGGAGATGGTCGATCGGCTGGTCGGGCAGGGGGTCGAGGTGACCTTCGCCGACGTCGAACGTATGGCCGGTCCCGACAGGGAGATGATCGGTCGCCCGCATCTGGCGCGCGCGCTCGTGGAAGCGGGGGCCGTCGGATCGATCCACGAGGCGTTCCGGACGCTCATCGGGGACGACAGCGAGGCTTTTGTCCCCGCCCACCTCCTCGTTCCGGAGGAAGCGGTTGCGCTGATCCTCGAGGCGGGCGGCGTTCCGGTGTGGGCGCACCCCCCGGCGGATCTCGTCGACGCGCTCCTCCCGTCCCTCCGCGCAGCGGGGCTGGAGGGGGTCGAAGTCTACCGGGCCCGCACGAAGCGTGCGGAAGTTCTGCGCCTGGAGCAGATCTGCCGGACGACCGGGCTCCTGCCGACGGGGGGATCGGACTGGCACGGCCCTGAAGGGGGAAGTGAACTCGGGGACTTCTTCCTGAATGCCGACGAGGTCGAAGGGCTGCTCCGCCGGGGCGGAATCTGACCGAACGGCGCGCGGCTCAACGAGCGACCGCCGACCGGTCGGCCGCCGCACCACGACTCAGGCGCGTGCGCCACTCCACGGACTCAGCAGCGCCCGCGTGGCCGCCTCCGGGTCCGGTGCCGCCATCACGGCTCCGATGACCGCCGTACCGGCAGCACCGGTCTTCTCCGCGATCGTCCGCGCGCCCTCGACGTCCACACCGCCGATCCCGACGACCGGGACGTCGACCGCGTCGACCACCGCCTGGAGCCTCTCCAGGCCGATCGGTTCTCCGGCCTCGGGCTTCGACGTGGTGCGAAAGACGGTGCCGCACCCGATATAGTCGGCCCCGTCCGCCACGAGTGCCCGCGCGCGGGCCGGCTCGTCGGTCGACGTCCCGAGGAGGAAGGGGGCGGGGGCGAGACTCCGAGCGGCCTCGACCGGCAGGTCGGAGGGGCCGATGTGGGCTCCGTCGGCCCCGATCGCGAGCGCGACGTCGACACGGTCGTTGATGAACAGGAGGGCCCCGGCCTCACGGGTGAGCGTCAGCAGCGTGCGCCCGATCGACGCGAGTTCCCGAGCCGAGGCGGCCTTGTCCCGCAGCTGGATGGCAGGAGCGCCCCCGGCCAGCGCCGCACCCACGACGTCCTCGACCGAGCGCGGGGTGGCCTGTGCCACATCCGTGATCACGATCAGGCGGAGGCGCTCCCGGAGGAGCGGCGTCGGGGTCGCTACGCCCCCTCCCGGTCCCGCCGTGCCTCTTCCTTGGCCGCGTTGTGTTCGGCCAGCGTCTGGGTGAAGACGTGGAAGCCGTCGGTCGTCGCCACGAAGAACCAGTAGTCGTGGTCCTCCGGTTCGAGTGCGGCGTCGATGGCCAGCTCTCCCGGTGAGGCGATCGGCCCCGGCGGGAGGCCCGGCTGGGTGTACGTGTTGTACGGGCTGTCCGCGACCGAGTCGATAGCCGCGTACAGCAGGCGCTCACGGTACCCGCCGAGAGCGTAGATCACGGTCGGGTCGGCCTGGAGAAGCCACCCGTCCTCGATGCGGTTCGTGTACACGCCGGAGATTCGCGGCATCTCCGTCACCTGGCGGGCCTCGGTCTGGATGATCGAAGCCAGGGTCACCGCTTCCCGTTCGGAGAGGCCGCGCGCCGCCAACTTCGCTCGGCGCTCCTCCGTCCACACCTCGGCGTACCGCTCGACCATCGCCTCGGCGATCGACTCGATCGGTACCCCACGCGCGAAGCGGTAGGTGTCGGGGAAGAGGTAGCCCTCGAGCGACGGGCCGGGAACGCCCAGCGCGTCGGCCAGCTCGGGAGAGCGCAGGGCCTCGACGATCGCTTCCTCCGAGTCGCTGCTGATCTCCGCCAGGACGGGGGCCATCTGCCAGACGGCGAGCCCCTCCGGCACGGTGATCGGAAGGGTTTCGACCTCTCCACGCTGGAGCGTGCGCAGCGCCTCACCGACCGAACTACCGGTCTCGAGCACGTACGTGCCGGCTTTCAACTCCCGATCGGCACGTCGGATGCGGGCGTAGAGGTGGAAGGCTCGGGCGCTACCGACGACCTCGTTCTCGGCCAGGATCTCGGCGACCTGCGGGGACGTCGATCCGGAGGGGATCTCCACGACCACCGCTTCACCGGGCCGCCCACCCGTCAGAGCCAGGACCGCCATCAGTCCGAGGACGACGGCGGCGACTCTCGTGCGCAGGCTCGTGGCCGCGAGGCGAGCGCGAAGGCGCTCGACAGGGGGGGGCGCTGCGTTCATCGAGCGACCTCGGGGTTGTCGAGCCACGCCTGCAGGATCAGCTGGGCGGCGGCCGCGTCGATCCGACTCTTGTCCTCTCGATCCGACTTCTTGAGGCCCACGCCGCGCACGGCGCGCTCGGCCCGCACGGACGTCATCCGCTCGTCGACGAACGCCACGGGCGCCTCGACTCGTTCCGATAGCTTCGTGGCCACGGCCCGGATCTCGGCGCACCAGTCGTTCTCCTCGCCGTCCAGACCGAGCGGGAGGCCGACGACGAGCTGTCCGACGTCGTGTTCCCGAGAGATCTCCGCCATCCGCGCGATCGGCGGGCGTTTGCCCGGCCGGCGCTTCAGCGTCTCGAGCGGCTGGGCGATCGTGAGCGTCGGATCGCTCACAGCCAGACCGATCCGCTTCTCGCCGAAGTCGACGCCGAGGGCCCGGGTCCGATCCACCGTTATCAGAGCGCCGCGAGCGCCGCGGTCAGGTCGGCGCCGTCGACCATGGCCCCGTACAGTTCATGGATGGCGCCCTCGGAGCCGAAGGCGAAGGCGCACCGGGCGTCCCCGCGTGACCGGCACTCGACCTCGAGCACCGCGACGGGCCCGCCGGCCAGCTGCGAGAGGAGGCCGGAAAGGAAGCCCGCACTGAACGAGCAGGAGGCCTCCGGGTCGGGGTCGTCCGGCTTGGCCTCGGCCCAATCCTTCGAGGTCAGAAGGCCGACTGCGGGGTGAAGCGTTTCGTGCGAGAGCGTCCCCCACCCACGGCGCGAAAAGTAGTCGGCCAGATTCGTCCAGAAGCCGGACTCGGAGAGGCGAAACGAGTCCCCCCCGGCACCCTGGTGGACGGCCGTGGCGGCGGCCAGCCCGGCCTGGTATCCGGCCTGGTGCAGCGACCGCACGGTCCCGAGCATTCCGGCACTCTCCAGAAGCTCGTTGCGCAGGGCGTCGAACGCGGCCACCGGGATGGCGATTTCCCGCGCGGGGCCTCCGCTCTTGCTCATGCCGACTCCTTCGTGAGGGCTCCGCCCGTTCTCGGCGGACGGGTACCCGCTAATATACACCGGAAGATGCGGCCCTCACGGGGAGAACTCCAATGGAATCGGACCAGGAACGTCAGGCTGCGAGCTTCGCCGTCGGGTTGATTCTCGGAGCTGTGATCGGGGCGGGGGTGACCCTCCTCACGGCGCCGACGTCGGGAACCCGGGTGCGAAAGCGCATCCGAAAGAGTGCGAAGAAGCTCACCCGATCGACGACGCGTGCACATTCCGAGGCGATGTCGTCGCTCGACGCGCTGGCGTCGGACCTCAAGAGTCGAATCGACGACGCGGTCGACGCGGCGCGGGGCTGACCCCGACGCCGCGTCGTCTCCGCTATCGGCCCCGGATGCGGGGAAAGCGGAAGCGCCGGGTCGATCGATCGCACAACTCGGTCGGCTCGGTGCCGGGGATGTACATCTCCGGGTACTGATCCTCTTCCGGGCACCAGCGCGACGCCAGGTGACCGGTCCGCCGGTCCACGAGAACGACGTTGAGCCCCTCGGGGATCGGCCAATCGGCCGGCGCCGCCAGGAGTGGCGGAGCTTCTTCGATCCCGCTATCGGCATCGCCCTCGACACCGGTGTAAATGCGTTTCATGAACGCGCCCCAGACGGGTGCGGCCTGTCCACCACCGGTGGCCACGGTACCGGAGGACAGTCGGAAGATCGGCTGAGGCTGATCCATGCCGAACCAGACCGTGGCCAGCAGGTTCGGTGTGAAGCCGGAGAACCAGATGTCCGTACCGTCGTTCGTGGTCCCGGTCTTTCCGGCTGCGGGCACCGAGTAGGGGAGACCCGCGACCTCGCGGATCGGCCGGTACCCGGTACCGCGGTGCACGACGTCCTGGAGCATCGAGACCATGATGCGCGCGTGCATGCTGTCGAGCACCTCCGTGCGCTCCGGCTGCGGCTCCCAGATCACGTTCCCGGCATCGTCTTCGACGCGCAGGATGGGGAAGGGGCGCACCTTCGTCCCGAGGTTCGGATAGGTCGAATACGCCTCGGCGATCTGCAGCGGGATCACCTCGGCCGCCCCGATCGTCGTCGACGGGAAGCGGTTGATCGGGGTCCGGATTCCGAGGCGCTGGGCCGTCTGGGCTACCGACTCGATTCCGACCTCCTCCCAGCCCAGCTTGATCGCGATCATGTTCGTCGAGGTGTAGAGCCCCTCACGGATCGTCATCGGGCCCTTGAACTCGTTGCCGAAGTTGGCCGGTCGCCAGTCTTCGCCCTCGAGCTGGGGGTAGACGACCGCGTTGTCCTCGAGGACGTAGGAGGCCGGGATGCCGGCCTGGATCGCGGCGGTGTAGACGAACGGCTTGAAGGACGAGCCCGCCTGACGACGGGCCTGACGGGCCCGGTCGAACTTCGACTGGGCGTAGTCGCGGCCGCCGACGAGCGCCCGGACGTGGCCGGTCGCGGGATCGAGTGCCACGAAGGCACCCTGGAGGTACGGGCTCTGGCCCTGGTAGGTCGTGTCCCCCGGCTCGTAGAGCGGGTGCTCGAAACGGGCATCGGACTCGATGGCGTTCCAGCCCTCGTTCATCGCGGCCTCGGCCGCCCGCTGCATGTCGTAGTCGAGCGTGGTGAAGACGCGGTAGCCGCCCGAGTAGATCTCGGACCCGAAGCGGTCGTCGAGGAGCTGGCGCACCCACTCGCCGAAGTACGGAGCGAACTCGGTCGGTGCGCCCTCGGGCTCGGTCTCGGGAAGCGGCCAGGCCTTCCACGTATCGGCCTCCGCCTGCGTCAGGAAGCCTTCTCCGGCCATCCGGCTGAGAACCAGGTCGCGCCGCTCGCGTGCCCGCTCCGGGTACCGGAACGGGTCGTAGCGGCCGGGGCGGTTGAGGATGGCGGTCAGGAGGGCGGCCTCCGCCACGTTCATGTCCTTCGCGTCCTTCCCGAGGTAGCCCTGGGCCGCGCTCTGGAAGCCGTACCCTCGGCCCATGTAGATCTCGTTCAGGTAGGCCTCGAGGATCTGCTCCTTCGTGTACGACTGCTCCAGCTCGATCGCGACCTGCACTTCTTTGAGCTTCCGCACGTAGCGGCGGTCGAAACCGATCTCGTCGAACATGTTCCGGGCGAGCTGCTGCGTGATCGTGCTTCCGCCGCCCTGGCCCCGGTTGAAGGTCATGACGCCGACCACGGCTCGCGCGATTCCGAGCGGATCGAAGCCCCGGTGGCCGTAGAAGCGCTTGTCCTCGGTCGCGACCACGGCCTGCGCCACGTAGTCGGGCATCTCGGAGAGGGAGACCGGTGTCCGGCTCTCGAAGCCGATCTCACTGATGAGCTGGCCGTCGTGGGAGAGGATCCGACTCTTCTGGTCGTGCTCGAAGGTCTTGATCTGTGCCACCGACGGGCATGCATCACCCGCACACAGGTTCTGCCAGGTGCCCCAGACGCCCCCGAAGCCGAGCGCGCCGAGGAAGGCGGTCACGAGAAGGATCTCACGCGGATACCAGAAGCGCTCGAGCTTCGAGCGGACGGTGTCCGCGGCCGCAGCCACCTTGGGTTTCGCCCGTGCCATCATGTCGTCGCGTCGCGGTCTGTAGGGAAGACGTTGGACGAGTAGTGCAAATGGGGTGCCACCCCCGGTGCGCGTGGAAGCTACCGCCCCTCGGGGAGCGACCTCAAGCATACCGCGCACGGGATGGGACCCCGAACCCGGACCCGGGGTCCGGCCTCGCCGGCGCCGGGTTGACCGCGCTCCCGGCCGCGACGATGCTCCGCTTTCCGGCTCACCCAACCGAACGGTGCACGATGACGCGTCGCTCCCTCTGGCTGGCCACGCTCGTGGCGACCTTCTTCGGCACCGCGTGTGGGGCTCAGAGCGGCTCCGACCAGAGCGGCTCCGATCTGGTGATTTCGTCCGACCCGGAGCTCGCCCGCATTGCCGGTGAGATCCTCCCCGACATCGCGGCGCGCTCGGGAATGGAGCTGACCCGGCCGGTTCGGTTGGAGGTGCGCACGGCCGAGGAGCTCGAGCGCTACATCCTCTCGAAGCTCGACGAAGATCTCCCGGCCGAAGACGCACAGGACCGGGTCGACCTGTACGGGCTTCTCGGTCTCGTCGACCCGGACCTCGACCTCCGTGCCCTCCTCGTCGAGCTGTACAGCGAGCAGGTGGCCGGTTTCTACGAGCCCGACTCGACCGCATTCTTCATCATCGAGGGACAGCAGGAGGGGGCGCTTCGACCCCTCCTGGCCCACGAACTCGTACACGCGGTTCAGGACCAGTCGGCCGATCTGAGCGCCCTGACGGACCCGGACGTCGGCAACGACCGCGCGTCCGCCGCCATGGCCGTGATCGAAGGGCAGGCCACGCTCGTGATGCTCGAGTACATGACCGAACAGATGACGGGGCAGTCCGTCGATCTGGCGGACATCCAGAACTTCGCGGAACAGGTGCGACCCACGCTGGAGATGACGGCGCAGTTCCCTGCGATGGCACGAGCGCCGCGGGTGATTCGGGAGTCGCTCCTCTTCCCGTATGTAGAGGGCGCGATCTACCTGCACCATCGGTGGGCGGACGGAGACCGCGCTTCACCCTTCGACACCGGTATGCCCGTGTCGACCGAGCAGATCCTCGCGCCCGAGCAGCAGCCTCCCCTGAAGCTGACGATCGAGGTGGCGGGGGCGGACACCGTGATGACCGACGAGCTCGGTCGGCTCGAGTTGGGGATCTTCGCCGAGGACGTACTGGGAGCCCCGGACGCACCCTTCCTGACGGGTTGGAACGGAGACCGCTTCGCTCTGGTCGAGGGCGCGGGAGGGATGCGCTCACTCGTGTACGCCGTGACGTGGGACGGTCGGGCCGATCACGACGACTTCGAGGCCCGTGTCCGCTCCGCCGCCGACGCGCTCGGCGGCCCGGTCGAGGTGTCCTTCACGGAGGTCGACGGGCGCGTCGTCTCGATCCTCTGGGTGGGGACCCCGGCCGCGGTGCAGGTATCGCTGACGGAACCCTCGTGACGACGTCCTCAGTGAACCCCGCGGTGCGCCGCGTGGAGGTCTCCACATCCGGGGCGTCCTACCCGGTGCTGGTGGGGGCCGGCGCGGCCGACGCGGTCCCGGACATCGTCGCGGGCGCGACGTCCGGGCGGCGCGTCGCCGTCGTTTCGGACTCCAACGTCGCCTCCCTCCACGCGGACTCGATCGTCGAGGCGCTGGTGGCGGGGGGAATGGTGGCGACACTGCACACCTTTCCCGCAGGCGAGGCGTTCAAGGTCCGAAAGAGCTGGGCGACGCTCACGGACGAGCTTCTCGACGCCGGCGTGGGTCGCGATGCGTGCGTCGTCACGGTGGGCGGTGGGGTGACGACCGACCTCGGTGGGTTCGTGGCCGCGACGTACATGCGGGGGCTTCCCGTCGTCCACGTCCCCACGTCGTCCCTGGCCATGATCGACGCCGCCGTCGGTGGGAAGACGGGTGTCGACACGCGGGCGGGAAAGAACCTCGTGGGGGCCTTCCACGCGCCGAGGGCGGTGATCGCCGACACGGACCTGCTCTCCACCCTCCCGAAGGCGTTCTACGCCGAGGGGCTGGTCGAAGCCCTCAAGCACGGGGCGATCCGGAGCGACGCACACTTCGAGGCGGTGCGCGACGGGGCTCGAGGACTCCTGGACGGGGACGGTCGTGGGGCCGCCTCGATCGTCCACGACTCCGTTCGTATCAAGGCGGATGTCGTGGCCGCCGACGAGTTCGAGTCGGGGTTGAGGGAGATCCTGAACTTCGGTCACACACTCGGACACGCCATCGAGTCCGCGTCGGACTTCGCCGTTGGTCACGGAGCCGCGGTCGCTATCGGGATGGTGCTCGAAGCCCGGTTGGGTGAACGGATCGGCGTCACCGCGGAGGGGACGGCCCGCCGGCTGACCGAGGCGCTCGAGCCGCTCGATCTGCCCCCGGCGGATGGTCTCGATCTCGAGCGCGTTCTGGCCTATCTCCTGACCGACAAGAAGGTCCGGGGCGGGCGCCCCCGCTTCGTCCTCCTGGAGCGGATCGGGGCAGCGGCCGTGGACGGGGGAACAGCGCACGACGTGCCCGACGAAGTCGTACGCACCGTGCTCGTCGAAGCTTTGAACTAAGAGGTCGATCAGCGGGGCACGATCGGGTATAATGGGCACCGTGAACGATGCTGCTGCTGATGCCCGAGCACTCTCGGAGTGCGTGGCTGGATTGACCGTCGCCTCGGCCCTCTCGACACGAGCGACGACGGACCCCGAGCGCCCGTACCTCCGGACTGACGACCGTGTGTACGCGTACGGGGAGGTCGAGGCCCAAGCCGAGGCGCTCGCCGCGGGCCTGGCGGGACTGGGCGTCGAGGCCGGTGACCGGATCGCGCTCGTGCTCCCCGCCTGTCCCGAGTTCGCCGTTTCGATGTTCGCGGCGGCCAAGCTCGGCGCCATCGTCGTGCCGCTCAACCCGCACCTGGCACCGCTCGAACTCCACTATATGATGCGTCACTCGCAGGCGGTCGCGGCGGTGACGATCGAGCAGGACCGGGACGTCGATTTCCTCCAGCTCTTCGAGGAGATCATGCCCCAGCTGCCCGAGCTGAAGCACCTGGTGACCGTCGGGGAAGAGGACCTCTGGTACGACGACCGGATCTTCCAGTTCGAAGATCTGTTGTCTGCGGGGGACGGGCGGGACTTCGAGGCACGCGCGGCGGATCCCGACGACTGCTTCGCGCTGGTGTACACCTCCGGCACGAGTGGGAAGCCGAAGGGGGTCGAACTCAGCCACGCCAATCTCCTCTCCACGGCTGCGGGCACGGCGGAGGCGATTCGCCTCGGGCCGGACGACATCGTCGTCGGGATCTCCGGGCTCTTCCACGTCTACGGTCTCGGCCCGGGACTCCTCGGAACGCTCGCTGCCGGAGCGTCTTTCGTCGTCCTGAATCACGGGGATCCGGCCACCATTCTCGACGCCGCCGAACGACATGGAGCCACGGTCCACTACGGCATCCCGACGCTCTTCGTCGGAGAGGTGGCCCAGATGCGGCGGCGGCCGCGCGATCTCTCGTCGCTTCGGATCGCCGTCGTGGCCGGGGCACCCGCGGATGACACGCTACTGGCCTCGGTCTCGGAGGGATTGGGGACGACGGTCGTCTCCGGGTACTCCGTGACCGAGACGGCGTCCACGGTCAGCACCACCGTACCGGGGGACAGCCCCGAGGAGCGTCGGTTCACGGTCGGCCGTCCCCTTCCCGGGACATCGGTGCGCATCGTCGAGTCGACCGAGGACGGAGACGTCGAGCTACCGGTCGAGAGTGTGGGCGAGATTCGGGTGCGCGGACCCGGTGTCATGCTCGGCTACTACAGGCAGCCCAGGAAGACGGCCGACTCCTTCGACTCGGAAGGGTATTTCCGTACGGGGGACCTCGGCATTCTCGACGAGGATGGCTTCCTCCATTTGGTCGGCCGTAACCGCGACGTTATCATCAGGTCCGGCTTCAACGTGTATCCGCGGGAGGTCGAGTCTCGTGTCGAGGCTCATCCAGCGGTGCGAGAGGCGGCGGCGATCGGCTTGGCCGATCCGCTCCTCGGAGAAGCCATTTGCGCCTGCGTCGTCCTCGTAGAGGGTGCGATCGTCACGGGGCAGGAAATCGTGGACTGGTGTCGCGACACGCTCGCGGACGAGAAGGTCCCCGATTTCATCCGCTTCGTCGACGACCTTCCCCGAACGAACACGGGGCATGTGCGACGGGTCGAGCTCTCCCGCAGCGTCTTGTCGGAGATGTAATCGGCCCACGGGACAGCCGCGCCCGATGTGGGCGCGCCCAAGGCTTCCCTGACCCTCTTCGCGATCGTCCGATCCGAACCGGGGTGGGGAGGTCTCGCGAACGACAGTTTACACAGCGAGACACACATGAATGTGCCGTACACGCGGGCCCCGCATCAGTCGGGCCCCGGCGCCGCGAACCTCGATGCGACGCACGCCGCCCTCCTCATCGACTTCGACAACGTCACGATGGGGATGCGCAGCGACCTCTCGAAGGAGCTCAAGAGCCTCCTCGACACCGACGTCATCAAGGGCAAGGTCAGCGTCCAGCGGGCCTACGCCGACTGGCGCCGGTACCCCCAGTACATCGTGCCCCTCTCGGAGGCGTCGGTCGATCTGATCTTCGCCCCCGCCTACGGGAGCAACAAGAAGAACGCCACCGACATCCGGATGGCGATCGACGCCCTCGAACTGGTCTTCATCCGACCGGAGATCGGGACCTACATCCTCCTCACCGGAGACTCCGACTTCTCGAGCCTGGTTCTGAAGCTCAAGGAGTACGGCAAGTACGTCATCGGGGTGGGGATCCAGGAGTCGAGTTCGGACATCCTCGTGCAGAACTGCGACGAGTACTACTCCTACACCAGCCTCACCGGTCTCACCAAGACGACCGAGATGGACCGCGACGCACGCGACCCCTGGGTGCTCGTGAAGGAAGCCATCAACAAGATGGTCCAGCGCGGAGACGTCATGCGCTCGGACCGGCTGAAGCAGGTCATGCAGGAGATCGACCCCACCTTCGACGAGGGTTCGATCGGCTTCTCGAAGTTCTCCAAGTTCCTGACCGAGGCGTCCTCCCGCGGCCTGATCCGTCTGAAGAAGATGGAGAACGGCCAGTACGAGGTGGAGCCGGGGAAGGGACGCGGCCGTGGCGACGACAGGAAGAAGAGTGACGACGGTCGTGGGCGTGGCGGATCCCGTTCGCGCGGCGGTCGGTCTCGCGGCGGGCGCGGCCGGGACGAAGGCCGAAGGGACGAGGGCGCGACCGATGCGTCCGACGCCTCGTCCGAGGAGGCCGGAGATGCCGACTCGAGCGGAGATCCGATGGCGACCGCGTACGCCGCCATCCGCACGGCGCTCGAGCGGCTCAGGGAGTCCGGGCGCGACCCGGTCCGCGATTCCGACCTGAAGCGGAAGATGCTGGACGCCGATCGAAACTTCGACGAGGGCACCCTCGGCTTCCCGAAGTTCAGCAAGTTCCTGGAGCAGGCCGAGGCGGACGGCGTCGTCACCCTTCACCGGGAGGGCCGGATCATCGAGGTCTCGCTCGGCTCGGGCGAGGCCAGCGAGCCCTCCGTTTCGACGGACACCGACCGCGACACGAGTCGATCGAGGGACGAGGGGCGGCGGGCTTCGTCACCGAAGTCCGACCGATCCGAGACTGGCTCCGCACAGGCCGAAGCTACACCGTCCGCAGACGAGGACGGCGACAGCACGAAGGGCCCGGACGGGCCCTCCGACGGCAAGGCCACGACGATCGAGGTGGAACCGCCGAAGCGGGGACTCTTCGGCCTCCGGCTCGGCCCACGTCGAGGCGCGACGCGACGTCGCGGTGGAGACGTCGGGTCGTTGTTCGGCTTCGGGAGTGCGTCGGACGAGAAGAACGACGCATCGGACGGGTCCGAGGACGAGGCCGGGACTTCACACGGCACCGGGGTCGCGGCGGCCGAACTGGCTGCGCTGGAAGCGGCCGAGGCGGCCGCTGCGGAAGCCGAACTCGAGGATCTGCGGATCGATGAAGAGGCCGTCGACTACGGTGACGGAGACGACGACGGGGACGACGAAGTCAGTGCCTCCGACGGACGGAGTGGAGGCAGGACCGACCAGCGAAGCTCGAGAAGCGATCGTTCGAAGCGCGGCTCCGGCAGGCGGGACTCGGGGAGCCGTGGCTCCGGTAGTCGGGATTCCGGCGCCCGTGACGCCTCCGGGAGTGACAGCGGTCAGGGCGACGGTCAGAAGCGTGAGAGTCAGAAGCGTGACAGTCAGAAGGGTGACAGCCGCCCCCCCTCGACCGGGGCCGTGCCGGACGTTCCCCTCGATCAGCTCGGCCTGCCCTCGGACCCCGGCGCCATCGCGCGCTACCTGACGCACCGGTACAAGGGGGTCGGGGAGAAGACCGCCGAGACGCTGGTCGAGAAGCTCGGATCGGGGCTCTTCACCACGCTGCACGAGCGTCCCGACGAGATCTCTTCGATCGTGCCGCCCAAGCGCGCAGAGCAGGTGCTCGAGGCCTGGCGCAGCGACTACGAGCGTCGGGCCACGGCACACGCGGAGCGGTCGGCCAAGAAGGGCTAACTCGCGCCGGACCCCATGGCTTCGGCACGACCGAATCTCCCTCTCCCCGGGCCAGGGCTCGGGGACGAGGGGGCCGAGGGCACCTTCGGCGCCGCCGTCTTTCTCCGACCCGTCAGGGACGTCGCGCGACTCCTCCTCGGCTCCGTGCTCGTCTCGACGGTGGGTGGGGTGCGAACGGCCGGTGTCATCGTGGAGACCGAGGCGTACGGCGGCGCGGACGACCCCGCGTCCCACGCCGCCACGAAGGGCGGGATCACCGAGCGGAACCGTGCGATGTTCGGCCCGCCGGGGCACCTCTACGTCTACCGGAGCTACGGCGTCCACTGGTGCGCGAACGTCGTGACGGGGCCGGAAGGGCAGGGTGAGGCCGTTCTCCTGCGGGGGCTGACTCCGACCGACGGGTTGGAGGTGATGCGTGCCCGTCGGGGGCGCACACCCCTGACCGCTGGACCGGGGCGACTGTCCGAAGCGCTCGGGATCGACGACCACCTGTACGGTCACCCGCTCGACCGACCGCCGCTGTCTCTGCATCGAGGGTGGTCGGTCCCGGACGAGCGCGTCGCCGCTACACCCCGGATCGGGATTCGGCTGGCGGCGGAACGGCCCGATCGTCTCTATGTTGTCGGCGCGCGGGGTGTGTCACGCCCCCATCGACCCCGATCCGAACCGACCCAGCGATGACCGATCCGACCTGGACCTCCGTCTTGCCGCCGATCCTCGCGATCGGTCTCGCGATCTGGAGTCGGCAGGTGTACCTGTCGCTCGCGGGGGGACTCTGGCTGGCGTGGACGATTCTCGAGTCGTGGAATCCGCTCACGGGCCTCGCGTCCGCCATCGAAGGCACGATCGCGGTCTTCGGAGACCCGGGGGATGCGAAGGTCATCATCTTCACCCTCGTGATCGGTGCGATGATCGCGACAATCCAGGCTTCGGGCGGTGTCCTCGGCTTCGTGCGCACGCTCGAGGAGCGGCAGTGGGTCGACTCGGCCAAGCGGTCGCAGCTGGTCGCCTGGTTGGCGGGTGTGCTGATCTTCATCGAGTCGAACATCACCGTGCTGGTCGCGGGCACCGTGGCCCGGCCCCTCTGCGATCGGTATCGGTGCTCGCGTGAGAAGCTCGCGTACATCATCGACTCGACGTCGGCGCCGATCTGCATTCTGATCCCGCTCAACGCGTGGGGCGCCTACAACCTCCAGCTTCTCGAGGGCCTCGGGGTCGAGAACGCCCTGGGCGTCTTCATCCAGTCGATCGCGTTCAACTTCTACGCCTTCGCTGCGGTGCTGCTCGTACTCGTGGTCATCCTCTTCGATCTCAACATCGGGCCGATGCGGAAGGCCGAGGAGCGGACGGCCGGGGGCGAAGTGCTCTGGCCCGACTCGACGCCGATGATCGACGAGGAGGTGCTCTCCACCGAGCCCGATCCCGGCATCCCCGCGCGGGCCTCGAACATGATCGTCCCGATCACCGCCATGGTCCTGTTCATGCCGATCGGCCTCTGGATCACCGGGAACGGCGACATTCGGGAGGGCTCGGGTTCGACCAGCGTCCTCTGGTCCGTCATGGTCGGGCTGGCCGTGTCGTGGGCCATGCTCCTCTCCCAGCGGATCTTCAACGTCGATCAGCTGGTGAAGGTGGCGCTGAAGGGGGCGGGAGCCCTCGTCCCCCTGGCCCTCATCCTCCTGCTGGCTCTGGCGCTGGGCGATTCGATCCGGGACCTCGGCACCGGGCAGTTCGTCGCGCAGGTCACGGCGGGTACGATGCCGAACTTCGTCTATCTACCCCTCCTCTTCGTGGTCTCGGGAGGCATCGCCTTCTCGACGGGAACCAGTTGGGGGACCTTCGCGATCATGCTGCCGATCGCCGTCCCCGCCGCGAGCACGCTGGGACTGCCCCTCGCGCCCTTCGTGGCGGCCTCCCTGGCCGGGGGCATCTTCGGCGACCACTGCTCGCCGATTTCGGACACGACGATCATCTCCTCCATGGCCGCCGCGACCGACCACGTCGACCACGTCCGCACGCAGATCCCGTACGCGCTCATCGGCGGCGCGGTCGCCATCGTCTGTTTCGCCGTTCTGGGCGCCACGCTCTAGGGGGCCGGGCCCGCTCCAACACGTACGAGGTTCTTGCTATCTTCGTAGGCTGCCCGGCGCGCCCATGCCGGAGCCGTCTGAACCCGAAGCGGGAGAACCTTCGTTGAACGTCATCGTGTGTGTGAAGCGGGTCCCGGATACCGAGGCCCGCATCCGCGTCGACGGAAGTGGTACTGGAATCGACACGGCCGGCATCAAGTACGACATGAGCCCCTACGATGCCTTCGCGGTCGAGGCGGCGCTTCGGCAGAAAGAGGCCGCGGGGGAGGGAGAGATCACCCTGCTCACCTTCGGTGAGTCCGCCGCCCAGGAGACGCTCCGGAAGGGGCTGGCCATGGGTGCGGACAAGGCCGTTCTCCTGACGGGGGAGGTGACGCTCGACGGTCTGGCCACCGCCAAGGTGCTCGCAGCCGAACTCGAGTCGACCGACGCTCCGCTCTTCCTCTTCGGTGTGAAGGCCGCCGACGACGATCAGTCGCAGGTCGGCCCGATGGTCGCCGCGCTGACCGGACGGCCGTGCGTGACCGGGGTCTCGACGTACGAGATCCAGGGCGACAAGGCCGTCTGTCACCGTGACGTCGAGGGGGGCAGCGAGGTCCTGGAAGTCGACCTGCCGGCCGTTCTGTGCATGACCAAGGGGCCGAACGAGCCGCGCCTGGCCGCGCTCAAGGGGATCATGGCCGCCAAGAAGAAGCCGCTCGAAGAGAAGCCGGCGGCGGCCGCCGAGGCCCGGATGAGGGTGACCGGCTTTTCGGAGCCGCCCGCTCGCGCCGCCGGACGGATCGTCGGCGAGGGCGCGGGTGCCGTCGACGAACTCGTCCGTCTTCTTCGCGAAGAGGCCAACGCACTCTAGGGCTGCGACACGCACCCCTGACCTGACCCACTATCGACGTACGGAGTCGTACCATGGCGAATGTGCTCGCCTTCGTAGAACAGCGTGACGGAGTCATCGGATCGGCCGGTCGCGAGGCCGTCGGTGTCGCCTCCGCCCTCGCCGCCGGTCTCGGCGGACAAGCTCACGCCCTCATTCTCGGCAACGCATCCGCGGCGGCCGGCGCGGACGGCCTGGGTGCCGCCGGAGCCGAGGTGGTCGCGGTCGGACAACACGACGCGCTCGGGGACTACAACCCCGAGGGATATGCGTCCGTCGTCGCCGCTCACATTCGAGACGGCGGCTTCGGTGCCGTGGTCTTCACGGCCACGACCCTCGGAAAGGACCTCGCGCCTCGGGTGGCCGCGCTACTGGACGTGCCGCTCGCGTCGGACGTGACCGAGGTGGGTGTGGACGGCGGCGTCGTGACCGCCGTGCGACCGGTGTACTCCGGCAAGGCGTTCGCCACCCTGGCCATCGACGCGTCGCCGGCGATCGTTTCGATCCGCCCCAACGTCTTCCAGCCGGCTCAGAACGCCGCGGCGGGAACGGTCTCGACCTTCACGCCGGACGTCGACACGTCGGCCTGGCGGATCCGCGTCGTCGACCGGAAGTCGGCCGCGGACGGCCAACTCGACGTGGCCGAGGCCGGGATCGTCGTCTCGGGCGGTCGCGGGATGAAGGGCCCGGAGCACTGGGGCCTCCTCGAAGGCCTTCGGGACGCGATCGGTTCGGACGTCGCGCTCGGCGCGTCCCGCGCCGTCGTCGACGCCGGATGGCGCCCACACGGTGAGCAGGTGGGCCAGACCGGAAAGACCGTTGCACCCAAGCTCTACTTCGCGGTCGGCATCTCCGGAGCGATTCAGCACCTCGCGGGGATGCGGACGGCCAAGACGATCGTCGCCATCAACCGCGACGCCGACGCCCCGATCTTTTCGGTGGCGGACTACGGGATCGTCGGGGACCTCTTCGAGGTCGTCCCCGCCCTCAGCGAGCGGATCGCCGAGCTGAAAGCGGCCGACTGATTCGTCCCGGGCCGAGGCCGCTCCCGCGTCAGCGGGGGCGGCCGCCCAGGATCGCGATCGGATCGACCTGACGGCCGTACCGCCACACCTCGAAGTGCAGGTGGGGCGCAGTCACGTCACCTGTGGCGCCACTGAGTCCGATCTGTTGGGCCGTCCGAACCGACTCGCCCGCGCGCACCTCGATGCGTGACAGGTGGGCGTACACGCTCATCAGACCCGCGCGGTGGTCGATGAAGACGACGTTGCCGAAGCCGCGCATCGTGCCCGCAAAGCGTACGGTTCCGGACGCCATGGCTACGATCGGCGTTCCGACCGGAACGCTCAGGTCCACACCGCGGTGAAGGTCGGGCCGGACTCCGTCGAAGCGGAGGCCGAAGCCGGAGGTGAGGGGGGCATGAACGGGCCAGGTGGGCAGGGCGCACCCCGAGACCCCCACGACCAGGGCGACCCACAACCCGCGGCGCACCGACCGAGCTACCCCATGGCGCTGGACAGTTCGTTCCCGAACCAGAGGACATCGACGGGGTCACCGGCTTCGATGACGTCGGTCTCGGGCGGGATGACTGCCAGCCCGTCGGCCGAGGCCAGGCCGCGTACGAGGCCGGAGAGCTGGGGGCCGGTGAGTCCGGCGTAGATCCCGTCGGGGCGGGCTTCGAGTCGGACGCGTTGGAAGTACGTCAGGGCGGCGGGCGTCGTAAACCGCTCCGACGCCACGCAGGGGATGCGGGGCCGATCCACGTCCCGGTGCCCCGCCAGCCGAAGAAGAAACGGGCGGACGAAGAGCTCGAAGGTGACGAAGGCGGACGACGGATTGCCCGGGAGACCGAAGACGGCCTGTCGGCGGTCCCCCCGCGGAATCCAGCCGAAGGAGATCGGGCTGCCCGGCCGCATCTTGACCCGCCAGAAGTCCTGCTCGAAGCCGTAGGTGTCGAGGACGCGCTTCACGAGGTCGGCTTCACCCATCGAAGCCCCTCCGATGGTCACGAGCACGTCCGCCTCGGCGGCGTCGTCGAGCTTGCTGGAGATCGCATCGTGGTCGTCTGCGGCGATACCGAGGTCGATCGGCTCCGCCCGGACGGCTCGGGCGGCCGCACCGAGCATCGTGCTGTTCGACTCCGGCACCCCGATACCGGCTCGTACGTCTTCGTACCGATCCGCGCGTCGCAGTTCGTCTCCCGTCGGGAGGAACGCGACGGTCGGGACCGCTCTCACGGGTACGGTCGACAACCCGGCCGCTGTGAGAACACCGATGACACCGGGAGACACCGTCTGACCGGCCTCGAAGAGCCGGAGGCCTGCCGTCATGTCCTGCCCGGCGGGGCGGACGTGTCGGCCGACGTCGCGATCGTTTCGGATACGGACCGTACCCGGCTCGGCCTCTCCGTCGGTGTCCTCGACTCGGATGACCGTGTCGGCGCCGACCGGAGTCGGGGCTCCGGTCATGATCCGGACGGCGGTGCCGTGTTCGAAGTGGTCCAGGCGGGGGTCACCGGCTCGGACGATGGCCGAGACGGGTAGGGTGATCGGCTCGTCGGGGGACGCGCCGCGGACATCGTCCCCGCGGACCGCGTAGCCGTCCATGGCGCTGTTGTCCCACGGAGGGAGCGTCGTCGTGGCGTCGATGGCCTCCGACAGCGCGCGCCCCATCGTCTCGTCGATCGGGACCCGGGTCGGCGGCAGGGGGCGGGCGGCCCGGAGAATCCGGTCCCGCGCCTCTTCGACGTCGAGCCAGTCGGCGACCCGACCCTCGAAGGCGGCCTCGCTCCGTGCCGGTGTCACCTGGGTCCGACTACCAGCGCCAGAGGAGACTCAACGTGAAGGTGTTGCCCCACAGCCACTCGCTGTCGTCCACGTTCTCGAAGGCCCGATCCGGATCCGCGAAGCCCGGCGGCGTCTCCACCTGCCAGAGGGAGAAGGTGCCGTCGGCCCGCACCGCGATCCGATCCGTGACGAACCAGCGGGTACCGGCGCCGAAGGTCCCGAGGAAGCTGGTCCCGAAGTCGAAGACGTCCTCGGGGAGGAGGACGGCGTCCAGGTTGGACGACGGCGAGGCGTCGATCGCGATCCCCGCGCCCGCGAACAGGAACGGGCTCAGCCGGTGCCACATCCGACGGCCGGGTAGACTGAACCGAAAACGCGCGTCGATCGTGGTGATCCGGCTGACCGCCTGTCCGATCACACGATCGCCCTCGACCCGGCCGGGGTCGACCACGTCGCGCTCACCGTCGATCAGGCCCCACGTTCCCTCGAAAGCCAGGGGACCGGAGAGCTCGACCGCGTAGCGCACGCCCGCCGCGACTCCGCCCTCGGGGGCATACCCGAAGCGCCCGGTCTGCGTACCGACCCATCCGCCCCAGAGGCCGATCTCCTGGCCTCGCTCGAGGTACTCGTACGGTGAAGGGATCGTCTGGGCGGAACCCTGCAGGGGTAGGAGTAGAGTCATCAGCAGGCACACGCCCGCCGAGCACGCACCGAGGAGCGACCTCGGGGCTCGGTGGAACTCCTGCGCAGTCTCGGATCTCAAATTGATTGACGCTCCTGTGAGCCTCGGGCAAATTCTTGGGATGTCAGCGCTTGCGTCCGTCTCGCGACGCACCTTGTACCACGCACCCCACGTGATCGTTTCCGTCTCGCCGTACCTTCGACGGCACCTCGTCCGGACCTCGTTGCTCCTCGCCGTGCTCGCGGGTCTCTTCCCGACGACCGGTCAGGGGCAGGAGCCCCTTCAGGTCCTCCTCGAAGAGAACTTCCGCCGCGAACCCAACGGCGTGATCCTCGGCCGACTCTCGCCGGGATCACCCCTGCGTGTTCTCGCGACGGAAGGTAACTGGACTCAGGTCGAGCTGGAGGGGTGGGTGTGGCTCGCCTCGCTCGAGGCCAGCGACGAACCGGGGATGGACCTCGTCGTGAGCGTACAGGGCGGGGAGAATCTACGCGCCGCGCCGAGTGGGGAGATCCTGGCCGTGCTCGAGGAGGGGGCCCTGCTCGAAGAACTCGGCCGCGAGCCGAGTTGGGCGCGCGTGTCCCGGGTGGGGTGGGTCTGGACCGCGTCGCTGGCGCCCCTCGAGACGAGTTCCGGCGCCGTCGTCTCTCAGCCGGCCGATCCGGTGCCTTCGGGGTCGGCGGCCCGCGCGCCGGGCGGCTTTCGCAACGTCGGCGCGATGGGTGGGCCGATTCTCGCTGCGCCGGACGGGGACACCCTGGCCGTGGCGTCCCCCTCGAGCGACCTGGAGGTCGTTCGACGCGAGGGCGGATGGGCGCGCGTCCGACTGGAAGGGTGGATGTGGCTGCCGGAGAGCGGTGCGGTGCCGACCGGAGATGCCCCCGATGAACCGGTCGAGGCGGAGGCCCTCGAGCCCGACGCACTCACCTCGGCTCCCGACGCGTACGCGGGACGGGTCGTGTCGTGGACCATCCAGTTCATCTCTCTCGAGCGAGCCGAGGCGGTGCGCACCGACTTCTTCGAGGGAGAACCCTTCCTCCTCGCGCGCTTCGGCGGTCCGGACGGGGCCTTCGTCTACGTGGCCGTTCCGCCGGAGCGGCTCGCCGATGTCGAGGGCCTGGTGCCGCTCGAGACCGTCGCGGTCACCGGGCGGGTGCGAACCGGGGCCTCGGCCCTCACGGGCGCCCCGATCATCGACCTGATCTCACTCGAGCGGGCACGGTGAATCGGGCCGTGGTCGGCGTCCGCGCCGCCGTCGGCCTCTTCGTCGCCCTCCTCTCTTCGTCGTGTGGGCCCGGATCGGCCGAGGTCGTCGTTCCCCCCGTCGAGATCCGGATCGCGAGTGGCGACGGACAGTTCGGGACCACGGGCGCGACGCTCCAGACTCAGCTCCACGTCGTTCTGACCTCCGTTCGGACGCAGCTCCCGGTTCAGAACGTCACCGTGCAATGGTCGGTCGAGTCGGGCTCGGCCGAGGTGCAGGGGACGAGCGCCACGATCTCGGACGATTCCGGTTCTGCGCGCGTTTCGATCCGACTCGGTAGCGAGGTCGGTCCGGTCGAAGTCCGCGCGTCGGTGCAGGATCAGGAGGCCGCTTCCGTCGTCTTTCGCCTCGAGACCGTCGATCGACCCGTCCTCCAGTCCGTTCAGCCAGCAGCGGCGGACCCGGGGGGCACGGTGACGCTGATGGGGCAGAACTTCAGCCCCGTGGCGGATCAGAACACGGTCCTCTTCTCCGGTATCCGCGGCCGCGTCACCGCGTCTACCCGAACGACGATCACCGCGGTGGTGCCGACGTGCCTTCCCGAGCGAACCGTCGAAGTCACGACCCAACTCGGGGTCGTGGCGTCGGTCGGCCGCACCCTCGACGTCGGACCGGGCGGGGAGGTTCTCACCCTCGACGTCGGTGAGGTCCACGACGACGTCGACCCCGACGGCTTTGCCTGCACGACGCTCTCCGGCGACGCCGATGCCTCGTACCTGATGACCGTGCAGAGCACGAGCCGGCTCGGCGCCGCCACGTACCCCTTCACCCTCGTCGGCCTGGTGGGTGGTGGGGCAGCAGCGCAGCCCGCCGAAGCGCGGATTCGCGCGACGCCTTTGCCGACCACCGAGGTGACGCGCGGGCCCGGCCACCGGCAGGCCGAGTGGGATCGACACCTCCGGCTTCTCGAGGACCGTGCCCTTCGAGGTCGATCGACGTCTCCCGCAGCGTCCACACGGGTGTCGGAGGCCCCGGCCGGCGTCCCCGAGGAAGGGGAACGACGGTCGTTCTCGGTGTACCGGGCCCCCGGTGACTTCGCCGAGATCGAGGCCGTAGCGGAGTTCGTGGGCGAGAACGCGGCTTTCTTCGTCGACGTCGAGGCGCCGTCGGGAGGGTACACGCGCGCGGACCTCGAGCGATTCTCTCGTCAGTTCGACGACGTCATTCACCCCACCGTGACGGGGCGGTTCGGAGATCCATCGGACCTCGACGACAACGACCGGATCGTGATCCTCCTGACCCCGGTGGTGAACGGGCTGACGCCCCGCGGCGCCGCCGGCTTCGTGGGAGGCTTCTTCTTCGGTGTCGACCTTCTGCCGGACCGGCAGGGGAGCAACGGCGCCGAGATCTTCTACACCCTCGTGCCGGATCCGGGCGGCGTGCATTCCGATGCGCGCCCGAAGGACGCCCTGATCGCCCTCACGCCGGCGATCCTCGCGCACGAGTTCCAGCACATGGTGCACTTCAACGAGCGGATCCTCGATCTCGGCGCCGACGGGAACGAGGCGGTATGGCTCTCCGAGGGGCTGGCCCAGTTCGCGGAGGAGTTGGTGGCCCGTGCCTACGAGGATCGGGGAGATACCAACTCCGCTGCCCTCTTCCGGGGCGGCGCCGTCGAGCGCGCTCGCCGCTACCTGGAGCGTCCCGACACCGTTTCGCTCTTGATCTCGAGTGGCCAGGGGGGGCTCGCCGAGCGCGGGGGCGGCTTCCTGCACCTGTTGTACCTGGCCGATCGTTTCGGCGTACCTCTCGTCACGGATCTGACGAGGACGACACGGACCGGGATCGAGAACGTCGAGGCGGAAACGGGAACTCCGTGGGCCGATCTGCTGTCTGACTGGTGGGCCGCGATGTGGCTCGACGGGATGGGCGGCGAGTCCGCGCCGAGGTCGTTTCCGTCCGTCGATCTCCGGGAGTACCTCCGGGAGCCGTTCCCGATCGACCCCGGCGACGTGGGAGCCGAGGACTTCGAGCGAACGGGGTCGATGCGGTCGGCGTCCGTGCGATACTACATTGTGGATCCGGCTGCGGGCGGAAGTATGACGCTGAGGCTGGGTGGACCTGCCGGGGGAGCGAGTCTGCCGCAGGCGGGGATGGGGATGCGAATCGTTCGTATCCGATGAGGGAGAGGAGTCTCCGAAGTGCTGAATCTTCTCCCTGGGGCGTCCGTAGGGACGAAGGTTGACCGAAGACGATAGGGCCGACGAAATCGATGCGCTGTTCCACATGCGGTGAGAGCCTCCAGCCCGGCGCGGTCCGTTGTCCCACCTGTGGGACGTCCACACCCGTCGGGCAGGCCGTCACCCGGCCCTCGGGTGTCCGTCGATGCCCCCGCTGCTCGTATCAGGGCGAAGGGATGCCGTACTTCCGTCGAGCCGGCCACGTCGGCCTCCTCGTCGGTGCATCCCTCTTCACGTACGGTTTCGGTGGACTGGTCTACTGGCTGGCGCGACGCAAGCATCTGGTCTGCCCGCGCTGTGGCCTCGGATGGGAGAACGCATCGCGCGCCCTCGCCGTGACCGGTCCCGAGCCCGAGAAGCGGCTCATCGAGGCCGAACCCGACGAGAAGCTGCCGAGCGCGGGGATCAAGCGGCGTGTTCTCGGGACGGCGATGGTCCTCATGGCCAGCCTGATGGTTCTGGTCGGCTTTGTCGAGTGGGAGATGGCGGCCGTGGCCTTCGGCTCCGTACTCGGCGGCGGTGGCTCCCTGACCTTCTACTGGGGCTGGCAGGGGCTGATGGAGCGCCGCAAGGCGATCATGCATGGCCTCCAGCGGAAGATCCTCAAGCTCGCGTCGATGCGCGGGGGCACGCTGACGGTCACCGAAGTGGCGTCGGACCTGAATCTGGCGCTTCCGGCCGCCGAGAAGATTCTCGAGTCGATGGACGACGGCTTCAGAGTTCGGTCGGACATCTCCCCGGATGGTGTCCTCTACTACGAGTTCCCCGAGATCGTGCACCGAGCCGCCCTCGGCTCCGCCGACGCCTCTCGCTCGCTCGGTCCCGCCGACTAACCTCGTCGGGCGGCCCGCAGGCCGAGAAGGATCACGGCGGCGCCCAGGAGTTGGAGGCCGGAGGGGACCTCTCCGAGCCAGACCCACGCCGTCGAGAGCGCGAAGACGGGCACGAGGTTCGAGTACACGGCGGTGCGTGTGTTCCCGAGCCGCTCCACGCCGCGGTACCAGAGCAGGTACGCCACACCGATCGCCAGCACGCCTGCGTAGACCACGCCGACCCAGGCCGCCGGCGGGACCGTCGACAGCTCCGTGCGCGTGAGGTCGGGCACACCCATGAGAACGAGGAGAGGCGATCCGGCGAAGATCGTCCACGCCGTCATGCGGAGGGACCCATACTTCGCGACCGGAGCTCGGCCCCACACGGTGTAGACGGACCAGAGCAGGGAGGCCACCACCATCAGGAGGTCTCCTCTCAGCGACTCAGCTCCGAGTGAGAGCTCGTCACTGCCCCCGAGGACGACGAAGATCATTCCGGCGAACATCGCTCCGACCCCGCCGATCACCCGCCGGCTCGGCCGCTCGTGCCCGCTCAGCGCCGAGAGGATCACGGTCCAGACAGGCGTCGTCGACAGGAGGAGGCTCGCGTTTCCGGCTCGCGTGAGGTCGAGCCCGATGATGAAGCAGAGCTGGTAGGCCACATTGCCGATCAGGCCGAGCGCCACGATCCGGCCGACGTCGGCCCGTTCGGGGAGAGCGGGCCCCGATCGGCTCCGGAGGAGGATCGCCATCGAAGCCACGGCCAGGGGAAAGCGCAGCGCGTTGAAGGCCAGCGGTGAAAAGGCCTCGAACGCCGATTTCACGACCGAGAAGTTCACCCCCCAGATGGCTGCCATCGCCACCATTCCGATGTCCGTCGCGCGCGAGCCGAGGCGGGAGGAGGTCTGCGACGATAACATTTCGACGTTGTGCCCCGAGAGGTCGACCGCATAAGTTGGTTATGTAACAACCCCGCCAAAAGAGCGTAGATGTCGACGGCTGACGTGCTGCGGCTCGACGAGTATCGAGACCGCCGAGAACACAGGATGGCGCGTGCACGCGTCTTCGTCTCGACGGATCCGGATCGGTCGGCTCTCCTTGACCACGTCATGGAGATCGCGGGCCTGACCGGAGCCGATCGAGTCGGCTTGGTATGGGTGGACGAGTACAGCCCCGAACTCGCCCACCCTTACTTTGTGGTGGACCTCGCCGTCTCCCCGCCGCGCCATCACTACTCGGCCCACTTCCTCGCTCGAGCCTGGGAGGCCGGGGTGCCCGGAACGCTGGACGAGGCGTACGCCGACTCCGGAAGCGCCTTCGCCGTGGCGCTGGGTAGCGACGGGTCGCGGGGCTGGTTCGTCGTGGCGGACTCGCTCACGCGTCGTCCCCAGATTTCGGATGCCGCTCGCGAGCGCCTGATGTTCCTGGTCGGTGAGTGCTCGGCGCTCGTCCTGCACAAGGACCTGCGGACCGACACCTCTTTCACCGGCGTCGGTGGTAGCGCCTTCCTGCGGGATCTCGAGGGACGTGACGACGACGCACTCGCGAGGGCGGAGATCGAACGTCGCTTTGCCGTCGGCCGGCTGGGGCGCCTCCTCGTCGACGAGGACATGATCGTCTCCGAGCAGGAGCGCCGGGACACCGCGCGTCGGCTTCGTTCCGAGATCGACGCCGCGGGCCCGTTGGAGTCGGGTGAAGTGGGCCCGTACCACCGCCTACTGGACGCTTTCGCGGCCTCCGATCACGGTGCGGTTGCCCGTGCCATGCTCGACATCGGCTCGTATGCAGAGTCGCGGGACCATCGGTACGGCGCGCTTCAGGCCTATGCCGTCGCCTTCGATGTCGCGGGTCGGCGGCACGACGCCGAGGTGGCGATCGACGCGGCCCGGTTCGCGGGTCGGATTCTTCGTCGGCGGGCCGAGTGGGAGCGCGCGGATCTCTGGTACCAGGCGGCCGTGAGCATTGCCCGCCTCGAGCGACTGGACGGGCTGGCGTCGCTGTCGCTGACCGGTGTCGCTGTGGTGAAGCGGGAGCGCGGAAACCTCCCGGCGGCTCGTGCCACCGTGGAGGAAGCCCTCCGCCTGGCCGACCGCTCCGGGGCGTCCGAACCGATGGCTGCGGCGCGGCACACCCTCATGGGTATGCAGCAGCAGGCCGAGGAGTACACCGAGGCGCTGCAGAGTGGTTGGACCGCGTACCACCTGTACGACCCAAAGAGCGACAAGCGCGTCAACTGCCTGACCGGTATCGCGGCCCTACTCCAGAAGATGGGAGACCTGGACGCGTCCGAGGACGCGTTCATCGTCGTGGCCCACACCGCGCGCGAGTTCTACTTCCGCCTGTACGCGCACGATGCGCTGTCCTACATCGCCGCCCTGCGCGGTGACGGAGCGCTGTTCGACCAGCGTGCGGCCGCGACGGACGCTCTCGATTGGGAGTCCGGCCCGCTTTCCGTGAAGGCAGAGATCCTCGTCTACCGCGGCCTCAGTCTGAAGGCCCTCGGGCGGGTCTCGGAGGCGGAGGCGTGGTTGGAGCGCGCCGTCGCGTTCTGCTCGGAGCACAACTTCAACCGATCGCTCTTCGCTGCCGAGGAGGCCCTGGAGCAGCTCCGCTCCGAGCCGGTCGAGGCCGAGCCGACGATCGAGTGCCCGCTCCCCGAGGTCCGCGAGGGCCTTCGTCAGCTGCGCGAGGCGACCCTGATCGGCGCCTCCTGAGACCAGGCGTACATCACAAGGCCCGCCGTACATCACGTCGGCCTCGTCGCGCCGGATGTGTAGGGTGGTGCTCCTTTCTCGGCCCGGGTGAGCCCGTTCATAGAGTGTCGCACGTCGTCAGAACGAAGAAGGGCCCCTCCGCCGGTCGGCGGAGGGGCCCTTTTCGTCGGATCCCCTGAGGGACCGTTGATCCGTCTCGGGATCAGGTACCCGGGTCGGGGGTGTGCGTCCCGGAGTCGGGGAGGTGCGTGCCCGAGTCGGGGAGGTGCGTGCCGGAATCAGGGAGGTGCGCGTCCGGGCCGAGGATCGACTGCCCGCAGGCGCCGGTGGCGAGGGACAGGACAGCGACCAGGAGCAGCCGACGAAGGTTCTTCATCAGGGGGGCTTCCTCCGGCGTAGGGCCGGCGTTGCGGGTGAGTGTTCGCATTCGAGGGAGGGCGGTTCCGACCCCCTGGCGACTGAGATAGAACTTCCCCGCACACTCTTAAGCTCGTAATATCCTCGTATCGTCGGGGTGTGTCTTTTTCGAAGATCATGACCTTTATCACCGTCCTGAGCCGTGATCCGACCGTCCGTGGGGTCGTGGAGTCGCTTCCGAGGATCACCTCGGTCTCGACGGCGCGTCGGTGGGAACGCCTCGAGACGCTCGCGCTGGAACGCCCGGTCACGGACGTCGTGTTCGACGGTGGGGCCTTCGAGCCAGGGGACGACGTCGGGCGGCTCATCAGCGACTTCCACCAGAACTTCCCGAGCATCGGCCTGACCTTCGTGGCACCCGGGCGCCTCGACGGGGGTGACTTCCTCTCGGTGGGTCGGTTGATGGAGGGGCGGGGGCTCTACCTCGGTGCCTTCACCGACATGGCGAGCGACGTGCGACGCGGGCTGGCCGCCTCGGCGCGCAGGAGTGTGTCCGGCCGACTCCTGCAGGCCGTCGGGAACAGCCTCGGCGGCTTCGAGCGCACGGTGCTGCAGACGGCCATGTACGCGGTCGTCCTCGGCTGGGACGCCGACCGGTTCGCTCGATACATCGGCTACTCACGTCCTCACCTGTCCCACCGGCTCCGGGCCGTCGACCTCCCATCGACGGGCCACCTGCTCGTGTGGGGCCGGATGCTGCACGCGGGGCTGTGGCTCACCGATCCTGGGCGAACCGGCCAGAGCGTGGCTCGACAGCTCGACTACGCGAACGGATCGACCTTCCGGCGCGCCCTCCGGAGCTACGTCGGGCTCACCCCGACTCAGGTCGTCCTGAGCGGGGGCTTCCGAGCCGTGTGCGAGGCCTTCCTCGACGTGTGTGGCCTCGGTCATCGGAGGCCCGAACGCTCCGTCGCCTAGCGCGTCGGGAGGCTACGGCGTGCCCGGGCCCGGGCGGGGGAGATCCAACCATTGGCCGGCCGAGATCCGATCGCGGTCCAGTCGGGGATTCGCCCCGAGGATCGCGTCGACGGAGACTCCGTACCGGATGGCGATACCCGACAGGCTCTCGCCGCGCGCGACCCTGTGCCGGTCGGCGAACGCGGTCGAGCGGATCGGTGCCGCGTCTTCCGCCCTGATCTCCGGCAGCGTGCCCGCCGGGCGGGTGAAGGCGGCCAGTCGCGCGCCGATTTCGTTCTCCGCTCTCTTCGCCCGGTTCTGGGACCGGGTGCGATTGACCATGAGGGAAAAGGCCAGCCTCTCTCCGTCGTGTGACCGCACCATCCCGCTCAGCGCCGAGACACCCTCAATCGTTCCCGTCTTGGCCCGCAGGTTCCCGGCGGCGGGAGTGCGGTACATCCGCCCCAGTTCCCGACGGGCGCCGGCCTCGGGAAGAGTGGCCCAGAATTCGTCCCACAAGGGGCCGTCGCTCATCCGTTCCATGAGCTGAACGAACGTCCCGGTGCTCACCCGGTTGTCGGCGGCCAGGCCGGAGCCGTCGACCTGGATCAACCCGGCGACATCGACCCCGAGCTCCGTGAGCGTACGTCGCACGGCCCGGGCACTCGCCTGCGGGCTTCCGGAGCCCTCGACGGCGCGACCGACGGCGCGGAAGACCAGTTCGGCAAAGAGGTTGTTGCTCTGCTTGTTGACGACTTCGAGATACTCGATGAGGGGGCGGCTGTGGTGCACGGCCACGACCCGGGGGCCTGTGCGGCCCAGCCCCGGTGCGTACACCTGGGTGACGGGAGACGCTGACTCCGCATCGACGGCGCGGATCGCCCCGTCGACGTGGATGGCTCGGGCCTCCAACGCGGCGTGGAAGGACGCAGCGAAGAACTCGGCGGGGATCGCCACGGTCATCTGCCGCCAGACGTCGGTCGTCCCCGTGACCATCCTGCCCTCGATCCGAACCGGTTCGTAGGGGTCGTCTCGGAGGATCGCCAGGCGAGGCCGGGCGCGCCCTGTCGTCATCTCCGCGACGTTCACGATCTCGAGGGCGGATTGGGCGGGGACGGTCTCCACGAGAGGTTGTTGCCCGTCGTCGGCCGCCTGGATCCGGAAGGACACGACGTTCTCGTTGAACGACAGGGCCGATACACCGGCCGAGAAGTGCTCGTTGAGGTCGCGGGCATCCCAGCCCGGGTCTCGAAGCGGACCCGGGAAGAAGGAGGCGTCGGCCACGAGGTCACCGGCGACCCGCTCGATCCCGGCGGCTGCGAGATCGTCGATGAGGCGCTGGAAGACCTCGTCCTTACGGCCGTAGTAGCGATCCGAGATCCCCGGATCCCCGGTCCCGTAGAGCACGAGGTCACCCTGGAGGACACCGTCGACGATCGGTCCGTCCGCCAGGATCCAGGTGCGGAAGCGGTACTCGGGGCCGAGCACGTGAAGCGCGGCAGCCGTCGTCACCAGCTTCATGTTGGACGCGGGCGACATCGGAAGGTCGGGTTCCACGGCAAAGAGCGTGTCACCCCCGTCGAGGGAGACGACGAGGGCACTCCAGGTGGCGTCCCCCCAGCCGGTCCCGATGGCCTCGAGCAGGTCGCTCTGCAACTCCGCGACACTCTGGCCCTCCGACGGGAAAGCCGAACCAAGGAGGGCGGTGAGGGAAAGGGTCAGTGCAGCAAGGCTACCGCGTGCCGCCGTGGCCAGCCCTCGAGGACTCACGCCGGTCTCCGGCCTCGGTCAGCGGGGACCGACCGCGGCCTTCCGGCCGCGGGCGCACTGGGGGCAGTACCCCGAGAGCTCGAGTCGATATCCGGTGATCTGGAAGCCGTCGACGGTCTGTCCCAGCCCCTCGACCTCGGGTGGCTCGATGTCGTCCATGACGTCCTGAACGGCCCCACACGACACGCAGCGGGCGTGGTGGTGGGGCTCCGTCCTTCCGTCGTACCGGGCGGAGTCGTCCCCGAAGGTCAGTTTGAGCGCCAGTCCGCAGCCCACCAGGGTTTCCAGGCTCTTGTAGACCGTCGCCAGCGAGATTCCCGGCAGTTCCTCTCGAACCGTCGAGAAGACCTGCTCCGCCGTCGGATGCACATCGGTCGACGCGAGAAAGCGAAACACGGCGGCGCGTTGCTCCGTGAATCGTTGGCCGTTGGCCTCGAGGGCACGGCGCAGAGTCTGCTCGGTCGTCTTGGGCATGTCGGGGCACATCTCGATTCGGTGATTGCCGCGCAACCACTCGTCAATCCTTACGTTATACGTGTCCGCAAAATTGTGTCAACCGAGCCGAAAACGCCGTGAACGAAGACCACAGTCAGCCGATTCTGACGCTCGAACCGCTCACGGACGCCGTTCGGACGGGCGTCGAGGGCACGGGCTGGGCGTTGTCGGGTCTCCAGAAGACGACGAGCCATCAATTCGAGGGCCGCTGGGAGGGCGAATCGACCCGGAGTGCGTACCTCTTCTTCCACCGGCCCGACGGGCCGGAGGAGGTCAGCATCGACGTCTACCTCGACGAAACCGGGCGCGGGGTATCCGGAAATCTGGCCCTGGTCGTCGACCTCCGTCCCCTCGGCGCTCTGAAATCGGTGCCGATGACGCTCCAGTCGCTGTCGGAGGCGGCCCTCCAGCAGCTTCCCGATCGGGTCCGTAGGCCGGTGACGCTTCGTTTCCGCCTCGCCGATGCGAGCCACGGGATCGACGAGGCCGAGACCGAGGTACGCATCAAGGTGCGCCTCCCGAAGTCCGTTATCGGACGGGGCCACGAGGCCACGAAGGACTTCGTGCGCTCCGTGACCGCGGATTTCGGGGCCTTGCTGGACTCGGAGGTCATTCGCAGCCTTGGTAACGAGGACGACGACCTCGGCGGTCCGTAGAGCCGGGACCGCGCCGGGTGGTTTGCCACCCATCGACCATCAAGATCCGACTTCTTTCTGCCCCCCTGGAGAAGACTGCATGAGCAACGACGCCGGAGCGCTGGACGACCTTCTACACGAGGAGCGACGCTTTCCGCCACCGGAGGGTTTCGCGGAGGGGGCCGTCATGTCCGATCCCGGAGTCTGGGCGGAGGCGGCCGAGGACCGGGAGGCGTACTGGGCGTCATGGGCCGCGGAGCTCGACTGGTTCCAGCCCTGGAGCCGCGTCCTCGAGTGGACGCCGCCTCACGCCCAATGGTTCACCGGCGGAACGCTCAACGTTTCGTACAACTGCCTCGATCGGCATGTCGAGGCAGGGCGGGGAGATCGCCCCGCCTTGATCTGGGAAGGCGAGCCCGGCGACACGCGAACCTACTCGTACGCCGAGCTTCTCGACGAAGTGAGCCGCTTCGCGAACGCGCTGAAGGGTCTCGGGGTCGAGAGAGGAGATCGTGTGACGATCTACCTCCCGATGATCCCGGAGGCGACGATCGCCATGCTGGCCTGTACCCGCATCGGCGCGATCCACTCCGTCGTGTTCGGCGGCTTCAGCCCGGACTCGCTCTCCGACCGGAACAACGATGCGGAGGCGAAGGTCCTGATCACGGCGGACGGAGGGTGGCGTCGTGGGGGCGTCGTCGCGCTCAAGGCGAATGCGGACATCGCGCTCGAGGACTCCCCGACGGTCGAGAGTGTGGTCGTGGTGGCACGCGGGGGCGCACTGACCGAGCAGACACCCGTCGATATGGCGGACGGGCGGGATCACTGGTATCACGACCTCGTCGCGGCGGCCGACGCCGAGTGCCCTCCCGAGAAGATGGACGCCGAGGACACGCTCTTCATCCTGTACACGTCGGGGACGACCGGGAAGCCGAAGGGGGTCGTGCACACGACGGGTGGGTATCTGACCCAGGTGTACGCCACCACCAAGGCCGTCTTCGACCTCAGGGACGACGACGTGTACTGGTGCACCGCCGATGTCGGTTGGATCACCGGCCACAGCTACATCGTGTACGGTCCCCTGGCCAACTGTGCGCAGGTGGTCATGTACGAAGGAGCCCCGGACGCCCCCGACCGTGGACGCTTCTGGCAGCTCTGCGAGAAGTACGGGGTGACGATCTTCTACACGGCGCCGACCGCGATCCGGGCGTTCATGCGGTGGGGGGAGTCGTGGCCGCAGTCGTACGACCTCTCGAAGCTCCGTGTCCTGGGCACCGTCGGTGAGCCGATCAACCCCGAGGCGTGGATGTGGTACCACGAGGTCATCGGAGGCGAGCGCTGCCCGATCGTCGATACGTGGTGGCAGACCGAGACGGGTGGGGCGATGATCACCCCGCTCCCCGCACTGACGACCACCAAACCCGGGACGGCTACGCGGCCCTTCCCGGGCATCGATGTCGCCATCCTCGACAACGACGGGGACCCGACGCACTCCGGCTACCTGGCGATCACCTCCCCCTGGCCGTCGATGCTCCGCACCATCTGGGGGGACGACGAACGCTACAGACGCACCTACTGGTCCAAATGGGATGGTCTGTACTTCCCGGGCGATGGCGCCAAGCTCGACGCGGACGACTACGTCTGGATCCTCGGGCGGGTCGACGACGTGCTGAACGTGGCGGGCCACCGGATCGGTACGGCCGAGGTGGAGAGTGCGCTGGTCGACCACCCCGCCGTGGTCGAGTCGGCGGTCGTCGGCAAGAGCCACGAGATCAAGGGTGAGTCGATCGCGTCGTTCGTCACCCTGAAGGAGGGCATCGACGCCACCGACGACCTGATGAGCGAACTCCGTGATCACGTAGGGCACAAGATCGGAGCGATCGCGAAGCCCGAGGTGGTCGTGTTCACGGCCGAGCTGCCCAAGACGCGCTCGGGAAAGATTATGCGCCGCCTGCTGCGCGACATCGCGGAGGGACGGACGGTCGGTGACACCACGACCTTGGCCGACCCGGCCGTGGTCAAGCGCCTTCAGGAGCTACACGAAGCCGACGAAGGATGAACGCCTCGGCTCCGGGCGCCGCCCGCGGGGCGCTCGGGGCCCGGCTCGTTCTGTCGGAGCCTGGCCGCCTCCCGATTTCGGTATGTGGCCTAGCGGTCGTCGGCCATGGGGTCGGGGGTCCGCGCCGCCTTGGCGGCGCGCTCCTCAGCCGGCTTCTCCTTCACCTTCCGGGCGGGGACGCCGACGTACACCCAGTGCGGCTCCGTACTTCTGGTGAGCATCGAGCCCGCGCCGACCATCGAGTCGTCCGCCACGTGGGCGCCCGCCAGAATCGTGGCGTGATACGTGATCCTCACACCCCTGCCGATGACCGTCTTCGGCAGAGAGACGATCCGGCCGTCGACGATGTCGTGGGAGTGCGAGTAGACGTTCGCGAAGTCCGAGACCGAAGAACCGTCGCCGATCTCGATGCCACCGCGATCGTCGAGCAGGACGTGGCGGTGGATCACCACGTTGTCTCCGACGTGGAGGTTGTAGCCGAAGGAGACACGAACGTGGGTGAACGCCTTGAAGTTCTTTCCGCAGCTGCCGAAGACGTGCTTGGCCAGGATCCGTCGAAAGTGGATCCCCAACTCGACGTTCTCACCCAGGGCGCTCCGGTCGAACATCTCCCACAGCCAGAGCAGCGGCTTCCGCGGGCCGTAGCGCTCGAGGTCCGTCTCGAGGTAGTACTCGGGTTCCAGCGTGACGTTGCGCGGGTCCATCTGCCCGAGTGCCACACGTTGTGTCGCGGACAGCCCCGAGATGTCGGATTTCGACAGGGACGGGTAGTAGAGATCCGTCAGAACGGATCGACAGAGCTCGTTCCGATCGGTGCTCGGGTCGTCGAGCGCCTCGCGAACCCAAGCGAGCCATTCATCGTAGAGAGACTGGGCGGCGTCGGCGACCGGAACGGGTCGCAGTGGCAGAAAGGACATGGCAAGACGCTAACCGCTCTCGTCGTACTCGCAAGACTGTCGCGAAGCGCTCCGCCCGTTACACTTACGCGAACCGACCTCGGACCGATCCGATACCATGCACGACGTACTCCGCCAACGCCTCATGCGGCGCATCGAGACTCTGCCCGACGAGCAGGTCTACCAGGTGCTCGACTACATCGAGTTTCTCGAATCCAAGTATGCGACCCCTGCGGACATCGAGGCCTCGGGGCTCCAGAAGTTCGCCGAGGGCCTCGAGGACAAAATGCGGAAGCGGGCGGTCTCGCCGAACACGATTCGGGAGGCCTTCCAACTGATTTCGGCCGCGGACCGGGTCCTCTCCGGCGTGTCGTCGGCGGGCAAGCAGATCCTCAACGACCTGAACTCGGTCGTCGAGCCGACGGAGGGAGGGGACGCCGCTGGCCGCGGCTCCCGGGGTGATACCACCGTGATCGAGGCGGACCCCCGAAAAAAGGGGTCGTCGTCCTGACCCCGCCGCGTTGACGACCCCCGGAGCCACTCCTATCGTTTTCGATGGCATCAACGACGCCCCCCCTCCTCCATCGACGCCCGTGCCGCCACGTCCGAAACCTTCGGTCGGCGGAGACGGGCGTTTTTCGTTCTACAAAGGCTGATCGGACATGACTGCCGCCTCCGCCCGTGACCGCATCGTGAAGGAAGCGCTGACCTTCGACGATGTCTTGTTGATCCCCGGCCACTCGCTCGTGCACCCGAAGGACACCGTCGTCTCGACTCGCGTGACCCGGGGCATCGAACTCAACATCCCGTTGCTCGCTGCGGCCATGGACACGGTCACCGAGTCCGCGATGGCGATTCAGATGGCGCGCGAAGGGGGGCTCGGGATCATCCACAAGAACCTTTCCCCCGAGGAGCAGGCGGCTCAGGTCGACCGGGTGAAGCGCTCCGAGAGCGGGATGATCCTCAACCCGATCACGCTCACGGCCGACGCCTCGCTGAAGGATGCGCACGAGTTGATGGCGCGCTTTTCGATCAGCGGCGTACCGATCGTCGAAGAGGGGAACCGGCTGGTCGGAATCGTCACGAACCGGGACCTCCAGTTCGAGAATGACCTCAGCCGCCGGATCTCGGAGGTGATGACCTCCAAGGCGTTGGTGACCGCTCCCGTAGGCACGACGCTCGAACAGGCCGAGCGCACCCTCCACGAGCACCGCATCGAAAAGCTCCCCGTCGTCGACGAGAACGGGACGCTGAAGGGCCTGATCACCGTCAAGGACATCTTCAAGCGCCGAAGGTATCCGGACGCCTGTAAGGACGAACACGGCCGGCTGCGGGCCGGTGCTGCGGTCGGTGCCAGTGCTGCAGACATGGACCGGGCACGACTCCTGGTCGAGGCCGGGGTCGATGTCATCGTCGTCGACACGGCGCACGGTCATTCCGAGGGGGTCCTGAAGGCGGTGAGTCGGGTGCGAGAAGCGTTCCCGGACGTCCAGCTGGTCGGCGGCAACGTCGGCACGGTCGAAGGTGCACGAGCGCTCGCGGAGCGCGGTGTCGACGCGGTCAAGGTCGGGGTCGGGCCCGGCTCGATCTGTACGACCCGAATCGTGACGGGGGTCGGTCTTCCGCAGCTCTCCGCCATCATGGACGCAGTCGACGGTGTGGACGGGAGCGTCCCGATCATCGCCGACGGTGGAATCCGCTACTCGGGAGACATCGTGAAGGCGCTGGCCGCCGGAGCCCACTCGGTCATGATGGGGTCGATGTTCGCGGGCACGGACGAGTCGCCGGGCGAGACCTTCCTCCTCGAAGGGCGGCGCTTCAAGACCGTACGGGGCATGGGGTCGTTGTCGGCCATGGAGGAAGGGTCCGCGGACCGCTACTTCCAGGAAGGTGAGGCCAAGAAGAAGCTCGTCCCCGAAGGCATCGAGGCCCGGGTTCCGTACAAGGGCCCGGTCTCGGATACGATCTACCAGCTCGTCGGTGGACTCCGGAGCGGCATGGGTTACTGCGGCGTCGGATCGATCGACGAGCTGCGCACGAAGACACGCTTCAACCGCGTGACGACAGGTGGACTTCGAGAGTCCCACCCCCACGACGTCACGATCACGCGCGAAGCCCCGAACTACCACATGTGATCGTGGGGGGGCGTTCGAGCTGGAGTCTTCTCGGAGTGCTCGGGATGGCGACGGGCTGCACGATGCTCCCGCTCGCGGACCCCGTGGCCCCCGATCCGGTGCGGTCGCCTTCGATCGTCGTGGACGAGGCTCCGGTCGAACCCCTCGTCACCGTCGCGTATCTGGCGCCGCCCGAGGGCGATGCTCTGGTCGACGAAATCCTCGCCTCTCCGGTGCTGCGGGACCCCGAATTCAGACAGGACGTCGGGGGGTGGATCGACTACTGGGCGGGGCCCGGGCGGCGCGTGTTCCCGGATTACCTCCGGCGGATGGGGGCCTTCGAGCAGACCGTCGATTCGGCGCTGGCCGACCGGATGCTCCCGCCCTCTCTCCGTTATCTGCCCCTGATCGAGAGCGGCTACTCCCCGAGTGCGCGGAGTACCGCCAGTGCGGTGGGGATGTGGCAGTTCATGGCCGGGACCGCGCGCGAGCACGGGATGGAGGTGGGAGCGTTCGTCGACCAGAGGCGCGACCCGTTCCTCTCGACAGCGGCGGCCGTCGACTATCTGGAGCGGCTGCACGAGCGCTTCGGGTCGTGGTTCCTCGCACTGGCTGCGTACAACGGAGGCCCCAACCGGGCCGCCCGGATCCTGCGGCAGAACGCGCCGCTCGCCATCCCGTCGGATAGCCTCTTCTGGGCCCTCCGCCATCACTGGCCCCGCGAGACGCAGGAGTTCGTGCCCAAGCTGCTGGGGGCCATCATCGTGGCTCAGGACGCGGCGGACCATGGCTTCGACCCGGTCGTGCCCGAGCCACCGTTCCGCTTCGAGCACGCGCATGTGCCGGATGCCACGACGCTGGACGTCCTGGCCGAAGCCGCCGAGACCACCGAAGAGGAGATGCGCCGCCTGAACCCCGAACTGTACCGGGGCTTCACGCCACCGGGTGGTGGGTATAGGGTGCGGGTGCCGCCGGGCCGGGCCGATACCTTCGCCGTTCGGTACGCGGAGATCCCGGCCGATCGCAGACTCACCGTGGTCGAGCACGACGTCCAGGACGGTGAGACCCTCTCGCACATCGCCCGCCGGTACGGCGTCAGCGTGGCCGACCTTCAGGCGGCCAACCCTGGGATTCGGGCGCGGTACCTCCGCATCGGGGCGCGACTGACCGTGCCGGTCACCCTCGCACGCGCCGGGGCCGGGTCGTAAGCCACCCGCGCCTCGTGAGCCGCTAGCGGCCTCGGTCGACCCTCAGTCGGTACTCCACGAGCCGGACGCACCACCCTCTTTACTCCGGAGCCGAACGCCCTCGATTCGCATACCGCGGTCGATGGCCTTCACCATGTCGTAGACGGTGAGGAGTCCTACCGACACGGCGGTCAGAGCCTCCATTTCGACACCCGTGCGTCCGCGGTACACCGCGACCGCCTCGGCTCGAACACCGGGGAGCTCCGGATCCGGCTCCAGGCGCAGTTCGACCGAGCAGCCCGGTAGTGCGTGGCAGAGCGGGATCAGGTCCGACGTCTTCTTTCCCCCGAGGATCCCGGCCAACTCGGCCACCTGCAGCGGGTCGCCCTTCTTCGTGCGTCCGCCGACGATCGCATCGAGCGTTTCCGCTTCCATGACGATCCGGCCCTCGGCCCGCGCCACGCGGCGGGTCGAGTCCTTCTCGGTGACATCGACCATCTGGGGCCGTCCGTCGGCGTCGAGATGGGTGAGTCCGTCGCTTCGTTCGGTCACGAGACGGCTCCCGTCGGATTCGGTCGTCGGATCGCCCCGCGTAGATCGCGCACCAGGCCGCTCACGACGAGCTGAGGGTTGACGTTGCCCCGCGCCAGTTCGCGGGCCTTTTCGACCGAGGCGAAGGCGTCCGCGACGCTGACCGCCTCGATCGATCGCTCCCCCACGTACTGCTCGAGCCGGGACAGGGCGTCCCGATTCAGGACGAGGTGCTGCGCGCCCGCAGCAACCGCGCCGAGGTCGCGTAGCCACTCCTCGACGAAGCCGAACAGGTCGAGCAGTCCACGCGCTCCGGCGGGAGGAAAGCTCGCCGCGATGGCATGGCCGGCCGACGGATCCCGGGCCGTCGCGGCCGCCATGATCTCGAAGGCTCGCCGCCGCGGGGCCTCGAGGGGCCCGAGATCGTCTCCGTCCGGAAGGAAGCCGAGAGCCCGTCCGGGAGAACCCTGGGAAAGGTCCGCCGCCCACCGCGCCACGCGTGACTCGAGGTCGAGATGGGACTCGAGGAAGTCCAGAACGGTGTCTCGCGGGAGGGCCGGAACGTGGAGGGGAACCGTTCGAGAGCGGATCGTCGGGAGCAGCATCCCGGGGTCCGAACTGGTCAGGATGAAGCGTGCGTCCCCGGGGGGCTCCTCGAGGAGCTTGAGAAGGGCGTTGGCCGCCTCGGGGCTGGCCTCCTGGGGGACGAGCATCTCCGCCTGCCCGACGATGAAGACGGGGCCGGCCATCGTCGGTCGCTTCGACGCCGACGAGCGAAGGGTCGTGATGGCCGCCAGGTAGATCGCCCGGATATCTCCGGTGGCGCTCGCGCGAAGCGGCTCCGCACGGATGTCCGCCAACTCCGCCATCCGCGCGGACTCGAGGGCGGTCACCAGCTTCTCCCCGGACGCACCCTTGGGGCGAGGCAGGGGGAAGTACCAGTGGATGTCGGGGTGCTCGAGGTTCAGCGCCATCCGGCAGGGTCCACAGCTATCGCACGGGCCGCCGGGCGTCGGTGCGGCGCACACGACCATACGAGCGATCCAGAGGGCGAAGTGTTGCTTCCCGACGCCGGTAGGACCGTGGAGGAGGAGGGCGCTGGGCAGGCTCCCCGCAGCGAACGCACGAGCTGCGGATGCGCGGAGCTCCTCGTGACCGACGAGGGGGTGGAGGCTCACGCTCCGCCCCGTGCACGGAGCCAGGGAAGGGGGTCCTGGGCCTGGGGGGAGCCCCCGTTGTCCGGGATGCGGATCTGGAACTCGAGGCGTGCTCCCTCGGGCGTGTCCGCACCGCCGACGGTCCCGACGATCTGCCCGGTGTCCACCGTCCGACCCTGGACCACCCCGATCTCCTCGAGGTAGGCGTACAGGGTGTATACGCCGCCGCCGTGATCGAGGATCACGGTCGGCCCGTACCCCTCGAAGCGGGCCGCGTAGGCTACGATGCCGCCGCGAACGGCCTGGACGGGTGTTCCCGGGGCGGCGCGGATACCGATGCCGTTCCAGCGGACCACCGTCCCGTTCGGGCGGCGCTCCGGGCCGAACCGGTAGACGAGCTCACCCTCGACCGGCCAGTCGAGGGTCCCCCGGTCCTCGGCGGCCACACCCGCACCGGCCATCCGGTTCCGGACAGCGTCCAACTCGCGGCGGCGCTCCTCGAGTTCACCGATCAGCGAGGACATCCGGGTCTCGTCCGAGGACAACTCGGCGATCCGGTCGGTCGCTGTCTCCTCACGGGCCCGGTACTGCTGGATCGATCTCTGGTGTTCTTCCTCGACGCTGCGCAGACGGGCCACTTCACTGAGCCGATCCTGGCGCAGAGCCCCGAGGGTGCTCATGCGCTCCCGCAGCTCGTCGTTCCGCTGGGCGAGTTCCGACTCCAACTCGGTGACCCGCTCGACGAGGGTCCGGTCGAACGATGCGATCCGCTGGAGGTACCGGTAGCGGTTGAGCAGGTCCGTGAAGGACCGCGCTCCCAGGAGGACCTGGACAGTGTGCATCGGGCCCATCTTGTAGATGTCCCGAAGACGGCGGAACAGGACTGCTTCCGACTCGGCGAGTCGTTCCTGGGACTGGACGAGCTCGACGGTCGTCGCTTGTACCTGCTCGGCGGTCGCCTCGGACTGGAACTCCACCTCGGCCAGAACCGACCTCGAGGCCGAGAGGCGTCGCTCGACGTTCTCCAACTCGGCTGCGGCGTCGCGGACCCGGTTGCGTACGTCGCCCACCTCCCGCTGAAGGCGCGCCCGCTCCTCCCGGATCTGCTCGAGACGGCGCTGGCTCTCCCGGATCTCCTGACTGAGATCCCGGTTCTGCGCCTCCACCTCGAGTCCGCCGGACCCGAGACTCGCGAAGCCGACGACCAGGAAGAGGAGGGTGCGTGCCCCGCTGGCCATCAGACCTCTTGCAGGTGGCGGCGGATCGCCAGACCGCTCGAGAACGCGCCGAAAGCGGCACCGGCCAGCAGCCCGATCGCGATCCAACTCCCGGGCACCCATGCGATTTCGAAGAGATACGAGTAGACGCCCCGGTAGGTACCGTACGTGAGGGCACACGCCAGGAAGGCGCCGGCCAACCCCGCCAGCGCGCCCTCGAGGAGGAAGGGCCGGCGAATGAAGCTCTTCTTCGCCCCCACCAACCTCATCACGTAGATCTCGTCACGACGCGCGAAGATCGCGATCCGAAGCGCGGTCCCGATGATCAGAGCGGCCACGAGCGCGAAGGCTCCGCCCAGGACCGCCGTGCTCGCCAGGCCGATCCGGCGGAGTGCGAAGAGCCGGTCGACCCACTCCTCACCGTACAGGGCGTCCTCGACGAACGGGTAGACCCGGGCCTCCTGGGCGATCCGGTCGACGACGTCGGGGGTTCGGAAGCCCGGTTGAAGCTCGACTTCGAGCGACTGCGGCAGCGGGTTCACTCCCGACTCCAGGAAGAGTTCGCCGAACTCCGGGAGCTGTTCCTGCGCGCGCTCGAGCGCATCGCGCTTCGACAGGTACCGCACCAGGCGGACTTCCTCGAAGTCACCCAACTCTCCGAGCAGGTGGTCGATTTCACTCTGCCGCGCGTCGTCTCGGAGGTAGACGACGATCTCGACCCGCTCTTCGATAGCGGATAGGGTGAGTTGGAGGTTGTAGGTGGCCAGGGAGAAGAGCCCGACGACGAAGAGTGCCAGGGCTACCATGGCCGACGAGAGCCCGGTGAGGACAGGAGCTCGTCGGAACGCCGCGAGGGCCTCTCGGAGTGCGTACATCAGTCGCTACCCAGCCGTTCGGCCGCCGGCGTCGAACGGGGGGCGTCCGTCTCGGCCGTCTCCGAGTCGTACACCAGCGAGCCGTTGTCCAACTCGAAGACGCGTGCCGTCGGGTGGCGCTTGATCAACTCGAGGTCGTGTGTCGCCATCAGGACCGCCATCCCCTTGGCGTTGATGTCCCGGAACAGCTCCATGATGCCACGGGTCGCCCGTTCGTCGAGGTTCCCCGTCGGCTCGTCGGCCAGGAGGACGTAGGGATCGTTGGCCAGGGCCCGCGCGATCGCGACCCGCTGCTGCTCGCCGCCGGACAGCTCGTTCACGTACGCGCCGATCTTCGGTGCGAGACCGACCTGGGAAAGGAGGCGTTGAGCCTTCGGACGGATCGCCTTCTGCGGCGTATCGGTGACCTCGAGCACGAACGCCACGTTCTCGAGCGCCGTCCGGCCGGGTAGGAGGCGGAAATCCTGGAAGACGTAGCCGACGCGACGACGGACCTTCCACAGATCTCGTTCAGTGATCCGCTCGGACGAGTATCCCGTCACCCGGACCTCACCGTCGGTCGGCTTGTCCGCCATGTGGATCAGGCGGAGCGTCGTCGACTTCCCGGATCCGGAGTGACCGGTCAGGAAGGCGAATTCACCCTTCTTCAGATGGAAGGAGACATCCCGGAGCGCAAAGCCCCGCTTGGGATACTCCTTCGTTACGTGCGTCAGCTTGATCAAGATCCCCGACCGAACCCGGACGATTCCTCGTTCCGGGACACAAGGTTAGACAACGTGGTATGGGGTGTCAAAGCGAGTTTTTGCGAGCCTCCACGCCAACTTCAGCGCCTCGAGCATCGAGGTGGGGTCGGCGGCGCCGGATCCCGCGATATCGAACGCCGTCCCATGATCGGGGGAGGTGCGCACGAAGGGTAGGCCGAGGGTCACGTTGACGCCCGACCCGAAGGAGACCGTCTTGAAGGCGGCCATCCCGACGTCGTGGTATGGGGCGACCACCGCGTCGAACTCACCCGAGAGTGCACGGCTGAAGACGGTGTCTGCGGGAAGGGGGCCGTCCACCGTCGCTCCCTTGTCCCGCGCGTCTGCCACCGCCGGGCAGAAGATCCGGGCTTCTTCGTCACCGAAGAGGCCGTCGTCCGACGCATGCGGGTTGAGGGCGCACAGTCCGAGTCGTGGAGTCGACAGTCCCCAGTCCTCGCGGAGCGCCCGATCGGTGAGCACGAGTTGGTCGACGAGAAGTTCGCGTGTGACCGCTGCCGGTACTTCCGAGAGCGGGAGGTGTGTCGTGGCTAGCACGACACGGAGGGGGCGATCGAGCCGCGTCCGTTCGGCCGCCATCATCATTCCGACCGTCCGGCTCCCGGAGAGGGCCGCGAGCATCTCGGTCTGACCGGGAAAGACCCGCCCCGAAGCGTGGAGAGACGGCTTGTGCAGGGGCGCGGTCACGATGGCGTGCACCGATCCCTCCATGGCGTCGCCGACCGCACGCTCGATCGACTCGGCGGCGAAGGCTCCCGAGAGCGCCTCGGCGCCGTGGCGCCACTCGTCCCGCGCGGCCTGCGCCAGTTCGGTCAGTTCGGTCGGGGTCAGCGGCCCGTCGGGGCCGACCAACTCCACCTCGGCGCCGCGAATGTCCCGAAGAAACCGCTCTCGTGCCGCGATCGCGACTTCAGGCCCGATCCCGCGCGGGTCGCCGGGGGTACAAACGAGGCGGGGTGACACCTACATCCTGATGTCGATGTACGTCCTGGATCGGAGCTCCGCGAGGATCTCCTGAAACTGCTTTTCCTGCCGCAACTGCGACGCGATCTGGGCCTTGAGGTCCTCGAACGTGTAGGCGCCCGCCTCGCGGACCTCCTCCACGTATACGAAGGCCACGCGCGGCTCACCGGTCGGCAACTGGTAGTCGAACGGGCCCCGGTACTCTCCTGCACCCGTCGTGCGCAGGACGGCGTATGCGGGCGGCAGTTCACTGATCTGATCGAACGCGAAGGTCATCGAATCCGGTGAAGCGGGGTCTCCGTGCTCCTCCCAGAGTTCGCGCATCGACGTCCCGTTCATGGCCTGCTGCTGGAGGTCTGCGGCCAACTCCCGGGTCCTCTCCACATCGATGTCGGTCTTCTCGGACGAGATGAGGATGTGCCGTGCCTGGCGCTCACCGGCACGGGATCGCTCGACCTTGATGATGTGGTACCCGAAGTCCGTCTCGACGACGGGGGAGATCTCGCCGTCGACGAGGCGGAAGGCCGCGTCCTCGAAAGCGCGGACCATACGCCCGCGCCGGAACCAGCCGAGATCACCACCCAGGGACGCGGTCCCCGGGTCGTCGGAGTAGATGCGAGCCAACTCCGCGAAGTCCTCACCGGCGTGCACGCGCTCGAGCAGAGCTTCGGCCTCGGTGCGGGCGCTGTCCTTGGCCGCCTGGCTGGCTTCGGGAACCAGCACGACCTGCCTGAAGGTCATGAGCTTGGGGCGCTGATCGAGCGAGCCTCGCGCTTCCTGGAAGCGCTCGAGCATCTCCTCCTCGCTCACGTCGACTTCCGGCGCGCTGGAGAGTCGCGACTGGAAGAAGAGCTGCTGGATCCGATCCGTACGCGCGTTCGTCCGAAGCATCTCACGATACTCGGACAGCGTCATCGCCTCTTGAGCGAGTGCCTGCTGGAGCGCCGTCTGGCCGCCGAACTCCGAGGCCAGCCGCTGGATCTGGTCGTTGACGTTCTCCTCGATGGCTGCGTCGTCCACCGACAACAGCGAATCGCGCGCTGCGGCCTGGAGGACCAGGAGTCGGTCCACGAACTGGTTCACCACGTCCTCGAACACGCGCTCGTATCCGGGATCGTTCGGCGGCGGCACCGGCGCGCCCTGGAGCTGCATACGCTGCAACTCCTCGACGATTTGCGTGAATACGACGACCGAGTCCCCGACCACGGCGACCAGTCGCTCGACGACGTCGGGTTCCTGGATCTGCGCCGCGGCGGGGCGGGGTACCAGAAGGGCGGCGATCAGCAGCAGATAGCGAGTCTTCATCAGGGTTCGTAACCCTCCAGCGGGTGGACGGTTCCGGGCGTCAACGGCCCGTAGTGTCGGCGGCGGCGATGGCCGAGTCGACCGTCTGCTCCATGGGTGAAAGGGCCCGATTGGCCCGGACGTTCGCGACCTCCAGGATCGCCTGTCCCACCCCGGCCTCGAAGACGGCGGTGGAGCGGCCCTCCCGGAGCTGGAAGCCGATGATGCCGAGGGTGAGAACAGAGGTCGCACCGTTCATGTTGTCGACGATCGCCTCCTCCGCGGCACGCGCCACCGCAACCTCGAGGGCCTCGCCCGGCGCCCGATCCAGGTCGGTCAGACCGAGAACGCGGGTGGCCGCCACGAGCTGCCGGCGAGCTTCGTTCTCCAGGGCGGCGATACTGTCTCCCGCGGGGCGCAGCCCCTCGCGCTCCGCGGCCGCGACCAGCAGATCCCGTCGAGCCAGGCTCTGGAGAAACTCCTCGGTCTGCTCGTCCGTGCCCTCTGCCACCTGGGCTCGGAGCTGCGGCGAACCGAGCTGGAGCGCCTCGCGGAGCCCACGGACCGTGACGCCCCCGGATCCCCACTCGATGACGTTTCGTCGCTCCGCGCGCCCGGCCAGTCGGGCTCCCGGTGTCCGGGCGACGTCCCGTACGATGTCGTAGGCGTCATCGACCACGACGGGGTTGGACGTCTCGATGAGGGACGCGACGTAGGTCGACTCGGCCGCCTGGACCATCCGGGCCTGCTCCTGCCGCCTGAAGGAGAGCGCCACATCCTCGAAGGCCGGGACGCGCCGATCGACGACCTCGATCAGGTGGAGTCCCATCGGCGTCGTGACGACGTCGCTCAGCTCCCCCGGCTGCAGCGCGAAGGCGGCCTCTTCGAAGGGAGCCACCATCTGACCGCGCTGGAAGTAGCCGAGATCACCCCCGGAGGCCGCACTTCCGGGATCCTGGCTGAACTGGCGGGCGAGCGCCTCGAACGACGCACCGCCGACGATCCGGTCGCGATAGGACGAGAGGAGGGCGCGCACGCTGTCGACCTGAGCCTGCGTGGCCTGCACGGGGGGCTGCAGCATCAGGTGCCGGGCCCGAACCTCCGCCGACGGACTCGACGCCTCGTAGCGCTCCCGCAGTTCGACTTCCGTCACGAAGGTGTCGACCTGAATGACGGAGTCACGCAGTTGGAAGACCATCTGTTGACCGAGCTGCTGCATGACGATCGGGCCGAAGTCCAGCTCCGATAGGGTGGAGTCCACCGCGACCGCCTCGGCCAGCAGCACGTAGTCGATCCAGAGCTCGCCGAGGGAGGTCAGCACCGTCGCGTTCGAGGCCAGTCCCTCCTGATCGACGAGCAGGTCGACGGCGTCATCCACCGTCAGCGTGTAGTCTCCGGCCCGGGCGACCAGCCCAGTCTCGTCGACGTCGTCGGCACACGCCGACATCGTGACGGTGAGGGCCGCGAAGCCGAGGCTGAACAGTCTTTTCATGTGTGCTGGTCTCCGGACAGGCGTCGGGCAGGGCTCAGGCCGCGGATCGCTCGGCAGATCCGAGGGCGGAGAGCATGACGAGCACGATCTCCAGAACCGGGTCTGCACCCTCCTGCTTGATCACGATCGACAGGGGCGCGTGCCGCACGACCTCCATCGATGCCTGACGTTGGGTAAAGATACGCTGAACCGCGTTCAACCTGGGAACCGCCGACTCTCTGAAGGTCAGACGCGCGGAGTCGGTGCGAACGATGGCTCGCTCGAGTCCGACTTCCTTGCCGAGGATGCGGACGGCCGATCCGGTGAGGAGACGGTCCACCTCCGGGGGAAGTGCGCCGAAGCGGTCCGTGAGCTCCTCGCGGAAGCGATCGACCTCGGTCCTCGTGCCGGCCTTCGAGAGGCGGCGGTAGAGGTGGAGCTTCTGACTGGAGTCCGCCACGTAGTCGTCGGGGAGGTACGCGGGCCCCGCCAGCGAGACATCGGGTTCCGGCCACTCCTCGATCTCTCCGCCCTTTTCGATCCGTTCGACGGTTTTGCGGAGCAGCCGCATGTAGGCGTCGAGTCCCACCTGGGAAGCGAAGCCGGACTGGTCGGCGCCGAGCAGATTGCCCGCGCCGCGGAGCTCGAGGTCGCGGAGCGCCACCGAGTAGCCGCTGCCCAGTTCGGTGTAGTGCTCGAGGACTCGGAGTCGCCGCTCCGCCTCCTCAGCGACTCCGTCCGGTACCAGGAGGTAGCAGTACGCCCGGCGATCCGATCGGCCGACGCGCCCGCGGATCTGGTACAGCTGGGAGAGGCCGAAGCGGTCGGCGCGGTCGACGATGAGTGTGTTGGCGTTCGGAACGTCGAGCCCGTTCTCGATGATCGACGAGCAGACGAGCACGTCGATCTCCCCGTCGACGAACGCGGTCATGACCTCGTCGAGCTCCCCGCCGTTCATCTGCCCGTGGGCCACCCCGATCTTGGCGTCCGGAGCGAGGGTCTGAATCTCCTCCGCGATCGTGTAGATCGTGTCGATCCGGTTGTGGAGAACGAATGCCTGGCCGCCCCGGTCGAGCTCGCGGTGGAGCGCTTCCTGGATCAGCTGGTCCGTCCAGGGAAGGACGTGGGTGAAGATCGGCATCCGGTCCCGCGGAGGGGTGCGGATGAGCGAGAGATCCCGGATTCCCGAGAGGGACAGATAGAGCGTTCTCGGGATCGGTGTGGCGCTCAGCGTGAGGACGTCGAGGGTGGCCCGAAGCTGCTTCAGGCGCTCCTTGTGCTTCACGCCGAAGCGCTGCTCCTCGTCCACGATGAGGAGGCCGAGGTCGCGGAAGACGACATCCTCGGAGAGGAGGCGGTGCGTTCCGACCACGATGTCGGTCTCACCGGCCGCCACGGAGGCCAGCAGCGCCCGCTGCTCCTTGGGCGTCCTGAAGCGGCTCAGGCTTCCGACCCGGACGGGGTAGTCGGCCAGTCGCTCCTGGAAGGTGTGTCGATGCTGCTCGGCCAGAATCGTGGTCGGGGCGAGGACCGCGACCTGCTTGCCGTCCTGAACCGCCTTGAAGGCCGCGCGAATCGCGACTTCCGTCTTGCCGTAGCCGACGTCCCCGCACACCAGCCGGTCCATCGGCCGGCTCGCCTCCATGTCGCGCTTCACGTCTTCGGCGGCCTGGCGCTGGTCCGGCGTGTCGTCGTAGAGGAACGAAGACTCCATCTCCATCTGCCAACGGGTGTCCGCGGAGAAGGCGAAGCCCTCGGCCGCCTGACGTCGCGCGTACAACTCGAGGAGCTCGGCCGTCATGTCCTCGATGATCCGTTCGGTCTTCGAGCGGAGGTTCTTCCACCGTTTGCCGCCGATACGGTGCAGGGCGCGCGGCCTCGCGTCGTCCGACTCGCCGACCCATCGCTCGATCAGGTCGAGCTTGGTCACGGGTACGCGGAGGAGGTCGCCTCCGGCGTACTCGATCACGAGGACTTCGAGCTCCTGGGAGCCGATCGTGATGTGCTCGAGACCCTTGAACCGGCCCACGCCGTGGTCCATGTGGACGACGAACGCGCCCGGGGTCAGCTGGGAGAGGCTCTCCAGCGCGACCGAGCCGCGGAATCGCCGGCTGCGGCGCACCCGGCGCGGTCGGCGGAAGATCTCGTGGTCGTTCAGGACGCGCAGGGGCGGACTCGTGCACGACAGCTCGAAGCCTCCTGCCAGAGCGCCCAGTCCGAGCCGGGTGCCCGGCGGTAGACGGCGACCCCCGCCGAGGATCTCCTCGAGCCGCTGCAACTGTCCCTGGTTGTCACAGAGGAGGAGGGTTTCCCTCCCTTCCTCGGCTCCGCGCTGGAGGTACGCTTCGAGCACGGCCATGTCCCGGGCGATCGTCGGGGGTGGTTCGGCCTCCACGGCCGGCGACACCGCCGGGTCTTCCACGACGTGGACGCGCGCCAGCCCCCCCATGCGCTCCACCACGTCGTCCGGCGCGAGAAAGAGGTCGCCGGGCAGCGGGGGCTCGGCGCCGGAGTGTACGAGGTTGTCGTACAGGGTCCGGACCCGTTCCCAGGTCCGAGTCAGTTCGCCCCTCAACCCCCAGTCGCCGATGCGAACCACGACGGCATCGCTCGGCAACAGTTCGAGGAGCGAGCGAGCGACCTGCTCGCCCTCGTCCCCGGACGCGGCGCGGAAGTCGACGGGGAGGACGTGGGTCTCCGGGACCTCGGAGGTCGAGCGCTGGTCGAGGATGTCGAAGGTCCGGATAGAGACGATCTCGTCGTCCCAGAACTCGATCCGCACCGGGTCTCCGGCCGAGACCGAGAATACGTCGAGGATCCCACCACGTACGGCGAACTGTCCGACCTCCTCGACGTTCACGACGCGCTCGAATCCGCGCTCCTCGAGCAGCTCGGGAAGGTCGGCGAAGGGGACCGTGTCCCCCACCGCCAGTGTCGTGCGCAGGTCCGCCAGGCGAGCCGGAATCGGAGCGCGCTCCTGGAGGGCTCGCGGGGTAGAGACGAGGATCTTCGCCTCGCCGCGGAAGAGGGCCTCCACGGCCTCCACCCTCAGTCCACCGATCTCGATATGGACCTCGGACTCCTCGTAGGGGAGGGCCTCTTTCTGAGGGTAGAGGTGTGTGACCCTGTCGTCGTCCAGGAGCGTCTCGAGGTCCGTTTCGACGGCGATGGCGTCGCGGGGGCTCTCGACGAGGGCCACGAGAACGCGATCGGGCGCCGCGTCGTGGAGCGCGGCCAAGACGGCCGCGGGGAGCGAACCCACCGCACCGCCGAGTTCACGACTCTCCCCAGGGCCCGGTAGGTCGGTGGCGAGCGAGCGGACGGCGCGCGATGCGGCTACAGCACGGACGACGACGTTACTCGACTTCATCACCCTTTCGGCGGAACGGGCCCCGGTCTCCCGAGGTGGCCATCATCGTCTCGGCGAGCATCAAGCCGAAGACGGCCAGGAGGAAGGGCCACCAGAGCTCGGGGCCCTGGCGGGCTCGGAAGGTCGATCGCGGCCAAGCCGCGGCGCGTCCGACAGCGGTGACATCGGAGCCCAGAAGGGCCCCGTAGGCATCCGACTCGATCGGCGCGAGGGCGGACTCCTCCGTGGGCGGGTTCACGGCGAGGACCGAGACCACCGAGTCCCCGGAGGTGAAGGTGTAGTGACCCGCCTCTCCGGTGCCTCGGACCATCCGCGTCCCGTCGATCTCGATCTCCGCACCCCCGGGGAAGCGGACGTGGGAGGCGGCTGACGGGGCGGAGAGATGGCTTCCGGCCGTCCACCGGACATCACCCCCTCCGGCACCGGCCCACTCGTTCGCCACCCAGTCGACGAACCTCAGCATTCCGGTGGAGACGGGTAGCGTCGTTCCCGTCGCGTCGAGGGGGGACGCCAGAACCAGGTACCGGTGGCCGGCGGCGTCCGTCCCTTCGACGAGCCACGGTTCACCCCCGGCCTCGGCAAGACTCCGCGTCTGTCCGCTCGCTCGGTCCTCGATGGTCAGACGGAAGGGGGCGCGGACCTCGACGCCGCTGAGTGGGGCGGGCAACCGCAGGCCCTCGAGAGGCACACTGCCGGCTCCGAGTGCGGGAGCCACACTCCACGGGACCCCACTCTCCCCGAGGCGACGGTTCAGTGCGGGGAGGAGGGTGGCATCGGAGGGGGGAAGGACGACGACGGCGGCGGTGGTGGGTGCGTCGGACATCGAGGTCGCGCCGTCTGCGATGACGACGTCGGCCGAGGCCAGAGGGCCGCGCACGATCCGGCCCGCTTCCTCCAGAACCGTGAGGGCCTCCCGCACGAAGAGTCCCGGGTCACCGGCCACGGCGACGGTCGGCGCGGTCCGTGACCGGTAGGCGAAGAAGCGCCGGTCGTCCGCCCGCAGCGCGTCGGGGTCGGCGTCCACGTATCCCTGAACCCAACCCGTTCCGGTCGGGGGCAGGGCGATGGTCGTCTGGGCGCCGGCCGGCAGCGTGGCCGCCCCGCGGATCCGCTCGTTGACGACCAGACGAAGCGGGACATGTGTCGTGTCGGCGGCGTCGTCGGCCTCGAGCGCCGCGACCGTGACGTCGGTGCGTTGGCCCTCCAGGGGAGGGAGCCCCCCGCCCACCACGACGTCCGAGAGGGCCCGGTTGGGCGCTCCGGTGGCATGTCCCTCCCACACGATCACGGGGATCGAGTCGGCAGGTGCGGTCGTGCCCGTCGTGAAGGCGGTGGCCTGGAGGTCGGAGAGGAGGTGGATCTCCCTGTGCTCCAGATCGGAGGTCCCGAGGAGTCGAGAAGCGCGTACCAGGGCGTCGGTCAGGTCTCCCCGGGCAGCACTCGCCTCGACGGCGTCGATCGCTCGGCGAGCGTCGGCGGGACCACCGGGGATCGCGGGCAGCCATGGCTCCCCGGCGCGTAGGACCCAGAAGCGGTCGTCGTCGTTCGCGTCTTCGAGGGCCGACAGCGCCAGCGCCTTCAACTCGTCGAGGACGCGCACCTCCCCGACCACCAGGCCACTGCTCAGCGAGTTGTCGATGATGATGACCGCGGCGGTCGGCGGGTGCGACGCACCGCGCCCCCCGAAGAAGAGCCGCCCGCCGGCGCCGACGACGAGGGCCAGCGCCAGGACCCGCGCGATCATGAGAAGGATCTGCCGGAGACGGATCTGACGCGCGTGCTCGCGTTCGGTGCGCTCCAGGTATCGGAGCGCGGGGAAGGAGAGACGGCGCGCCTGGTGGCGGTGGAAGAGGTGCAGGTAGATCGGCACCGCGATCGACAGGCCAGCCAGCAGGAAGAGGGGGTTCAGCGCGCCCATGATCGTTCGACCGGCCTCAGCCGAGCCTCTCCCGCTTCCTCAGGTAGGCGCGCAACGCCAGCGACAGCGGGGCGTCGGTGTCGACGACCTCGTACTCGATCCCGTGCGGCCTGAGATCGCGGCGCCACTCCTGGAGCGCCTCGCGCACCGCCTCCCGGTACTCCTCCCGGATGTCCGCGACGCTCACCAGGAGTTCGGATTCGCTCTCCGGATCGAAGAAGCGGGCCTCCGACGCGGCTGGCAGCTCCCGCTCCCCGGGATCGATCAGGTGGAGGACGAGGACTTCGTGCCCCCGGTGGCGAAGGTATTTCAAGGCCGTGAGGGTCTCGTCCCGGGCCACGAGCAGGTCCGACACCAGGACGACCAGGCCCCGCCGCCGCAGACGGATCGCCAGCTCGCGCAGGGCTGTTTCGGCCGACGTGCCACCACCCGATGACAGGGCGTTCAGCCGTCGGGTCAGTTCGTGCCAGTGCCTCCGACCGCCCTTGGCGTCCAGCCGGTCCACGATCTCGTGGTGGAAGGCCGCCATCCCCACGGCATCTCCCTGCCGCGCCAGGACCAGGCCGAGGGCCGCACTGAGGTGCTGCGCGTACCAGAGCTTGGACGGCTGTGTCCCCGGGTTCGAACTCCACGCCATCGATTCGCTGACGTCGACGAGCAGATAGGCGCGGAGGTTCGTCTCCTCCTCGAACTGCTTCACGTAGTAGCGGTCGGACCGCCCGTACATGCGCCAGTCGATGTACCGCAGGTCGTCGCCGGGCTGATAGGCACGGAGTTCGGCGTACTCCGCCGAGAAGCCGCGGTGGGGCGATCGGTGCAGCCCCATGATGAACCCTTCCACGACTTCGCGCGCGATGAACTCGATACCGCCGAGCTGCGCGAGGGCAGCCGGGTCGAGGAGATCGGCGCGGGGGCGTGTGGATGGCGTATTCATCGGAGCCCGGTAAGCTACCGGGGCCGCCACGAGCCCTCAACGGCAAGAGTGCTCGAAGGCACACCACCGCCACCGTCCTCTTCCGACCCGACACCCTGTCCTTCCGGGCGGACACCGTCACACGCTGCGTCCCGCACGGATGCCGGAACCGAGCGTTCCGCCGGGCCGCCGATGGATTGGCACGACCGTTGCTCATTTGCGGGGTGTGCGCACGGAGACACGGAGACGCGGACGATGAACGATTTCACACGGGGCGCCTTGATCGCCCTCACCCTGGCATTCGCAGCCCAGCCGGCATCGGGCCAGCGCTTCGAAGACCGCGCCACGCCGAGATCGGTCGCTCCGACGGAGGCTCGCGTCTGGCTGGACCGGGGTCGTACGTCGACCGTGCGAGACGGGGAGGAGGTGCGCCTGTACTACCGCGCGAACTTCGACGCCTACGCGGCCATCGTGCGCATCGACACCCGGGGGCGGGCGCGTCTCATCCATCCGCAACATCCCGCCGCGAACGGCGAGGTCGGGGCCGACCGCGACTACCGACTGATCTTTCACGATCGGTCGCTCTGGCGGGTCCGCGACACCCCGGGCGAGGGGTACTTCTTCATCCTGGCCTCGGCCGTGCCACTCGACGTGTGGCAGTTCGAGTACGACGACGACGACGGTTGGCGGCTCGGGTCGATCGGTGAGCGGAGCTGGGCCGATCCGTACGACGCGATCGACGAGTGGGTCGAGATGCTTCTCCCGGACTGGGAGACGACACCCTTCGCCCTCGATCTCCTGTCGTACGAAGTCGGCGGGTGAGGTAGCGGGGGTACGGGCTGCGGCGGGCGCCGATTAACTTTCGCGACTCCGCCCGAACACCTTCAGCTGGCGCCGCCGTGCAGACCGAACTCATCCGCAACTTCTGCATCGTCGCGCACATCGATCACGGGAAGTCGACGCTGGCCGACCGGCTGCTCGAGGGGACCGCGACGCTCGACCAGCGGCAGATGCGGGCCCAGGTGCTCGACAACAACGAGTTGGAGCGCGAACGCGGCATCACGATCAAGCTGCACGCCGTGCGGATGGAGTACGCGGCCAAGGACGGGGTCCGATACGCGCTCAACCTCATCGACACCCCCGGCCACGTGGACTTCACCTACGAGGTCTCGCGCTCGCTGGCGGCGTGTGAGGGGGCGATTCTCGTCGTCGATGCCACACAGGGGGTTCAGGCGCAGACGCTGTCCAACCTCTTCCTGGCCCTCGAGGCGGATCTCGAGATCATCCCGGTGATCAACAAGATCGATCTCCCGGGCGCCGAACCCGAGCGGCGGAGGGAGGAGGTCGCGGATCTCCTCGGCGTCGACCCGGACAGCATCCTGCTGGCCAGCGCCAAGGAGGGGGTCGGGATCGAGGAGATCCTCGACGCCGTGGTGGATCGTGTACCACCGCCGACCGGCGACCGGAGTGCTCCGCTCCGTGCGCTCATCTTCGACTCGTACTACGACAAGTACCTCGGAGCCGTCCCCTCCGTCCGTGTCGTCGACGGGGCGGTTCGTGCGGGCACGACGATCACCTTCGGGAACGTCGACGCGGAGTACGAGGTGACCGAGGTCGGGTGCATGCGGCTCGGCCGGGTCCCGCAGAAGGAGCTGAGCCCGGGGGAGGTCGGCTACGTCGTCGCGGCCATCAAGGAGGTGGCCGACACGAAGGTCGGGGACACGATTCTCGACGCTGAGCGGCGCGCCACGGAACTCCTCCCGGGGTATCAGGAAGCCCGGCCCATGGTCTTTGCCGGGCTCTATCCGTCCAACTCGGACGACTACGAGGACCTCCGGGACGCTCTCGAGCGGCTCCGTCTCAACGACGCCGCTCTGGCGTACGAACCGGAGACGTCGGTGGCGCTCGGCTTCGGTTTTCGGTGCGGCTTCCTCGGACTCCTTCACATGGAGATCATCCAGGAGCGTGTCGAGCGGGAGTTCGACGTAGACCTGATCACGACCGTGCCGAACGTGGAGTACCACGTCGACCTCACGGACGGAGAGCACATCGAGGTCGAGTCTCCTACGCTCCTCCCGGACCCGGGTCGGATCGAGACGATTGCCGAGCCGATCGTCCGTGCCCGGATCCTCGTCCCGTCCGAGTACATCGGGAACGTCCAGAAGCTCTGCCACGATCGGCGCGGTGTCTTCCGGGGCATGAACTACCTCGACACGCAGCGGGTGGAGCTCGACTTCGAGCTCCCGCTGTCCGAGATCGTGCTCGACTTCTACGATCGACTGAAGTCCGGTACGCGCGGATATGCCGCGCTGGACTACGAGTTCCTCGAGTACCGCCCGGACGATCTCGTTCGCCTGGACGTGCTGGTGAACGGCGACCCGGTCGATGCCTTCAGCGTGATCATCCACCGGTCGAAGGCGTACGAGTACGGACGAGACCTCGTATCGAAGCTCAAGGACCTCATCCCCCGGCAGCAGTTCGCGGTGGCACTCCAGGCGGCGATCGGCAACAACGTCGTGGCCCGCACCAACGTGAAGGCGCTCCGGAAGAACGTGACGGCCAAGTGTTACGGTGGTGACATCAGCCGGAAGCGGAAGCTCCTCGAGAAGCAGAAGGAGGGGAAGCGCCGGATGAAGCAGGTCGGCACCGTGGAGATTCCGCAGGAGGCGTTCCTGGCCGTCCTGAATCTCGGCGACGATTGAGCCACCGCTGGGTCCTCGGGGTCGACATCGGCGGCACGAACGTCGTCGTGGGCGCCGTCCCGTTGGAGGGAGGGCCACCCGTCGCCTCGATCAGCGGCCCGACACTCGCCGAGCGGGGTGGGGATGCTACGGTCGCGACGATCGCTGCGCTGGCCGCGGAGGTGATCGAGACCACCGTGAGATCCGAGGGGGGTGATCGTGCGGACTTCGTAGGTGTCGGGGTCGGCTGTCCGGGGCCTCTCGACCTCGAGGCGGGGGCCATCGTTCGAACGCCGAACCTTCCGTGGGACGGCTATCCGATTCGTGACCGTGTGGCGGAGGCCCTCGGCCTCGAATGCGTGCTGGACAACGACGGGAACTGTGCTGCGTACGGAGAGTGGTGGATCGGTGCCGCGCGGGAGGCACACTCGGTGCTCTGCCTCACCCTGGGTACCGGCATAGGTGGCGGATTCGTCGAGGGAGGGCGGGTCTTTCGTGGCGTGAACGGCGCGGCCTTCGAGGTCGGGCACATCACCATCGAAGTCGATGGCCGACCGTGCCCCTGTGGCAATCGGGGCTGTCTGGAGGCCTACGCATCCGCCACCGCGATCGCTGCTCGAGCGCGCGCGCGGATCGAGTCCGGGGAGGCGTCGACGCTGACCACGTATGCCGGAGGCCTCGAAGGGCTCACGGCCCGAGCGGTGTCCGACGCGGCCCGGGCGGGCGACGGGTTGGCGGCCGAAGTCATCGAGGAAGCCGGGCGGATGCTCGGCGTCGGGGTCGCGAGCCTCGTGAACGTATTGAACCCGGAGTACGTCGTGGTGGCTGGGGGTGCAGCCGCCATAGGCGACCCGCTCTTCGGGCCGATGCGGGACGAGGTCCGCCGGCGCGCCTTCGAGGCGGCGGCCGATGCCTGTCGGATCGTACCGGGCAGCCTCGAGGGACAGGCCGGGGTCATCGGCACCGCCGGGATCTTCGTCGCGGAGTCCAGCCGATGACCGTTCGCTTCTCCCGCGGGGCGCGTGGCGATTCCCGATCCGTTACCATCCGGCTCGCGGCCCCCCGTCGGGGGCCCGGTGGCGCCCCTTCCTTCCCGAGTGAGGCCGAGCGTTGAACGTCATCACGGTCCCGAGCAGCTTCGACCGCGCGACGATCGATTCCTTCCTGGACGAGGTGCACAAGCACCTCGGGGAGCGGATCCTCTTCGATGCCCGCCACGTGCGGTGGTTCGACCCCAACGGTCTTCTGGGGCTCCTCGTGGCCGGTCGTATGGCGCACGACGCGCATGGTGTACCCCCTCGTCTCGAGCTGCCGGAACAGGCCGACGTCGCCGCCTATGTCGGCCGGATGGGGCTGTACTCGGCGGCGCGCGACATCTTCGACATGGACGATCCCGGTCGGTCGACGTCCAGCCGGAATTCCGATGTCCTCCTCGAGATCACGCCGATCGGGTCCCACGGGGACGTGCATCACGTCGTGGACCAGGTGCAGGGCCGTGCCTCGGCCATCCTGGCCCAGAAGCTGAACTACTCGGTCACCGCCGCCGTTCCCTTCGCCGTGATCCTTTCGGAGGTGTGTCAGAACATCGTCGAACACGCGGAAGCATCGGGTTGGGTGGCGGCGCAGACCTACTTCTGGAAACAGCGACTCGGTCGACAGGTGGTCGTGATCTCGGTCATGGATGTCGGGCGAGGCTTTCGCGGGTCGCTTCAGGACGAACATGCCGCCCGGTACGGGGATCGCTGGGGTGACGTCACGTCACTCGAGGCTGCCTTCCTTCACGGGCTGACCCGTTTCCCCGACTCGGGCCGGGGGCAGGGAATTCAGCAGATGCGCAAACAGGTTCGGAAGTGGAACGGGGCGATCTCGATTCGGAGTGGGACTGCACGGATCTCGCAGGTGCCGGAGTGGGACGACACGCCACCGCTGACCGACGGCCTGGCTCCCGTTCCCGGGGCTCTGATCACGATGGTTCTCCCGGCCAAGGACGAAACGGAGTGACGGGCGATCCCCTCGATCGGATCGCCATCGATGTTCAGGCCATCCTGGACGGGATCGGCGACCCGGTCGTGCAGCAGCGCGTGTCGCTGCACTCCTACCTCATCACACGCCCGACGGGGCGGGCGGTCCGGATGGCCATCGAGGCCCAGCTCCCCGGCCCCGGTCGTCTCTCGGTGTCGGTGATCGACTTCTCCGAAGTGCGTTTGATCGACTTCTCCTGCGCGGACGAGGTCGTGGCCAAGCTCCTTCTCGCCTACCGGCGGGAGGAGGGACCCGATGCCTTCTTCGTCTTTCGAGGTATCGGTGAGGCACAGGAGCCCCAGGTCCTGGCTGTCCTGGAGCGTCAGGCTCTGGCGGCCGTCGTGCAGACACCCGAGGGCGTGTACGAATTGGTCGGCGTTCACTCGGACGCCGAGCGGGCCGTGTGGGCGCGCATGGAGGATTTGGGAACGGTCGACGCCGACGGTGTCGACCGCCTCGTCGAGGTCGACCGGGACGAGGGGGCCCTCGACCGGCTCGTAGCCCGGGGCCTCGTCTTCCGGGCCCCGGACTCCGGCCGTCTACACGCCCTCAGCCGACTGGTACGACCTGCGTCCTGACGGCTCAGGGCGCGTCCATGAACGGGTAACGGTAGTCGGTCGGCGGAACGAAGTTCTCCTTGATCGACCGAGCGCTGACCCACCGCAGCAGGTTGAACATCGAGCCCGCCTTGTCGTTCGTGCCCGATCCTCGGCCTCCCCCGAACGGCTGCTGGCCCACGACCGCACCCGTCGGCTTGTCGTTGATGTAGAAGTTGCCCGCGGCCTGGTCGAGCCGATCCGTCGCCGCCCGGATGACGCGCCGATCCTTGGCGAAGATCGCGCCGGTGAGGGCGTACTCCGAGGTCGAGTCGACGAGGTCGAGAACGTCCTCCCACTCCCCGTCCGGGTAGACGTAGATCGTGATCACAGGCCCGAAGATCTCGTCGCACATCGTGACGTAGCGGGGTGACTTGGCCCGGATGATCGTCGGTCGGATGAAGTATCCGACGGAGTCGTCGCACTCCCCGCCGACGAGGATCTCCGCATCGTCCGAAGCTCGCGCGGCGTCGATGTATCCCTTGATCTTGTCGAACGACTCCCGGTGGATGACGGCGTTCACCAGGTTGGTGAAGTCCCGCACGTCACCCATCGTCAACGACGCCGTTTCCTCGATCAGAGGGGCCTCCAACTCGGCCCAGATACTCTCCGGGATGTAGGCGCGCGATGCCGCGCTGCACTTCTGGCCCTGATACTCGAAGGCTCCGCGGACGATGGCTGTCTTCACCGCGGCCGCGTCGGCGGAGGGGTGCACCGCGATGAAGTCCTTCCCCCCGGTCTCCCCGACGATTCTCGGGTAGGCCCGGTACGTCTCGATGTTCTGTCCGATCGACTTCCAGAGGCTCCGAAAGACCCGGGTCGATCCGGTGTAGTGGATCCCGGCGAAGGTCGGGTCCGACAAGACGACCTCGGTGACGGAGGCGGGATCTCCCGGGACGAAGTTGATCACACCCGGTGGGAGCCCCGCTTCGTCGAAGAGCTGCATCACGTAGTAGTTCGACAACAGCGCGGCCAGGGACGGCTTCCAGACCGACGTGTTCCCCATCATGGCGGGGGTGCCCGGCAGGTTGGCGCCGATGGCCGTGAAGTTGAACGGGCTCACGGCGTAGATGAATCCTTCGAGCGCACGGTACTCCGCCCGATTCCACGTGTCCTTGTCGGACCGAGGCTGGATCGAGTAGATCCGCTCCGCGAAGTGGGCGCCGAAGCGGAAGAAGTCGATGATCTCACACGCGGCGTCGATCTCGGCCTGGAACGGATTCTTGCTCTGGTTGAGCATCGTGGCCGCGTTGAGCCTGGCTCGGCGCGGGCCGGCCGCGAGGTCGGCCACACGGAGGAAGACGGCGACCCGGTCGTCCCATCGCATCGTCGACCACTCGCGGTGCGCGCCGTTGGCCGCGTCGATCGCGCGTCGGACTTCGTCGGGGCCGGCCAGGTGTGCGCGAGCCAGAACGTGACCGTGGTCGTGGGGCATGACCACATCGATGGTGTTGCCGGTTCGGACCTCCTCGCCACCGATCACGAGGGGGATGTCGACGACTCGAGACGCCTGGGCCTCGAGTTCGGCTTTCAATTGCTCGCGCTCGGGGCTTCCGGGCGCGTAGGAGAGGATGGGCTCGTTGAGCGGCGCAGGGGTAGCGGGAATGCCGTTCATGGACGTGTGGCGGGGTGTTTGGCGGGTAACACAGCCCCGGCCTGGCGGGGCCACGGACGGCTGAATCTCTTGTGCCCGTCAAGGGGGCGCAACTTCCGGCGGTTAAGGCGCATAGACGTTGCGTTGACGGCCCGCTTCGGGCTCTGGTAGACTTCGATCCATCCTCGCCACCGGGTCTCCTCCGGTCGGCCCATCGCATGGAAGTACCATGAACCCCGAAGAGCTCCGCAGGGCCGTCACGGCCACCCTTTCGCGCATCGATCACCCTGAGACCGGTCGTGATCTCGTGACCGGTGGGCAGATCCAGAATCTCGAAGTCGACGGCTCCGGAGAGGTGCGCTTCCAGTTCGCGTTGCAGATGGGGGACCCGGGCGGTGCCCTGGTGAAGGAGGCTCGGACAGCGGTCGAGCAGGTTGAAGGCGTCCGATCCGTGAAGATCAACGTGCAGCTACCTCAGATGAGCGGGGGCGCCGGGAGTGGGGGCGGCAAGAAGGGGATTCAACCCGGATCCGTACCGGCACCGACACCGAAGCCGGGCCTTCTCTCCCAGGTCGACCATGTCATCGCGGTCTCGTCGGGGAAGGGTGGGGTCGGAAAGTCGATGGTCGCGGCGAACCTCGCGGCCGGCTTCGCCAAGGCGGGGAAGAGGGTCGGGCTGATCGACGCGGACATCTACGGTCCCAACATCCCCCTCATGTTCGGCGTGCAGCGCCGGCCCAACGTCGTGGGGCCCAAGGGCGCGGAGCTGATCGAGCCGCTCGAGGCCCACGGGGTCAAGCTCATGAGCCTCGGCTTCCTGCTCGAGGAGGATCAGCCCGCCATCATGCGCGGACCGCTGATCTCGGGCGTCCTGAAGCAGTTCCTGGAGCAGGTCGACTGGGGTGAGCTCGACGTGATGGTCGTCGACATGCCACCGGGGACCGGAGACGCCCAGCTTTCCCTGGTGCAGACCATCGACCTCGATGGCGCCGTGATGGTGACGACGCCCCAGCAGGTCGCGACCGGCGATGTTCGGCGCGGGATCAAGATGTTCGAGAGGGTGAATACACGCGTCCTCGGCATCGTCGAGAACATGAGTGGGTTCGCCTGCCCGGGGTGTGGAGAGGTCCACGACGTCTTCGGCCGGGGAGGGGGCGAAGAGCTCGCGGGCGCCATGGAGGTGCCCTTCCTCGGACGGGTCCCGCTCGACCCCGCCGTGGCTCAGATGGGTGACACCGGCAAGCCGACGGTCGTCTCGGCGCCCGAGTCTGCGGCGGCCATCGCGCTCGGAGAGGTGCTGGCGCGGGTCCAGGAGGCCGTGGCGGTCCCGGTTCCGTCCTGAGCGAACAAGAGGGGTGAGCCGGGCCTCGTGTGGAAGCGGGGCCACGACCGACCCCGAACGTGCCTGACGGTCAGGCGCCGTCCAGCCAGCGGCGGTCGGCCGCCGACAGCGACGATCCACCTCGGCGCTTGTCGAAGATCTTCACGACGATCCACCCGACCAGCAGGATCGGGGCGACCTTGAAGAGCAGGAAGGACGCCAGTCCGAAGGTCAACGAGAAGACGACACCGACGATACCGAGCACGACGCCAGCCACGAGAAGGGTCACGAGGCCGACGGCGAAGAAGGTGAGCAGGGAGCCGATCATGGTGTCATTGACCGTGTGAGGCCGAGCTGTCGCTCAGCGTGTCCAAACCACGGAGATCGCGCCGAAGGCCGCATCCAACTCGACCTCCACCCGACGCTCCGCATCGTCGAAGTCCGGTGATTCGTACACGTCACCGCGCTTGATGAGCCCCTCCGAGTCGATCGCCGTCAGGAAGCTGTCCTTCCGCAACCGAAGGCCCACACCCTCGGGAATGCGAAGCTCGAGGTGCCCCAGGCCCATGTCGATACTGACCCGACCATCCGATGCCCATCGTCCGTCGAGACCGAGGGTGATCGAACCGACGCCGGCATCGACCTCGATGCGTTCCGCATTGAGGTTGCCGAGACCGGCGGCGGTGAACTCGGCCGCTCCCACCGCGAAGGTCGCCGTGCCGATCCGCTCGCGGTTCGGCTCGCTGATCTCGATGAAGGACTCGGATGCACCGGTGCTCAGTTCGAGGTCGGTCAGGTCCAGTCCGCCGAGATCGATATCGGCCTGGACCGCGCCGAAGGTCAACTCGAGGTCCATCGGAACCCCACGGGGAAGCTCGAGATCGAGCGACCCGGTCTGACGACCCTTCAGGTTGATGTCCCGCCCGATCGTCTCGATCCCGAGGCGGAGACGGTCGTTCGAGAAGTCCGCTACCGGCTCGAACTTCTCTTCGTCGTACTCCAGCCTCATCCGGTAGAGGAGGTCGTCGTCGACCGACCGGACACTGAACTGTCCCGCGCCGTACTCCACCGAGACGCGGAGGTCGTCCACGCGCTCGAGGCGCTGGGACATCGTCACCGTCCGCCAATCCTGGCCGGTGACTCCGGCCGGCAGGAGGACCGCCGCGAGAGCCACCCCCGATACGATTCGCTTCGTCGTCGTCATCGCCCTTTCCCGTCCGTATCACTCGCGGCGGAGCGCCCGCCGAGATCCATGTCCATGGCCGCCGCCCACGCGGCGTCCGGATCGACTCGACCCGGGTACTCCCTCCGTCTGCCCGCGCGGGTCAGGAGCACCGCGCCGAACCCGATCTGTGCGGCCGCGAAGACCGCGATCCCACCCGCCAGGATGAAGAGGAAGCCGAACACGCCCAGGAGGGGCACGATCGAGACGATGTGCCCGGCAATGAACAGCCCCGCGATCCCGATCAGACCACCGAAGAGGGTGAAGATGTGGTTGGACTTCCGGATCCACCCCGTCCAAGGGAGGTTGCTGTCCGCCATCCACTCGCCCGCGTTCCTCGCGACGGCCACGAAGCCGAGCACACCCGCCAGGGCAGCCGCCAGAGGGAAGAGGGGGAGCCAGGCGATCGCGACCGGGATCCCCACGATCGAGATCACGAGGGCGACCGTTCCGAGGAGCCAGACCGGTACGAGGAGGATGCTACCCGCCAGCCCGACGGCCGCGGAACGACCGGGAGAGCGTCTCGCGGTCTCCGAGACGGCGTCGACGTTCTGTCCCGCGAAGCCGATGAACCCGGCCCCCATGAGCCCGATCAGGAAGACCGCGATCAGCTTCTCGACGATGTTGCCGACAGTGCGTGTCACGGGCCGGAAGACCGAGGAGACGCCCCGGCCGTCGCGGTCCCGGCTGTCACGGAACTCCGCGCGGATCTCGTCACGCAGCTCGGCGCGAAGATCGGAATCCGATTCCCGCTCTTCCTCGAGCAGATCGATGATCCCGTCCCGGACATCACCTTCGGAGCGGGCCACCCGTGTGTCCGCCAGTCGGACCTGGCCGAGCACCTCTCCGTCCTCCCTCAGGTCGAGTACCCCGCCGACCACGACCGCGTCCCCATCCAGCGTACCGTCGATTCGCAGCGTGCCGTCGATCACGACGATCGTGCCCTCGCGGCGATCGGAGATCCGAACGTCTTCGTCCACGTAGACCTCGACATCCTCGTCGAGACCGTCGAGCGCCTCCTCCAGAACGTCGAGGCGACCGAGTGACCGGAGGAGGAAACGGCCGAGTGACTCTTCGTCACGCTCGACCCGGACATCGCGAACCTCGACGTCATCGGCCGAACGGACAGCCCTCTCGAGGGCTTCGTCGACCCGGGTCGCGATCTCGTCCGAGGTCGGCGCTTCCCAGGTATCCAGTGCCTCGGCGAGTTCGCCGTTTTCCAGGCTCATAGCGTCCTGGATCAGAGCCCGCCACGCGTCGTCGAGTTCTCCACCGCGCGGATACGAGCCGATCTCCGCCCCGTCGACGAAGACCCGTCCGTCCTCGAGAGCGAGGCTGAACTCGGTGTCGTCCTCGAAGACGACGGCGAGAGCGGAGCCGGACGACGACGCCGAGATGCTCTTGGAGACGATCGCGCGAGACTGCGCGTCGACCGCCGCGGGAAGGACGAGACCGGCGACCACCAGGGCCGTCGCGGCCCTACGAAGCCAGTCGAGCATGTGCATAGCGGCCTTCCGAAGGCCGGTCGGTGACGAGGTTGCGGTACAACACGCGCAGCGCGAGGACCGAGACGATCATGTACCCCACGACCGCCGCACCCAGGAGGAGCGGCGAATCGGAGAGGACTTCCACCGCCGAAGGACCACCGATCGCGGTGACGGCGCGCGTGAACGTTCCGCCGACGGCCGAACCCGCGAGACCGACCAGGTCCGCGATCTGCCACGCGACGAAGGACAGGAGGGACCCCATGGTGACGGTCGGGTGGGAGAAGACCGCCCACACCGCGAGGCCGAAGATCGCGAGAGGAGTCACGGCCATCCCCGTGAGGGCGGCCATGGTCTCCCTGGGTCGACCGAGGGTGCGCCGGATCGCGACGGCCAGACCGGAGCGCTGGGGCACGGGCGCGGCCGCGGCCAACATCTGCTCGATCCGGTACGCCGCCATGACACGTTCCCCGAAGCCTTCGCTCGGCTCAGGCCGCTCCAGCGCCCGCAGGTCGACGTGGAGCCGACGCCACGCGTGGACCTCCGAGGCACACGACGCACACTCGCCGACGTGAGCCCGCACACGCGCGACGGCTCGCGGTGTCAGCGCACCATCGACGAAGTCCTGAAGCAGGGCCTCGGGCAAATGGGCCGACGTGTCCCCCTTGGCGAGTCGGGCGACCCGCTGGCGGATGCGTGCGGCCAGGGGGAGCGTCGCCGACGCATCCACACGGGCCATGACCCGCTCCCGGAAGCCGTTGGCCGGGGCGAACGAGCGCAGCCCGTCGAGATCCCGGAAGATCACGGCCCACGTGTCGACTTCGAGACTGCACGACGCGCAGGCGGCCAGGTGCGCTTCGATGCGCTTCGTCCGTCGGGGGCCGAACGCACCCTCGAGGAGATCCTGGATCGTGTCCTGATCGAGGTGCCCCTCCGCGTCGGCCGACAGGCCGGCCTGAACCCGGTCCCGTACCCGTGCCGCGAGCGGCTGAGGCTGGGGAAGCTCGACCTCGGACATGACCCGCTCCGCGAAGCCGTGCAGCGGCCGGTGGGAACCGAGTCCGTCGAGATCCTCGAAGAGGACGCGCCAGCCGTCGAGTTCGGCCGAACACCGGGCGCACGACTCGAGGTGCTTCTCGGCGGACGCGCGCTCCCGACGGGAGAGCTCGCCCTCGAGAAACGCCTGGAGGCGTTCCGGGCTCAGGTGATCGGCGTGCTGTGAACTCACTTCGGGACTCCTTCTTCGGTCCGTCTCCCACTACGGCTCGGGACCGAGCGAAGTTTCATGAAAAGTGTACCTCGGACGCCACTCTTTCGAGAGTCCGTAGGCCGATGTCCCACAGGGACGTAGCGCCGGTCCGACATCGTCACTAGGCCAGGTGAGCGAGCGATTTTCTGAGCTCGCCGCGCGCGCGGTGGAGGTAGGTCTTCACGGTACCGAGCGGGAGGTCCATGATGTCGGCGATCTCGTCGTACGCGTACCCCTCGACGTGGCGCAGGACGATGACGGTCCGGTACTCCTCCCGGAGGCCCCCGATGGCGTCTTCGATCTGGTTCCCGAGCTCCCGGTGCTCGACGTATTCGGCCGGGTTCTCGTCCTTCGACTCGATGACGACCTGGCTCTGACTGATTTCGTCGGCCGTGCGAGCGTGGGGGGACCCGTCGATCGAGACCGTGTCGAGCTTCCGCTTGCGCAGATAGTCGATCGTGTGGTTGTTCGCGATCTTCAGGATCCAGTTGCTGAACTTGTAACTGGTCTTGTAGGTGCCGATCGCGTTGAAGGCCCGGATGAACGCTTCCTGGGCCAGATCTTCGGCCAGCGTGCGGTCCCGGACCATCCGGTAGATGAGGGAAAAGACCGGGCGCTCGTAGCGGACGAGGAGTTCGCGGAATGCGGACTCCTGGCCTCGCGCCGCGAAGGTCGCGAGGTCTCGGTCATCCAGCGTGGCGTAGTCCGGAGCGGCCAGCGTTCGTGATCCCTGCCGTGAGTCAGCGAACCAGCGCGTCGAGCGCGGCAGAGAAGCGGTATCGGTGCTCATCGAGAGTGCCCTACGGTGCCCCGACCTCCGGGGTTTCGACCGCGCGCGCACGCCAGGCTCCCGTTGAGTGCCCCTCCCGCTTCCCGTAGCTTTCGGCCCCGTGCCGACCCCCGGCACCGCAGTCGGGCTTCCCACAAGTTACGCGGCCGAGCGACACCTGTCATGCAAAGCACCCCCGAGGCCGCGCCGAAAGCGGGAGCCGCTCGAGAAGAGCAGGTCCAGCAGATCTTTTCGGAGATCGCCCCACGCTACGACCTGCTGAACCACGTCCTCAGTCTCAACATCGACAAGTCGTGGCGACGCCGCGCGGTCGACACGCTCGAGTGGGAGGGACGTGCCGACGGCACGTACCTGGACGCTTGCGCCGGGACCTACGACCTGGCGCTCGAATTGGCAAAACGTCCGTCGTTCCGCGGGGACGTCGTCGCCTCCGACTTCGCCCAGCCGATGCTGGCCGAGGGACTCGGCAAGATCACGGAGGCATCGATTCGCCCGGTCTGCGGGGACTCGCTTCGTCTCCCCTTCGGCGACGACGTCTTCGACGGGGCGACGGTCGGCTTCGGAGTCCGCAATCTGGCCCGGTTGGAGCAGGGGCTCGCAGAGTTCCAGCGCGTCCTCAAGCCGGGACGACGCCTCGTGGTCCTGGAGTTCACGGTCCCGCCCAACCCGATCGTCCGAGCCGGGTACCACATGTACTTCCACCACGTCCTTCCCGTGGTTGGGCGTATCGTCTCGGGTCACCCGTGGGCGTACACGTACCTGCCGGAGTCGGTCAAGGAGTTTCCCGGACCCCAGGCGCTCTCGGAACTCTTCGAGAGCGCGGGTTTCGGTGAGACCGGATGGAAGCTCGTCTCCGGTGGGATCGCGGCCATCCACTGGGGACGTGCCTGACACACGTCAGCGAGGCGCGCCTGGATCGAGGCGTGTGACCGGACCGAAGCGGGACAGGGGACCTTCGAGCGCCTCGGCGTCGCCGACCACGAGGATCGACATCCGGTCGGGGTGGAGCTCCTCGCGGAAGACGCCGAGGACATCGTCCGGCCCGACGCGCTGCACGCCGCGCCAGTACGAATCGAGCCAGTCGGCCGGGAGGCCCTGCGCCAGGTAGAACATCTGCCGCGCCACGACCTGACTCGGCGAGTCGAAGCTGAAGACGAAGCCGTTCACGAAGCTGTCCACGGTGCGCTGCACCTCGTCCATCGTCGGCGGCTCGGTGGTCAGCTCCTCCATCGTCTCGAGAATCACCTCGATCGCGTCGGCGGTTCGTTCGGGCCGAGTCCGTGTGGTGGCCGCGATGATCCCCTCGTGGGAGGCGGGGGTCGTCCAGATGGAGGTGGCGGAGTAGGCGAAGCCCTCCTCCGTCCGGACCCGTCCGAGGATGCGGGACGAGAAGCCCCCGCCGCCGAGGACGGAGTTGCCGATCATCGCGGCGTAGTAGCGGGGAGAGTCGGCGAGCCGAACGTTCGTGGCGTGCGCCATCACGATCACGGACTGCGCCAGATCCCGGTCGACGAGGTACACGCCCGGCGCCCTGCGGATGTCGGGGGCAGGGGCGCCCGGCAGCGGGCGGGCGCACGGGGGGATGCGCCGTACGAAGGCGTTCAGGGTCGACTCCAACCCCGCGGCCCCGAGGTCTCCCGTCACACCCAGGGTGAGGTTGTCCCGGCACACGATCCGTCGGTGGACACCTTCGAAGCGTGCCCGGGTGAGCCGCGCCGGAGCCAAGTCCGACGCGTCCATCTCCCAGCCGACCGGGTGATCTCCGAAGAGAAGCCGGTTCATCTCGGAGAAGGCCAGACGGGCCGGGTCGTCCACCCGGCGGAGGACGCTCTCCATCTGTCGATTGCGCCACGCGGCGACTTCGACCGAGTCGAAGGCCGGCCGGGTGAGCATCTCCCCCCACACGTCGACGGCCGCTTCCAGGTTGGCGCTGAGCGTATTCACGGACGTCGTGATGCTCCCGCCCGCGCTTCCGAACGAGACCTGGAGAGCCAGCCCTTCCAGCTCTTCGTCGACCTCCCTCGGGGTGCGCTCGGTCGTACCGCCGTACCGAAGCAGGGCGGGGAGGCCGGAGGCCACGCCGTACACCTCTCGCCCGAAGCGACCGTAGCCACCACGGAGGTAGGCGTGGATCGTGACGAGGGGCAGGGTGGGGTCTTCGAGAGCGAAGACAGGAACACCGTCGATGTCCCATCGCTCGACCGACGGGCGATCGAAGGTGATAGGGCGGGCGACGAGCTCCCGGACCGTCTCCCGCAGGACGTCGTTCTGCCCCGCGGCGGCGCTGGGCGCGAGGGTCGACAGTATGCAGGCGGCAACGAGGCTCGTCGCGGCCCTGAGCCTCGTCGGGGCGACCCGTCTCGGTGTAGTTCGTCTCGGCCGAGTGACTCGTATCGGCGCGCGGACTCGCCTCATCGGGTGCCCTCCCGTCCGATCGTAGCGACCGTCCGGTTGTCCTCGGTGAGGTAGGTCGCCGCGACTCGGCGCACGTCCTCACGTTCGACAGCCAGGAAGTCGTCGGCCACCCGGAAGGTCTCCCGCCAATCCCCGAAGAAGGAGGCCGACTCGGCCAGCTGGAAGGCGAGACCGAGGTTCGACTGCATCCGCCGTATTCCGCTGGCCGCGACCTGGTTCTTGATCCGCTGGAGTTCCGCTTCGGTCGGACCGTCGCGGGACAGCCGGTCGATCTCCTCGTAGATCGCGCGCTCGAGATCCGCGGGTGTCGCCGGAGCGATCGGGGTGGCGTCGATCTGGAAGAGCCCCGGATACAGCGAGCCGGGGCCGATCGATGCAAATGCGGCCGTCGCCACGGACTCTTCGGTGACGAGGCGGCGGTGAAGCCTCGACGTGCGACCCCCGGTCAGAACGGATGCGAGGATCCCGAGGGCCGGGTTGTCGGGGTGCGAGCCGTCGGGCACACGCCACCCGATCCGGAGCAGCGGCTCCGCGTCCCACGGAATGTCGACCCGACGCTCCTCGGATTGCTCCGGTTCTACGACGCCGACGGGAGGCGGGCGATCGCCCGCGGGAAGTCGGCCGAGGTACTCGGTCGCCCATCCAGCCACGTCGTCGGCGTCGATGTCTCCCACGACCGCCAGCACGGCATTGGCAGGACCGTAGAAGCGCCGATAGTACGCCTCCACCTCGGGCCGACTCAGCCGCTCCAGATCCTCCATCGTTCCGACGACCGGTCTGCCGTACGGGTGCTGTCGAAAGGCCGCGCTCAGGTGCTGCTCGTACAGGGTGCCGCCGGGGCTCGCATCGACCCTCATCCGACGCTCCTCCATGACGACCGCACGCTCCGCGTGGAACTCTCGAAAGACCGGATTCGCCATCCGGTCGGCCTCGAGGGCGAAGAACAGCTCGGCTCGGGCCGACGGGAGTTCGACGTAGTAGATGGTCGCCTCGGACGTCGTCATCGCGTTGAGGCCCCGAGCCCCCGCTCGCGAGAGGATCTCCGAGTACTCGTTGGGTACGACGAAGCGCCGCGCTTCGTCCTCGAGCGAGTCGAGGCGTTCGGCCCACGTCGCGATCTGGCTCTCCTCGACGGAGCTTCGATCCCGGGCATCGACGATCGAGTCGTGGAGGGCATCGATTCGAACGAAGAGCCGACGTTCGGCGTCCGCGTCGGTCGTTCCGACGGTCTCGGTCCCCTTGAAGAGCATGTGCTCGAGGAGGTGCGCGATGCCCGTCTGTCCTGGACCCTCGTCGACGCCCCCCACTCGGAACTGCATGACGAAGGAGACGGTCGAGGCTCCGTCGCGCGGGACGACCAGGATCCGCATCCCGTTCTCGAGCGTGATCTCTCGGACCGGAAGGTCGACGACGTCGTCGTCGAAGTCCTGCGCCGAGATCGGCCCGGCGGCTCCCGCCGGAAGGAGGACCGCGCCGGTCGCGAACGCGACGATCGCGCCGCGCGGTCGCGCAAGACGGCGGTGTCGGGGTCGCGGCTGCGTCACGTCGGTTGGCACGTCGGACAGAAGAAGGCGGAGCGATTGGAGAGGACGACCCGCTCCACGGTGTCCCCGCACGCAGCACACGGTTCGCCGTCGCGCCCGTACACGTGGAGTGCGCGCGCGAAGGTCCCCTCCTCGCCGTCGGCGTTGCGGTAGTCCCGGATGGTCGTTCCTCCTGCAGCGATCGCGTCGGACAGGACCTGACGGATCGCCCCGTGCAACTTCACGGCCTCGGCCTCTTCGACCGTCGAAGCGGCTCGCAAGGGATGCACCCCCGACAGGTAGAGCGCTTCGGCCGCGTAGATATTCCCCACGCCCGCGATCTTCTTCTGGTCCAGGAGCCAACTACGCATCGGGGCCCGGGATCGTTGCAGGGCGGCGTGGAGATCACTCGGGAGGAAGTCGTCGGCGAGGGGCTCCGGACCCATGGCTGCGGAGCGCGCCTCCCACGTGGTGGCGTCGAGGCACTCCACCGTGCCGAAGCGACGCACGTCGTCGAAGACCAGAACTCCTCCGTCGACGAACCGGAATCGAACGGCGGGGTGCGTGGGGCGTGCTCCTCCGCGGGGTGGGAGGTCGAAGGGGAGAAGCCGACCCGTCATGCCAAGATTGACCGCGATCACGGCGTCGTCGTCGAGGCCGATCACCACATTCTTGGCCCTTCGATCCACGCCCTGGATCACCCGGTCTCGAACCTTCGGCCCGAAGCTCCGCTTCGCCTCCCTCAGGATGTCGGGCTTGAGTACCTCGGCCCGTCGGATCCTGCGTCCCACGATCGTGCGGCGCAGGCCTCGGACGATCGTCTCCGCTTCGGGCAGCTCGGGCACGGTCCGCTCCGGTCAGTCGGCCCGGATTCGGGCCAACTCCCGCCAGCCGATGTCGGTTCGGTGGAACGCTCCCTCGAACGTCACTCGCCGGGCGCCCTCACGGCTCCGCTCGACCGCCGAACCGAAGTCGTCGGCCAGGCCGGTCACCGCCACGACGCGGCCCCCGGCGGTCACCAGCGAGCCGTTCCGCTCGGCGGTCCCGGCGTGGAAGAGGATCACGTCGTCACCGAAGTCGTCGGGTACCGTCATCGGGACCCCCTTCTCGTACGCCGCTGGATACCCACCGGACGCTACGACCGTGGTGACGGCGAAGCCCGCACGGGCGCGGATATCCATCCCGCGGATCGACCGACCCTCCGCCACCGCCCGCACGAGGTCGAGCAGGGAGGAGTCGAGGAGGGGGAGGACGACCTGGGCTTCCGGGTCCCCGAATCGGCAGTTGAATTCGACGACCTTGAGGCCCTCGTCCGTCTTCATCAGGCCCGCGTACAGGAAGCCGGTGAAGGGACAGCCGTCCGCCGCAAGCGCCCGAAGCGTGGGAGCGATGACCTTCTCACCGGCCTCGGCCATGAGGGCTTCGTCCGCGATCGACACCGGCGCGTAGGCGCCCATGCCGCCCGTGTTCGGGCCGGTGTCCCCTTCGCCGACCCTCTTGTGATCCTGCGACGGCTGGAGGAGGACGTAGTCACGTCCGTCGCAGACCGCGAAGACCGAGACCTCTTCACCCTCCATGAACTCCTCGATGACGACCTCCCGACCGGCTTCGCCGAAGGTGAGGTCGCCGAGCATCGAGTCGATCGCTTCGATCGCCTCGTCCTCGGTCGGGCAGACGACGGCACCCTTTCCGGCCGCGAGCCCCGAGGCCTTCACGACGATCGGCGCACCCTCCGCCCGCACCCAGTCGACCGCGCCGTCGCGGTTGGTGAAGGTGCGGTACTCGGCGGTCGGGACCCCGGCGCCGCGCATCAGGTCCTTGGCGTACGCCTTCGACGACTCGATGCGGGCGGCGTCCCGAGTGGGGCCGAAGATCGAGAGGCCGCGCTGGCGAAAACGGTCCACGATGCCCGCGGCCAGCGGTGCCTCGGGGCCGACGACGGTCAGATCGATCCGGTGTCCGGCGGCCCAGCCGGCCAGGGCTTCGACGTCGGTCGGCGCGATCTCGACCGCTTCACACCAGGGCGCCATGCCCGGAGTCGGCCGGGTGGCGAAGAATTCCGCGTCCGGCGCGTCGCGGCGGAGCTTCCAGAGCAGGGCGTGCTCGCGCCCTCCATGTCCAACGATCAGGATTCGCATGGCCGGAGTCTACCCGGTCCGGTGCGAAACGAAAGGGGCGATCGGGCTTCCGCCCGACCGCCCCCCGTGAGGCCCGTGTCGGCCCGCGGATCGAGTCGTCGATCGGCTACCGGCGGAAGCTTCCGAGGAAGTCCGATCCGGCCCGCTTGGCGGCGTCGGCCATCGTGTCGATGAAGTCCTTGGCCCCCTCGGCGTACGCCGAGGCCGCGTGCTTCAAATCCTCCTGGTAGGCCGGGTCCGGCTCACCGCGCCGCTGGTATTCACCCCGGATGATGCGGTCGTAGTCACCGCTCTCGATCCAGTCGCGCAGCTCGGCCACCCGGAGGACGTGGAAGGGGTGCGTGCGACCGAGGAGGTTCAGCACCTTGAAGACCTGATCGGCCACGTCCCCGCCGTCCCGGTACTCCTCGGCCTGGACGATGAACTCCTGCAGGCTCGTCTCGTCGGTCGTACCGCCGCCGGCCATCTTGAGCATCGTGCGCATGACCACCTCGGGGTCCTGCACACCGAGCAGCCCGGCACGGTCGCAAGACAGTTCGGACTTCCGGCTCCACTCGAGAAGCGCCACCAGCACCGCACGAGCGGCCAGGCCGACGATGGGGAAGCCCATCCCTGCCAGGTTGATGAGCAGGACCGTCATCGTCTTGTAGAGGACGTGGTCGCTCATGATGTGGGCGATCTCGTGCGCGATGACGTACGCGAGCTCGTCCTCGTCGAGAAGGCGAACCGTACCCGAGTTCAGGATGATGAACGGCTTCTCCATCCCGTAGGCGCCCGCGTTCACCATCGGCGTCTGCGACATGAAGAGCGGGTACTCCTCCGGGGCGTCGAGCGTCTTCAAGCAGGCCTTGTAGACGCGGTACACGTCCGGGAACTGGTTCTCGCTCACCCGGACCGCGTCGGCCTGGAAGGCGAGTCGAATCGGCTTCTCACCGAAGAACCCGAAGATCTTCTTGAGCACCTCGTCGAAGATCGGAACGCGCCGCAGAGCCTGAAGCGCGGCTTTGTCCGCCGGGTGCTCCCAGCTGTGCGGCGCGATGTCGGTCAGGATCCGCCTGGAGCGCGTGCCCGTCCCGTTCTGGCCCGCGGCCTCGTCCTGACCCTCGGTGCGATCCTGTTCGTCCGCCATCGTTCTTCCTCTCTGGATGGGGTCCCCGGACAACGCCGAGGCTCCGTCGTGCTGGCGGGCCTTACGGCCCGTCGAACGTCACGGTTTCACTACCCGCCGACCGGGTGAACGGTACACGAAACCGGTCGAGCGCGTTTCAGCCGAGGACCCGCTCGAGGTCCGCGATGATGTCCGAGACGTCCTCGATACCGACGGAAAAACGGACGAGCCCGGGGGTGATCCCCATGGCTGCCCGCCGGTCCTCGGGTACCGAGGCGTGCGTCATCAGCGCCGGGACGTTCACCAGGGACTCGACCCCTCCCAGACTCTCGGCCAGCGCGAAGATCTCGAGGTGCTCGGTGAGCGCCTTGGTCCGCTCGAGGGTCCCGACGTCGACGGACACCATGCCGGTGAAGCCGCTCATCTGACGCTTGGCCAGTTCGTGCTGGGGGTGGGACGGCAGACCGGGATAGAGGACACGGTCGACCGAGGGGTGCTTTTCGAGCCACTCGGCCACGGCCTGACCGTTGGCGTTGTGGCGCTCCATCCGCACGTGGAGCGTCTTGATGCCGCGCAGGGTGAGCCAGCAGTCCATGGGGCCGGGCACCGCGCCGGACGACTTCCGGATGAAGTAGAGGTCGTCGGCCAGCCCTCGATCCCGCACGGCCACGAGGCCGCCGATGACGTCCGAGTGCCCGTTCACGTACTTCGTCGACGAGTGGAGGGTGAAGTCGGCACCGAGTTCGAGGGGCCGCTGATTGAAGGGGGAGGCGAAGGTGTTGTCGACGGAGAGAAGGGCGCCGTGTTCGTGTGCGAGATCGGCGATCGCCGCGATGTCGCACAGCTTCATCATCGGGTTCGTAGGGGTCTCGACGTGCACGAGCTTGGTGTTCGGACGCATGGCGTCGGCCACCGCCTGCGTGTCCTGGGCGTCGACATAGGTGAACTCGATCCCGAATCGGCTCAGGACGTGGTTGAACATCCGCGTCGTGCCGCCGTAGGTGTTCTCCTCGCTCACGACGTGGTCACCGGCGGAGAGGCGTTTCACGATCGCCTCGATCGCCGCCAGACCCGAGGCGAAGGCGATGCCGTGATTGCCCGCTTCCAGCGCGGCAATGCTCGCTTCGAGCGCCTCCCTCGTCGGGTTGGCCGTGCGCCCGTAGTCGTACGACCCGTTCTTCGGCTCCCCCACGGCCGGCTGGACGTAGGTCGACGTCTGGAAGATCGGGGTCATGATCGCGCCGGTGACCGGCTCCGGCTCGACACCCGCGTGGATGGCCAGCGTACCGAACGAAAGGCCCTGCGAGGCCGCTTTGCTCATGAGGGGAGACCCTTTGGAATCGTGTGGGCGTCGATGGCGGCTATGCGCCCGACGGACAGTGGGAACTCTCAATGTAGACCCGGCCCGCGAACGGTCGCCACGGAGGGGGGAAACGACTTCGTTGACGTGCCGCACTCGGGATCGCGAAACTTGACGAAGGCGGTACGGACTTCCCCGGATCCGCCCAGATTCTCGCGTCTTCCCCCCCGTTACGAGAACGCCCGTGCCGATTCACCTCCCGGACAACCTCATGGTCAGTGTCTCGGGTGTCCGTGGGCGCGTCGGCGCCCCACTGACCCCGGAGTTGATGGCCGGGGTCGCAGCGGCGCTCGGTGCCCACCTCAAGGAGCGGGAAGACGGTTCGACGGTGGTTCTGGGGCGGGACTCACGGGTTTCCGGGCCGATGTTCGCCCGGGCCGTGATCTCGGGACTCCAGTCGGTCGGCTGCGACGTCGTCGACCTCGGCGTCGTCCCCACGCCCACGATCCTCATGGCGGTGCGGGACCTCGGAGCGATCGGGGGTATCGGTGTGACGGCCAGTCACAACCCGGCCGAGTGGAATGCGCTGAAACTGGTCTCCAGCGAGGGCATCTTCCTCGACGCCGACCGTTCGGCCGACTTCCGCCGCTATCTGGCGGAGGTGGATCCTCCTCGAGCCGCGTGGAACGAGCTGGGGGGACTCTCCTACGACGACGGGGCGTGGGGGCGGCACCTGAAGCGGATCCTCGCCCTCCCGCAACTCGACCTCGACGCCATCCGGGGCGCTGGCCTCAAGGTCGCGGTCGACTGCGTCCACGGAGCCGGTGGTCCGGTCGTGACGGAACTGCTCGAGGCCCTCGGTTGTGAGATCGTCGGCATCGGCATGGAGCCGGACGGTTGGTTCCCGCGCGATCCCGAGCCGACGGCCGCGAATCTGGCCGACCTCGGCGAACTGGTTCGGGAGTCCGGCGCCGCGGTCGGGCTCGCGATCGATCCCGACGCCGACCGACTCTCCCTCGTGGACGAAACGGGGCAGGCGATGGGGGAGGATCTCACCCTCGCACTCGCCGCGGCGGCGGTCCTGCCGACGACGAAGGGGCCGGTCGTCACGAACCTGTCGACATCGAGAGTCGTGGAGGACGTGGCCGAAGCCTTCGGCGTCCCGCTGGTTCGTGCGCCCGTCGGTGAGGTGAATGTCGCGCGCCGAATGCAGCGCGAGGGGGCCGCGGTGGGAGGTGAAGGCAACGGGGGCGTGATCCTGCCGGCCCTGCATCACACCCGTGACGCGCCACTCGCCTGTGCCCTGATCCTGCAACACCTGGCGGTCGAAAGCCTCACGCCCACGCAGGCCGCCGGTCGATGGCCTTCCTATGACATCATCAAGGAGAAGGTCTCGTTTCCACGGGAGGCGCTGGCGCGAGGGTACGACGCTCTGCGCACGGACCTGGGAGCCGAGGCCGAGGACGAGTCGGATGGACTCAGGTTGGAGTGGCCGGCCAGAAAGACCTGGCTTCACGTCCGCCCGTCCGGGACCGAGCCGGTGGTGCGGTTGATCGCGGAGGCTCCTGATCGAGAGCAGGCGCGCCAACTCGTGGATCGAGCTGGCGCTCTCCTTGCAGGTGTCGCGTAGTCTTCCTTTTCGAAACACGGAGTTAGATCGCCCATGTGCGGCATCGTCGGATACGTAGGACCGAGAGAAGCGACCCCGATCCTCCTGGCCGGGTTGAAGCGTCTCGAGTACCGCGGGTACGACTCCGCGGGCGTCGCCCTCCTCAACGGCAACGGCGTCGAAGTGACCAAGCGCCCGGGGAAGATCCGTGTCCTCGAGGAAGCCATCGACGCGGCTCCGTCCTCCGCCACGTGCGGCATCGCGCACACCCGGTGGGCCACCCACGGTGAGCCGAACGAGCCCAACGCCCACCCGCACACGTCCCCGGACGGCGACATCGCGCTGGTGCACAACGGGATCATCGAAAACTCCGACGTCCTGAAGGCCCAACTGATCTCGGAGGGGTACGACTTCCGATCGGACACGGACACCGAGGTCGTCGTCCACCTGATCGACTACCTCTGGCAGGACGGCGAGCCGTTGGAGGAGGCGGTCGCGGCCGCGCTGCGACAGATCGAGGGCGCCTACGGCATCGCGGTCGTTTCGAGTCGCGATCCGAACAAGATCGTGGTGGCCCGTCACGGAAGCCCGCTCTTGATCGGGGTCGGGCAGGACGGTGAGATGTTGGCCGGCTCGGACGCGGCGGCGGTCATCGAGCGTACGCGCGACGTCGTCTACCTCGACGACGGGGACTACGCCGTCCTCACGCCGGACGGGTACCGGACCTACCACCTCGAGGGCCACGAGGTCGACCGGGGGGTGCACGAGGTCACCTGGGATCTCGATTCGATCGAGAAGGGTGGCTACGAGCACTTCATGCTGAAGGAGATCTTCGAGCAGCCCTCGTCGATCGCCGACGTGATGAGGGGGCGCCTGCTGGAGGACGACGGAGACGCTCGCCTCGGAGGGATCCAGGCACACCAGTTCGACCTCGGGCGCGTTCAGCGGATCGTCATCACCGCGTGCGGTACGAGTTGGCACGCGGGCTTGGTCGGCGAGTACATGTTGGAGGATCTGGCCGGGATCCCCGTGAGTGTCGAGTACGCCTCGGAGTTCCGCTACCGCAATCCTGTTCTCGAGGACGGGACACTGGCCCTCGCGATCAGCCAGTCCGGCGAGACCGCCGATACCCTCGCGGCGCTCAAGGAGGCCGAGCAGCGGGGGCTCAAGACGATGGGCATCGTCAATGCCGTCGGGTCGACGATCGCCCGCCAGACGGACTTCGGCGTCTACCTCCACGCGGGTCCGGAGATCGGTGTCGCCTCGACCAAGGCGTTCACGAGTCAGCTCGTGGCGCTCGCTCTCGTGACGTTGTACCTCGGGCGCCGACGGGGGATGTCCGCGGTGCAGGGCCACGAGATCGTCCAGCACCTCCAGGCCCTCCCCGGGCAGATCGAGGAGGTCCTGAAGCTGAACGACGAGCTCGAGGACCTGGCCCGGAGCTACAAGGACGCCCAGAACTTCCTCTATCTCGGGCGCGGGTATCAGTTCCCCGTGGCGCTCGAGGGAGCGTTGAAGCTCAAGGAGGTCAGCTACATCCACGCGGAGGGATATCCGGCCGCGGAGATGAAGCACGGGCCGATCGCCTTGATCGACGAAGACATGCCGGTGGTCGTGCTGGCGCCTCGGGACCCGATCTACCAGAAGGTCGTCTCGAACATCGAAGAGGTGAAAGCGCGGGCCGGGCGGATCATCGCGGTGGTTTCGGACGACGCCCCGGAGCTCCAGGGTAAGGTGGACCACATGATCAAGGTCCCGCACACGCTCCCTCACCTCCTCCCTGTCCTGACGACGATTCCGCTGCAGCTCCTCGCCTACCACGTCGCGGTCATGCGGGGTGCCGACGTGGACCAGCCGCGCAACCTCGCGAAGTCGGTCACGGTCGAGTAGTCGACCGACCGGGTGCGCGTTCTGCTGCAGCGCGTTTCGCGCGCGTCGGTCCGGATCGAGGGCGAGACGGTCGGAGCCATCTCGACCGGCCTCCTGCTGCTGGTCGGCTTCACGGATGGAGACGGGCCGGAGCAGGTGGACTGGATGGCCGAGAAGGTCCTCGGCCTGAGGGTCTTCTCGGACGGTGAGGGGAAGATGAACCTCTCCGTGCAGGACGTCGGAGGGGGACTCCTCGTCGTGAGTCAGTTCACGTTGTACGGCGATGCCCGCAAGGGCCGGCGCCCCAGCTTCGTGACCGCGGCACGCCCCGACGTGGCGATTCCACTGTACGAGAGCTTCGTGGCGGCGCTCTCCGACCGCTCGGAATGCTCGGTCGAGACCGGTCGCTTCGGAGCGTCGATGCAGGTGGAGCTCGTCAACGATGGCCCCGTCACCCTCATGCTCGAGCGCGAGTCGGCGTGACCCGCGTTTCCCGACCTCGCGTCGTCCTGGCGTCGCAGTCCCCCCGTCGAGCCGACATCCTTCGTCAGCTCGGCCTGGAGCCGGAGATCTCTCCGGCCGATGTCGACGAGTCCGAACGCGCCGGGGAAGGTCCGGCCGCCTACGTGGAGCGACTGGCCCGGGAGAAGGCCGAAGCGGTCGCGATCGACCCCGCTGCGCTCTACGTCGGTGGCGACACGACCGTGGTCCTCGACGACGAGATCCTGAGCAAGCCGGTGCACGAGCAGGACGCGGTGGCCATGCTCCTGCGACTGGCCGGCCGGAGTCACCAGGTGCTCAGTGGTGTCGCCGTGCGCTCGGGGGGACGGACGGTGAGTGAGGTCGTGCGCACCACCGTGCGGATGCGACCCTTCGACGAGGCGGTCGCGCGCGGCTACGTGGCGACGGGTGAGCCGATGGACAAGGCCGGGGGGTACGGGATCCAGGGACGGGGCGCCGCATTGGTCGACTCGATCGACGGGGACTACTATGCCGTCGTCGGCTTCCCGGTAGGTGCGTTTCTGCGGCTCCTCGGTCGGGTAGGCTGGCACTTCGACTTCGCCTCTCTCCGAGCCACCGACTCCTAGGAGCGTCCCGCCATGGGCGTCCCCAGCGTACTCGCCATCGATCAGGGGACCACAGGCTCGACCTGCCTGGTGCTCGCCGAGGACGGCAGGGTCCTCGGGCACGCGTACTCGGAGTTTACGCAGTACTTCCCTCGACCCGGTTGGGTCGAGCACGACGCGACCGAGATCTTCGAGGTCACCCGGGCCGTGGCCGCGCAGGCGCTCGATGCAGCCGGAGACGCGGACGTTCGCAGCGTCGGGATCACGAACCAGCGGGAGACCGTGGTGTTGTGGGACCGGGAGACCCTGGAGCCGGTGCACCGTGCGATCGTCTGGCAGGACCGACGGACCGCAGACATGTGTCGCCGCCTCCGTGAAGCCGGCCACCTCGACGACGTACGGGCCCGGACCGGGTTGGTGCTCGACCCGTACTTCTCCGGGACGAAGGTCGCTTGGCTGCTGGAGGACGACCCACACCTCCGCGAGCGGGCGGAGCAGGGTGAACTGGCGATGGGGACGATCGACAGTTGGCTCATCGCCCGCCTGACCGGAGGCGCGTCCCATGTCACCGACCCTACGAACGCCTCCCGCACCCTCCTCTGGAACCTTCGCGACACCGATTGGGACCCGATCATGCTCGATCGGCTCGGGATCCCGCGGCCGCTCCTGCCCGAGGTGCGCCCCAGTTCGGGGATGTTCGGTACGACGGTGGGTGAGGTTTTCGGACGTGAGCTGCCCATCGGCGGGGTGGCCGGGGACCAGCAGGCCGCCCTCTTCGGGCAGGGGTGCTGGGCCGCAGGCCTGGCCAAGAACACCTATGGAACCGGCGCCTTCCTCCTCCTTCACACGGGGGACACCCCGGTGCCATCGGAGCACGGACTGCTGACGACCGCGGCGTGTGCCCGGGACGGAGGCCTGGCCTACGCCCTCGAGGGTTCGGTTTTTGTGGCCGGGGCCGCGATCCAGTGGCTTCGCGACGGACTGGGCCTTCTCGACGCCGCCGGTGAGTCCGAGGCGATGGCGCGGTCGGTGGAGGACACGGCGGGCGTCGTCTTCGTCCCCGCCTTCGTGGGATTGGGGGCCCCGCACTGGGAACCGGAGGCTCGCGGCTCGATGTTCGGCCTGACGCGGGGCACGACTCGGGAGCACATCGTCCGGGCCGCGCTCGAGTCGATGGCGTACGGAACGGCCGAGGTTCTGCGCGCGATGGAGGCGGAGTCACGCGTGCGCACGAGCGAACTGCGTGTCGATGGAGGTGTGGCGATGAACGACTGGTTGATGCAGTTCCAGTCCGACATCGTCGACACGCCGGTCCGACGCCCGGCCATCGTCGAGACGACCGCCCTCGGTGCCGCCGGATTGGCCGGTTTGTACGCGGGTGTGTGGAGGGACGCCGAGGCGTTCGTGGAGGCACAGGGGGATCCGGTCCATTTCCGTCCGGGTATGAACGACTCCGAACGGCGGGATCGGATGGGCTCGTGGAACCGAGCGGTTCGGGCCACGGTTTCCTGGGCCAACGACGCCATGTAGGGGATTTCCCGGACTTTTCGGGGTGGGATGGCCTCGACTAGATTGGCTCAGCGTGGAGTTCCCTGAAGGAGTGGGGCCGATGAAAAACGGGCGATTCATGGTGGGTCTGGTCGGCGTTGCCGCCGTCGTGACCTATCTCATTTGGACCGGCGTCAGCGAGACGATGGTCTACTACGTCACTCCCACCGAGCTGATGGAGCGCGTCGAGTCGGATCCGTCCTTCCACGAGGTCGGAGTCAAGGTGGGCGGCATGGTGGTGCCCGGCAGCTACCGGCGGGTCGAAGGTGAGCTCCTCCACGTCTTCACCGTGCGGGATTTGACCGACGAATCGATCACCTTCGAGGTCGAGTACCGGGACGCTCTCCCGGACACGTTCACGGACGACATCGAAGTCGTCATGGACGGCAAGCTCGATGCGGACGGTGTCTTCCGTGCGACCACCCTTCTCACGAAGTGCGGGAGTCGCTACGAAGCGACACCGGAAGAGCTCGTCGAGCCGGTCGCATCTTCCTGACCTCCTGCTGACGAGGCAGTACATCCGTGACACTCCTCGGAGAGTTCGCGCTCTGGATTGCGCTTCCGGTGACCGCGTGGGGCATGATCCTCGGCTACGTGGGAGGGCGCACCCAGCGCGGTGACCTCGTCCTCAGCGCCGAGCGGAGCATCTACGCTTCCTTCGGTCTGCTCACGATCGCCTCGATCGGGGTCACGGCCGCCTTCCTGAACGACCGGTTCGACTACTGGTACGTCAGCAACTACTCGAACGCGAACCTCGAGTTCTTCTACAAGGTCACGGGGTTGTGGGCGGGTCAGCGTGGTTCGCTCCTCTTCTGGGCGACCCTCCTCGGCTTTTTTGCCGTGATCTGCGCACTCACGAATCGGCAGAAGAACCGTGAGTTCATGCCGTACGTCGTCGGGGTCCTCCAGACGATCCTCTTCTTTTTCGTCGTCGTCCTCCTCTTTGCGAACGTGAACCCCTTCGAGCGTCTCGTCGTGAACGGGATGCCGATGACGCCGGCCGATGGACGTGGACTGAATCCTCAGCTCCAGAGCTATTGGATGACGATTCATCCTCCCACGCTCTACCTCGGGTTCACCTCCTTCTCGATCCCCTTCGCGTTCGCGGTGGCGGCGCTGCTCAACGGCCGCCTCGACGCGCGGTGGATTCAGCTCACACGACGGTGGATCCTGACCAGCTGGTTCTTCCTCTCCGTCGGCATCGTGATGGGGATGCGCTGGGCGTACGAGGAGTTGGGGTGGGGTGGCTACTGGTTCTGGGACCCGGTCGAGAATGCGTCCCTGCTACCCTGGCTGACCGCGACGGCCTTCCTGCATTCGATTCAGATTCAGGAAAACCGGGGCATGTTGAAGGTGTGGAACATGTCTCTGGTCCTGATGACGTTCCTTCTGACCGTCTTCGCGACCTTCCTCACCCGGTCGGGTCTGATCGAGTCGGTGCACTCCTTCGCTCAGAACCTGGCGATCGCCTACATCTTCCTCGGGTTCATGGCGGCCGTGCTGGCGATCTGCACCGTGCTGATCGTCTATCGCCTCCCGCAGCTCAGGTCCGAGAACCAGATCGAGTCGTTCCTGTCCAGGGAATCGGCCTTCCTGTTCAACAACCTGATGCTCCTCGGGGCGGCCTTCACGGTGATGTGGGGCACGATGTTCCCGCTGATCTCCGAAGCCGTCACCGGTCAGCAGATCTCGGTGGGTCCGCCCTTCTTCAATCGGGTGAATCTTCCGATCGGACTGATCCTTCTCGCGCTCGTCGGCATCGGACCGGTCATCGCGTGGCGGCGGGCGACGAAGAAGAACCTCCAGAAGAACTTCCAGATTCCGGTCGGTGTGATGATCGGCACCGGGGTGGTTCTCTGGATCCTCGGTGCCCGCCATCCGCTGGCGCTGGTCACCTGGTCGCTCTCGGCCTTCGTGTTGACGATCATCACGACCGAGTTCTACAAGGGGACGAGGGCGCGCGCGCGCATCGAAGGGGAAGGGTACGCGCTGGCCTTCATTCACCTCATCACGCGCAACCGACGCCGGTGGGGTGGCTACATCGTCCACATCGGCTTCGTGAGCCTGTGTGTGGCGTTCGCAGGGGCCGCGTACAACACGGACGCACGCTTCAACGTGCAGCCCGGTGACCGCGTCGAGGTGACGTCGCCGTACGGTCACACGTACGAACTCACGTACGACGGCCTGTCCATCTCCCGTGGCATGGGTCAGCGGAACCTGATCTGGCAGGCGATCGCCACGGTCTCGGTGTCCCGGAACGGAAAGCCGCTCGGCATCATGACGACCGAGAAGCGGCAGTATACGAACCGCGGCACCCAGCCGATGACGGAGGTCGCGATCAATTCGAACCTCCAGGAAGACCTGTACCTGATCCTTTCGGCGCTCAACGACATCCAGGGCGCCCTGGCGGCGGACTCGGACGCCCAGGGCATCGACCTCCAGGTCCTCGTGAAGCCGCTCGTGATCTGGATCTGGATCGGCTGCCTCCTGCTCGCCATCGGCACGATCATCGCCCTGTGGCCGAACGTCGATCGGCGCCGCTCCAGCGGTGTCGAACCGGCGGTCGAACCCGCCCTCGCGGGCGCGGATTGAGTCTGGCGGCGCGATGACGTTGTACGTGGGCGTGGCCCTGGTCACGGCGGCCGTCGTCCTCTTCCTCCTGCATCCGGTCATCCAGGGCATCCACGCCTCTCTCGAACGAGAGGACGACGAGCTCACGGAGACGGAGGCCCGGAAACGGGTGGCACTTCTGGCCCTGCGGGACGTCGAGTACGACTTCCTCGCGGGGAAGCTCGACGAAGACGACTACCGGACGATGAAGGCCAAGTTGACGGCGGAGGCGCTCGACGCCCTGGCTGCCGACGAGGCGGCCAAGGGCGCCGGCTCCCACACCGGGACGGCTGCGATCGAGGCGGAGATCGCCGCGATCCGTCAGGGGATCCAGGTGGGCGTACTCTGTCACGACTGCGGCTACAACAACCCCGTGGGCTCGCGCTTCTGCTCCGCGTGCGGTCGATCGGTCGCGGAGCCCGTGCCGTCGTGACAGGCGGTACCGCCGTGGCCCTCGAAGCGCGGGACCTCGTCAGGGAGTACGGATCCGTGGTCGCGGTCGACGGCATCGATCTGAAGCTGGCACCCGGTGAAGCGCTGACCGTCTTCGGGCCGAACGGGGCGGGGAAGTCGACCCTCCTTGGCATGCTGGGGGGGGCCATGCATCCGACTCGGGGCACGGTGTCGATCGGGGGCGTCGCGATCGACCCGTCGGTGACCTCGTGGCGGCATCGTGTGGGGATCCTCTCGCACCGCGGCTTCCTCTACGCGCGACTGACGGCGGCTGAAAATCTGCGCTTCTATGCGGACCTGTTCGGCCTGGACGATCCCGAAGCCAGGGTGGCGCAGGGGCTCGGTCGTGTCGGCTTGACGGATCGGGCCCGTACCGAAGCCCGGCATCTCTCCCATGGGATGAAGCAGCGGCTCTCGTTGGCTCGGGCCCTCCTTCACGACCCGGAGATCGTCCTCCTCGACGAACCCTACACCGGCCTCGACCCGTCGGCCGCGGCGGTGCTGCGCAATGTCCTCGGCGAACTGAAGGACGGGGCTCGCACCGTGGTCGTCGTGACCCACAACCTCCGGGAGGGGCTCGCGATGGCGACGCGCGTCGCGATCCAACTCCGGGGACGTTTCGTGTGGGAGGGAGCGGCGAACGACCTCGATGCCGTAGCCTTCGAGCGCCACTACCACGAGACGATCGAGGTCGCGGCGTGAGCACGTACCTTCGTCAGTTGGCGGCGATCGTGCGCAAGGATCTGGTTCTCGAGTTCCGCTCGAAGGACCGCCTCGTAGCCATGGGAGCTTTCGCGGTCCTGGCTGCCGTGCTCTTCAACTTCTCCCTCGACAACGCGTCCGTCCGCCCGAGAGACGTCCTGGCTGGCCTCGTGTGGATGACGTTGGTCTTCGGAGGGCTCCTCGGAGTCGGTCGTACGTTCCACCTCGAGGCCGAAGACGACGCCTTCCGCGGACTCATGACCTCGCCCGCGCCGAAGGATGCTGTCTACCTGGCCAAGGTGGTCGTCAACTTCGTCCTCGTGTACGGTCTCTCCGTTCTCGCCCTCGGCGTCTTCTCGCTCTTCTTGGCCGTGGACGTGGGCGCGAACCTTCCGGGAACGCTCCTCGTCCTGGCCCTGGGTGCGCTCGGTTTCGTGGCGCTGTCGACCCTTTTTGCCGCGGTGTCGACAGGAACGACGATGGGTGAAACGTTGCTTCCCGTGCTGGTCTTTCCGCTCCTGTTGCCCATGGTCGTTTTCGGCGCCGGGGCCACCGGTCGCCTCATAGCCGGGCGCCCCTTTGCCGAGGTGGCGGGCAACGTCCGTGTGCTGGGTGCTTTTGCGGTGGCCGCCGTAGCCGCAGGTGCGGTGCTTTTTCGTTTCGTGGTGGAGGAGTGATGTCGACTGCCGGAGTTCGTCGGGGAGGAACCGCACTCACGCTCATCGGCCTCGCAGGTCTGATCGGGCTGTTCTGGCTTTCCTTCTTCTGGGTCTCGACCGAGGTGAACCAGGGAGTCGCGCAGAGGATCTTCTACGTTCACGTCCCCGCGGCGTGGACCAGCTTCATGGCGATCGGAATCTCGGCGCTTTGCAGCGGCGTGTACCTGTGGCTTCGGGACGAGCGCCTCGACCGCGCCGCTCTCGCGGCGGCCGAGGGTGGCTTCGTCTTCGCCACGATCGTCCTCGTGACCGGGCCCCTGTGGGGCAAGATCGCCTGGGGGACGTACTGGACGTGGGAGCCTCGGCTGACGCTGACCCTCCTCCTCTGGTTCATCTTCCTCGGCTACTTCATGGTGCGAGGATCGACGGAGGACCCGGAGAAGGGGAAGCGATTCGCGGCGGTCGTGGCGCTCGTCGGCGCGATCGACATCCCGTTCATCCACGTGAGTGTCCTCTGGTTCCGCTCTCTCCACCCGCAGCCCGTCGTGGCCAAGGCGGAGGGCCCGACCCTGCCGCAGGACATGCTCACGACCCTGCTGGTCGGTGTACTCGTCTTCACTGTGCTCTTCTTCGGACTGTTCTTGATGCGGTACGCGCTCGAGGGCCTGCGGGCCGAGTTGCAGCTCCGCGAACGGAGGACCTCTTCATGAGATCGTTTCAGCTGCGTGCACTCGGTCCTGCCCGTGCCCTCGGGGCCGCGGTCTTCGCCGCCGTACTCACCCCGTCCGTCCTGGTCGCGCAGGCGTCCGGGCTCGGGCAGCAGAGCCTTCGGCCCTACTGGCACGTCTTCGCGGCGTACACCCTCGTGATCCTCCTGGTGGCCGCGTGGGCGTTCTCGATCGGGCGCCGTCTCAAGGACGTCGAGAACCGGCTCTCGGATTGACGAAAACGCCCTTGCACCGGCGCCTTCCATCGGCGGTCGTCCTCGCGTCCATCCTGGGCCTGGGCTCGCTCTCGGGCGTGGCGCCGCTCAACACGTCGGCGGAGGCACAGACGCCGACGATGCCGAGCACCCTCCGGTACGGCTCCGGACTGATGGACGTCCCCGTGTCGAGTGTGCTCCCGCACCTTCAGGTCACCGGAACCCTGTCGGGCTTCTTCTCCCAGTTGGGGCGGAGAGTCCAGATCGACGAGGCCGGTGCGCCGTCGGGGTACGGGCCGGGCCGAGACGACTTCCTGGCCGACGGTGCCTTCGCCGTCGGGCTCTTCGACCGGGCCGAGGCGGGTTTGACGCTTCAGTCGTTCGGAGACGATGAGGAGGGGGGAGACATCTGGGGGCTCTTCGCCCGCGTGCGTCTGTGGGAGCCGGTCGACCAGGGGGTCGGGTTGGCGGTCGGGGCGCGCTGGATTGCCGGACCGTCCTTCGGAGATGGCGTCGACTACGCCCCGAGTCGGTTGGGTTTCCCCGACGAACGGCTGCGCACCTCCTACACGGGCGGGGGTGGGATCGACACCGACTTTTCGCCGTACGTCGTGGCGACTGCCTTCTTGAGGGGATGGGACGGGGGGCGTCTACCGCCCAACGACATGACCCTGACCTTCGGGCTGGGTCGCGGGATGTTCAGTGAGGGCGCCGAGTTGGACTTCTACTCGGACGGGCACGCCAACGGATGGTTCATGGGGGCGGCGTGGCACGTCGACACGTCTCCGCGCTCGCAGCTCACTCTCATGGCGGAGCACAACGGCTTCGACGTGAACATCGGCGCGCACTACGACTGGCAGGGCATGCGGGTGGGTGCTCAATACCTGGCCGCCAATCACGACTGGCCCGCCGACGGGCACATCGGCGAGTACCAGAAGCCGAAGTGGGGGATCCTGGCGTCGTTCTCCCTCTGCCCGACTCGTCCCGGCATGCGCTGCACACCCCGTCCCATGCAGAGGGTCGAGCCGGACACGATCTACATCCCGCCCCCGCCCCCCGACACGATCGTGATCCGGACCGGAGGCCCTGTGGTCGAGCAGGGGAGCCCGATGACGCTCTGTCTCGCCACGGGACGCAACGTCGAGGTCCGGGTGACCGCCGCGGGGGATACACTGATCGGACCCGCGGGAACGCGTCTCGACGATCTTCGCCCGGTCGTGGACTTTGCCGGGAGCTACGCGGGGGCGTCGTTCTGGTACCAGAACGACGAGGTGATGATCTTCGAGGGGGCCGACTATCGGAGGTCGGACGAGACCTTCCCCGTCGACTGTGACCAGTTGCTCAGAGCGGGCGTGTACCGGGGCGTGCCGGTGTTCGCCGTGTCCTCGGGATCGAGACCCTTCGACGTGCTCTTCGTGCCCGTCGAGCCCGGCCTCTGGACGAGGTACGAGCGGGGCTTCTGACTTCCGGGGTGGTGAGGAGCCCTGGTGGTCTAGCGAGCGATCCGCTGTTCGATCACGCGGTTGCTGGCGTTCAGAACCGCCTTGACCGCCGCGGCCGGTAGATCGGACTCGCGTTCACACGGAGCTGCGCCGAGGAGGCGGTGGCTGTCGGCCCCGCTCCGACCGTTGATTCGAGTCACGACGACCCAGCCGTCGAAGGCCCGCACGGCTTTGACACCGACCACCTCGAGATCGAGGGGGGCGTCACCGATCGCCGAGGCGCTCGCCAGGGTGGCGATCAGCGCCGCCTGAGACGCCGCCTTCAACACACCCTGCTGCGTCTCCAGGCAGCCGACGGTTCCTTCGTACGCTTCTCCACCCCACTCCAAGCGGACCATGACGCGACCCGATCCATCGGGCATCGTCGAATGGTCCAGACTGTCGAAGCGGAGGCGGGAGCGGACCCGATTCAGTGTTTCCATTCCTTCCTATTTCGGGCCTGGGGGGCCGGACCCAAGCTGCGTGTCGATCGGAGGTCCTCGCAAGGGCTGTTGCAAGCTTCGTGCCCCCGTCGACTCGCCGAGCAGTCGCGTGGGGACGTCCGCCAACGTGTCTACATCAGTGCGAGCCGCCAGGAGCGCCACTCGCGCGCCCATCTCCCGGGCCCGGTCCAACGAGGTGGATAGGACCGATCGGGTGCTCCACGTGATCCCCTCGAAGAGACCGGGCCGGTGGGTGGTGGCACCCACGAGGTAATAGCCTCCGTCCGTTGCGGGGCCGAAGACGACATCGGCGTCGTCGAGTGCTGCGAAGGCGCGATCGAAGGTCTCGATGTCCAGGTCGGGAACATCTGTTCCCACCACACACACGCGGTCCGACGAGAGAAAGGCTTCCTCCATCGCCGCGCTCATGCGCGCACCGAGGTCGCCGTCGATCTGGGGGCGGACGTCCTCGACGGGCACCCCGAGCCAGGTCGCGACTCTTCGCCGAGCCCCCTCGTCCGGCGGGTCAGCGAAGACCTGGATCCTCCACCCTCCGCCGTGGAGTGCTTCGACGGTCTCTCGGCCCAGGGTACGGTAGATGCGCGCCGCCGCATCGTTCCCGATGTCGGCCGCGAGCCGCGTCTTCACCCGTCCGGGTATGGGTTCCTTCGCGAACACCACGACCGTTCGGGACGGAACCGTCCGGTCCGCAGGGTACGCCGAGGCCAGACGTTGGGGGTCGCCCCCGAGGTGGAAGGAAGCCGCCACGCGCACGTTCCGGGCCACAGCCGACAGCGTGCCTTCCTTCTCGTACCGGCGCGGGCTGGTCGGAAGGGAGGCGTCCAGGCGGTGTCGCCGTCCCCCGGCGAGGTCGAGACGACGGAGGATTTCGACGTCCTCGAGGATGCGCCAAGGGGGGTACCCCCCACTCCGCTCGTAGAGCGCTCTGCTCATCAGGAGGCCCTGGTCTCCGTAGACGAGTCCGAGCCAACGCTCCCGCGCCCGCTGGCCCCGTTCGACCCATCGGAAGCGTCGGCCACGGCCGTCCAGCTCGAAGCGGAAGTACGCGTACCGATCCTCTTCACCTCGGTCGAGGTGCCGCACGATGTCGGCATGTACGGTCGGCTGGACGGTACAGTCGGCGTGCACGACGAAGAGCCAGGCTCCGTTGCTCTTCGAAGCACCCGCCGCGAGTTGCACGCCCCGACCGGGCCCGGACACGACCACACGGGCCCCGCGGCGTCGTGCACGCTCACGAGTCCCGTCTCTCGATCCGCCGTCGGCAACGACCACCTCGAGGTCGACGACGGTCGACAGCGCGTCGATGTCGTCGAGGATCCGGTCGATTCGTGCCCCTTCGTCCAGGGTCGGGATGAGGACCGTGAGCCCAGGGGCGGTCACGGTGAAGCCCCGTGGTCGTCCGGGGGCACTCCGCTCACCTCGCGGCCTCCGATTCCGATGCGTCGGGCGATCGACGGAAGGAAGGAGAGAAGGAGGAGGAGGGCTCCCGCCACGACGACGCGGATCAGCGCATCTCGGGAGGCTTCGCGCGAGCCGGCGAGGAGTGCGTCGGCGAACACGATGTAGATGACCGTCCCGGGGAGGATCCCCACGGCGGTCGCGGCGGCGTAGGTCGGCCAACCGATCGACGTGAGCCCGGCCCCGAAGTTGAGTGCGTTGAAGGGCACCGCGGGAATGAGGCGAAGCGTCAACAACCCCTTGAAGCCGTGGTTCGTGGTCGCCGCGTCGAGGGCATCGAGTCGGCCGCGGGCGAGCGCCTCCACGCCACTCCGTCCGAGCGTGCGCGAGAGGCCGAACGCCGCGTTGGCTCCCAGGTTCGCCGCGATCGTGGTGTAGAGAATCCCCGGAACGACGCCGAACACCGCCCCGCCGGCGAGGGTCAGCACGGAGCCCGGCATGGCGAACGCCGTCGCCGCGGTGTACACGGCGATGTAGATCACCGGCGCGGCCGGCGCGGCCCGGAGTCCGTCGATCGCCCTACCGACCCCTTCGACCGAGAGCACGTCCCCGAGCGGCGTGAACAGTGCGGCCGACACGCCGCCCGCCAGAAGGACGGCCAGGAGGGCCAACCGGAGCAGGGGGCTTCGGCGGCTCAGGTGAGCCACGAGACCACCTTCTTCAAGACGACGCCTCCCATCCCCTCCAGTCGGCTCCTCTGGTACTCGGCCGCCGCGCGCTTCAGCCCTTCCGACATCGTCGGGTACGGAAAAACGGTGTCGGAAACCGTTCCGAGATCGAGCCCGTTCCGTTTGGCCAGCACCAGGGGGAGGATCAACTCGCCGGCGTGGGCACCCATGACCGTGGCGCCCAGGATTCGACCTCGCCGGTCCGCGGAGATCTTCACGACGCCCCGAGCCACGCCGTCCACGATGGCCCGGTCGAGGTCGTCGAAGGGGTATCGGTACGTCGTGCCTCCACGCGCCGCGGCGGCTGCCTCGGACAGGCCGATATGGGCGATCTCCGGATCCGTATAGGTGACCCGCGGGATGTCGCCGTAGTCGATCCTCGTCGACCCCGGTACGAGGGCGTTCCGCAGGACCGTCTTGGCCATGTACTCGGCCACGTGCGTGAACTGGAGGCCACCGGTCACGTCCCCAGCGGCCCAGACCCCCTTCGCGCTCGTACGGAGCCGGTCGTCCACGAGCACCGCCCCGTTCTCGGTTCGGATGCCGGCGGCGTCCAGGTCGAGCCCTTCCGTGGCCGCGCGCCGACCGGTGGCGACCAGGATCTCGTCGACGACGACACGGGCCCCACCGGCGACCGTGAGGCTCTTTCCCGCTTCCGTGCGGCCGACGGCTTCGACCGAGACGCCGAGGCGAACCTCGATCCCCTCGTCCTGGAGAATCCCCATCAACGACTCCGCGATCTCGGGGTCCTCTCGAGCGAGGATGCGGTCGCTCTGTTCGAGGACGACGACGTCGGCTCCGAGACGGGCCATCACCTGTGCCATCTCGAGCCCGATGGGGCCGGCTCCGAGCACCGCGACTCGATCGGGCAGGGTGTCCGCCTCGAAGAGGGAGTGGTGATCGAGGTAGCCGGACTCGGCGAGTCCCGGGATCGGTGGGACGGTCGGCACGGCGCCGGTAGCGAGGACGATTCGCTTCGAACGAAGCCTCCCGACACCCTCGACGTCGACCTCGTGCGGGCCCACGAACCGCGCCGATCCGAAGTGGACGCCGACCCCCATGGCGCGGAAGCGCTCCGGGTCGTCGTGGTGCGCCACGATGTCGCGGGCATGTCGCATGCGGGCCATGACATCGGCGAAGGCGTGCTTCGGGGCCGCGGAGACGAGTCCGAGCGCCTCCGCGTTGCGCATTGCGTGGGCCAGGCGAGCCGAGGCGATGAGCGCTTTCGACGGAACACACCCGGTCCACAGGCAGTCACCGCCGAGAGCGGCCCGTTCGACGATTCCCGCGCGGACGCCGAGGTAGGAGGCCCCCGCAGCCGAGACCAGGCCCGCCGTTCCCCCACCGATGGCGATGAGGTCGTATTCGATCGCGTTCATGTGGCCGAAGCTGGAGGGAGACGGACTCGCCGGGTACCGTCGCGAGGTGTATCCTGACGCCGCCCGACGCAACGCGCCATCCGTCCGTTGGAGTTCCCGCGAGGGCGCCCGTCCGGGCATTCCGTCGACCCGGCGCGACGGATAGCTTCGGTCTCCCGACAGGGCGAAACGAAGGACTTTCGCTTTCTCTTCGGGTTTCCTACTTTGTGGCTCGATGACGCCCGGAATGGCCGGGCGCACGGCCACGGAGGCGAGATGGCGACGGCGGAGATGACCGACAAGCAGGCCAACCAGAAGCAGAAGGCCCTCGACACCGCGCTCACCCAGATCGAACGCTCGTACGGCAAGGGCGCGATCATGCGGATGGGGCAGGATGGCGGGCCGACCGCGATCGAGGCGATCCCCACCGGCGCGCTGAACCTCGATGCCGCCATCGGTATCGGCGGGATCCCGCGCGGTCGGATCTCGGAGATCTACGGCCCGGAATCCTCCGGTAAGACGACGATCTGTCTACAGGTCATCGCGCACGCGCAGCGCCTCGGGGGCATCGCCGCGTTCATCGACGCCGAGCACGCGCTCGACGTCGGGTACGCCCGCAAGCTCGGCGTGGACGTCGACAACCTCCTCGTCTCCCAGCCCGACACCGGGGAGCAGGCGCTCGAGATCGCCGAGGTCCTGATCCGCAGCAACGCGATCGACGTGGTGGTCATCGACTCCGTGGCGGCTCTCGTGCCTCGGGCCGAGATCGAGGGTGAGATGGGTGATTCCCACGTCGGACTTCAGGCTCGCCTCATGAGTCAGGCGCTCCGGAAGCTTACGGGCGCCGTGAACCGGTCCCACACGTCGGTGATCTTCACCAACCAGATCCGTGAGAAGGTCGGGGTCATGTTCGGGAGTCCCGAGACGACATCGGGGGGACGGGCGCTCAAGTTCTACGCCTCGGTGCGCCTCGACATCCGGCGTATCGGCGCGATCAAGGACGGCCAGGACGTGATCGGCAACCGGACCCGCGTGAAGGTCGTGAAGAACAAGTGTGCACCGCCCTTCAGGCAGGCGGAGTTCGACATCCAGTACAACGAAGGGGTCAGCCACAACGCCCTCCTGATCGACCTGGGCGTCGAGCACGGGATCGTCGACAAGTCGGGGTCGTGGTTCTCCTACGGAGACCTCCGACTCGGGCAGGGCAAGGAGAACTCCAAGGCGTTCCTGGTCGAGAACCCGGACATCGCCGAGGAAATCGAGGCCAAGTTGAAGGTCGCGTTGGGGCTGGCCGAGGAGCCCGTGGACGCCGGGAGCCCGGAGGGGGCCGAGGAAGGTGAGGAGGTCGCCGCCGGCGACTGAGCCCGGGTGCCGGGAGTCGTGGAGTGGATGGGGCGCCGGACGACAGATCCGTTCGGCGCCCTTATCTTTTGCCCTTCGATCGCCTGCCCGATCCCTCCTTCGAGACGGGCTGGAATCGCCCTTCGCCACGCGAATCGACTGAGATGAATACCTCCGACATCCGCAGGCGCTTCCTCGACTTCTTCGAGGAGCGCGGTCACGATGTTCGCCCGAGCGCATCGCTCGTCCCGACCGACGATCCGACCCTCCTCTTCACCAACGCGGGGATGGTGCCGTTCAAGAAGGTGTTTCTCGGCGAAGAGGACCTCGGGGTCCGGCGTGCGGCAACGTCCCAGCGGTGTGTCCGGGCCGGAGGCAAGCACAACGACCTGGAGGAGGTCGGCGTCACGACGCGCCATCACACCTTCTTCGAGATGTTGGGGAATTTCTCGTTCGGGGACTACTTCAAGCGGGATGCCATCCAGTTCGCCTGGGAACTGTTGACGGAGGTGTACGGACTCGACGCCGAGCGGATGTACGCCACGGTCCATCACACCGACGACGAGGCCGCCGACCTCTGGGCCGAGGTGATCGGGTTGCCGCCGGAGCGGATCTATCGGCTGGGGGACAAGGACAACTTCTGGCAGATGGCCGACACGGGCCCGTGTGGGCCGTGCTCCGAGTTGCACTACGACCTCCGGCAGGAGCGGCCTCCGGTCCGATCGACGGAGGAATTCGTCGAACTGAACGAGTCCGGGCGGATCATCGAACTGTGGAACCTGGTCTTCATGCAGTTCGATCGTGACGCGGAAGGCACACTCGCCCCGCTCCCGGCACCGTGCGTCGACACGGGGGCCGGCCTCGAGCGCATCGCCGCGGTCCTCCAGGGCGCCGACTCGAACTACCACACCGACGGCTTCCTCCCCCTGCTCGAACGTGTGGCCGACTTGGTCGGCCGCCCGTACGACAAGACGGAGGAGCAGAGTGTCTCGTACCGCGTCCTGGCGGACCATGCCCGCGCTGTCACCTTCCTCCTCTCGGACGGCGTCTACCCGAGCAACGAGGGGCGGGGCTACGTCCTGCGACGGATTCTGCGAAGGGGCGTACGGCACGCCTGGCTCCTGGGCCGCCGGGAGCCGACCCTCGTCGGCGTCGTCGACGCCGTCGTCGACACGATGGGCTCGGTCTATCCGGAGATCGTGGAGCGCCGCGACGCGATCCTCGAGGCGACGCGGTCGGAGGAGGAGCGCTTCCTCGCCACCATCGAAGGTGGAATGGACCGCTTCGACGAACTGGCATCGGCTGAGGGTGGGGCGATCCCCGGTGAGGAGGCCTTCAAGCTCTACGACACCTTCGGTTTTCCCCTCGATCTGACACAGCTCATGGCCGAGGAGCGGGGTTGCTCCGTGGATGTGGACGGCTTCGAGCACGCCCTCGAGGAGCAGCGGGCACGCTCGCGCGCGGACCGCGCCGCCAGTGGGGTTGGTCGCGGCGGAGAGCGCGATGCCGAGGGGTGGGTGGACGTCGACGGCGGCGATCAGGCCTTCGTCGGCTATGAGCGGATCGCGGTCGAGACCGACGTGCTCCGCGTGAAGGCCTCGTCGGAGGAGGTCGGCCTCGTCCTTCGGGAGAATCCCTTCTACGTGGAGAGCGGCGGACAGGTCTCGGACGGCGGGAGGGTCGAAGGCGACGGCTGGACGGTCGTCGTCGACCGCGTCGCCAAGGTCGGGGGCCAGACCGCGGTGTTCGGGTCGATCGAGGGCACGCTCCCGGCCACGCCCGGGCGTGTTCGCGCGGAGGTGCCGCGTGCCACGCGGAACGACACCGTCCGGAACCACACCGCGACACACCTCCTCCACGCGGCGCTACGGTCGGTGCTCGGCTCCCACGTCGTGCAGCGCGGCTCCCTGGTCGCCCCGGATCGACTCCGGTTCGACTTTGCGCACAACGCCCCGATGACCCCGGACGAGCGCGCTCGGGTCGAGGAGATCGTGAACGAGGGTGTTTGGGCGAACCACCCCGTTCAGATCAGCACACGCAGCTACGACGACGCGGTTGCGGCCGGTGCCATGGCCCTCTTCGGTGAGAAGTATGCCGACGAGGTCCGCGTGGTCGACGTACCCGGGGTGTCGATGGAGCTGTGCGGCGGAACCCATGCGACGACCACCGGTGAGATCGGACTCTTCAGGATTTCCGGCGAGTCGGGCGTCGCTGCGGGTGTTCGGCGGATCGAGGCCCTGACCGGGCGGGCGGCCTTCGGCTACCTGACCGGCAAGGAGCGCACGCTCGAAGAGGCGGCCGCCGTGCTCAAGACACAGCCGGCAACCCTCGTGAAGCGTGCGCATCAACTCCTCGAAGAGAAAATCGAGCTCGAGGGGCTCCTGGACGAGCTACGGGCCGGGGGAGGGGGCGCCGAGGACATCGTGGCCGAAGAGTCCTTCGACGTGGCCGAGGGGTCGGCTTCGTATCGCGGAGTCCGGATGCGCGCTCGGGACATCGACGACGCCCGGAAGTGGGGAGACGCCTTCCTGGAGTCGGGAGACAGTGGGGTGGCCGTCGTTGCGGCCGAGTTGCCGGGGGAAAAGCAGGCTCTCCTCGCCTTCGTCACCGACGACCTGATCTCGCGTGGTGTCCGGGCCGACACCGTGGTTCGGGAAGTGGCGGCAGTCGTGGGAGGGCGAGGCGGTGGACGGCCCCACATGGCTCAGGCCGGCGTAGAAGACCCGACGAGGCTCGACGAGGCGCTCCGGGCCGGAGCCGGCGCCGTGCGGAACCTCCTGGGCGGCGACGCGACACCGTGAGTCGAGCCGGATGGGCGCAGCGCGGGGGACCGGAACCCCCGGTCGACCTCCTCGAGGCCATGTACGGGCGGATCGCTGCCGCAGACGATCCAGGTGCAGACGAGCTGTACGCCGCCGCCCGGGAACGGCTGGATGCGGCCAGGGCGGCACCGGGTCGGGTGCGGGACAGTGCCTTCGACCTCCTCGTGGCCGATGCTCTCCTCACCCATGCGTCGGCCGCTGCGCTCGACACCGTAGACCCCGAAGCGGTGTGGACCGCACTCCTGGCCATAGGGAGGAGGTGACGTCGGGCCGGTGATACTCGCCGAAGTACGGGAGTCCCTGATCGATATCCACAGCCATTTGGTCCCGGGCGTGGACGATGGGGCGAAGCATGTGCCCGCGGTCCTGGCCAGCGCGGAGCGAATGGCCCAAGTCGGTATCCGAAGGGTTGTTACAACCCCTCACATCAGGGGGAGTCTCACCCAGGATCCCGGGGCATTGGAGCAGCGACTCTCGTCGGTGTCGCTCGCCTTCGACGAGGCGAAAGAGGCGCTCGCCGAGCACCTGCCCGACTTCGAGTATCAGCGCGGGCACGAGGTGCTCATCGACATCCCCGAGCCGGACTTCTCGGACCGCCGGATCCGGATGGCCGGGACGTCCTTCGTCCTCGTCGAGTGGCCCCGGCTCGGCATCCCGCCCGGTACACCCCGAGTCCTCCGGTGGATTCGGGACCAGGGGTACCGACCGATCGTCGCGCACCCCGAGCGGTACCACGGGATCGGAGATCGGCTCGACATCGTCGACGAGTGGCGGTCGGTCGGCGCGTACCTCCAGGTCAACTACGGCTCGTTCGTCGGGCGCTACGGTTCGGACGCCCAGGATGTGGCGCTCCGACTCCTCCGCGCCGGGGCGGCCGACTATCTGTCCTCCGATTTCCACGGTCAGTCGAACCTCAAGATCTACAAGAAGGAGGCGTGGGAGTTGATCGGGGAACGCGGGGGAGAAGAGGTGTTGCTCACTCTCTGCCGAACGAACCCGGAGCGCCTCCTCATGAACCTCGACCCGGTGCCGGCCGAGCCGTTGCCGAAGATGCACGGCCTCATGGACCGACTTCGAGGAGCCATGAAGCTCGGAGACTCCCCGCGGAGGTCGAAGCGATGACCGGGTCGGCCCCCGTCCAACGGCGGTTCGAGGAAGTCGCTGAATTGGCCCGCTCGGTTTCGGAGTCGATGTCGGCGGACATCGAAGCCCTCGCGGACCTCGTCCGCGCGTGTCTCGAACGGGGTGGGACCCTCTACTTCGCGGGCAACGGGGGATCGGCGGCCGATGCCCAGCACCTGGCCGCGGAGTACGTCGTGCGACTGGAGCGGGATCGCGGCCCGATGAGGGCCATCGCCCTGACGACCGACACGTCGGTGCTCTCGGCCGCGGGGAACGATCGCGGCTTCGACGCCGTCTTCGAGCGTCAGGTCCAGGCGTTGGGCCGACCCGGCGACGTGCTGGTCATGCACTCGACGAGCGGGGAGTCGGAGAACCTTCTCCGTGCCGCTGCGGCGGCGCGGTCCATAGGCCTGGAGACGGTGGCGCTTCTGGCGAAGGGGGGCGGACGGCTGGCCTCCAGGGTCGACCTGGCCCTGGTCGTGCCGACCGACTCCACGTCCCGAGCGCAGGAGATGCATCTGGTCATCGGCCATCTGGTGTGCGAACTGGTCGAGGACTCGGTCCGAAACGACGAGGAGGAAGCGTGGGACTGATCGATCTGGCAGGCCGCCGTGCGTTGGTGACGGGAGGCTCCCGCGGGGTCGGCGCGGCGACGGCCCGACTGCTGGCCGAGGCGGGGGCGGACGTCGCGATCGCCTACCGAAGCCGGGCGGCCGACGCCGAGCGGGTCGTGGAGGTGTGTCGGGCCTCGGGGGTCGACGCGTTCTCGGTCGCCGGGGATCTCTCGGACCCCGCCGACGTCACCCGCCTCTTCGACGAGGTCGCGTCCCGCTTCGACGGCCTCGACATCGTGGTGGGCAACCACGGGATCTGGCCGCCCGAGGATGCGCCCCTGTCCGAGATGACCGACGAACAGTGGCACACGACGATGGGTGCCAATCTGCACTCGATCTTCTACACCTGCCGCGCAGCCGGCCGGGTCCTGACGGACGGTGGCCGGATCGTGCTCGTCACGAGCACCGCGGCCCAGCGGGGAGAGGCGTTCCACGGGGACTATGCGTCGAGCAAAGGGGCGATGGTCTCCCTCGTCAAAGGGCTGTGCATCGAGTTGGCTCCGCGCGGTATCACCGTGAACTCGGTCGCACCCGGTTGGATCGCCACCGAGATGACCGACGAGGTGTTGGCCGGTGAGGCCGGTGAACGCGTGGCGGCCTCGATCCCGCTCGGGCGGGTTGCGACGGCGGAGGATGTAGCGGGCCCGATCGTGTTCCTGTGTAGTGAGATGGCCCGTCATGTCACCGGTGAGATCCTGAACGTCAACGGCGGCGCGGTGTTGGTGGGATGAAGGCCGGGCAACCCGCGCCCCCGTCCGCAGTCCACTGGATCACCAGTCGACTGGAGGACAGGGGCTTCGAAACATGGACGGTCGGTGGGGCCGTGCGGGACGCGATCCTCGGTCGGCCGAGCGGCGATTGGGATCTGGCGACGCGCGCCACGCCGAATGAAGTCCGCCGCATCTTCAAGCGGACCGTGCCGATCGGGATCGAACACGGTACGGTCGGTATCCTGAAGGGTGGAGTGCTCTACGAGATCACGACCTTTCGAAGGGACGTCGAGACGGATGGGCGGCACGCCGTGGTGCGATTCTCGGACTCGATCGACGAGGATCTGGCCCGACGCGACTTCACGATCAATGCGATCGCGTGGCACGCTCTCCGTCGGGAACTCCGGGACCCCTTCGACGGTGCCGGCGATCTGAATCGTGGGTTGCTGCGTACCGTCGGCACGGCCGAAGAGCGCTTTCAGGAAGACTACCTCCGCATCCTTCGGGCCTTCCGCTTCGCCGGTCGTTTCGGGCTCAGGGTCGACGAGGAGTTGTTCTCTGCCGCGCAGACCTTCTCCGATCGATTGGCGACCCTGTCCGCAGAGCGCGTGAGGGAAGAACTCCTCAAGGTTCTCGATGCCGATCCCGACCCCACGGTCGCACTCGAGGCCTATCGCACCTCGGGTGCCCTCGCGGTCCTTTATCCGGAGTGGGCGCGGAGGATGTCCGACCCCGACGGGTCGACCTGGTGGGACGACGGCCTCCGGGTGATGGGGCACCTTCCGCCCGGGCGTCCGTCCCTTCGACTCGCGTCCCGTTTGCGGGGTGTCCCGGCGGCGGACACGGCCGCACTCCTCGTCCGACTTCGATTCTCGAATCGGATGGCGGATCGCGTGGCCCGAATCGCTGCGGCCCGTGCGCTTCCGGACGGCGGCGAATCCGATGCGGCGGTACGGCTCTGGCTGAGCCGGGAAGGTCCGGAGATGCTGGCGCCGTCAGCTCGCCTCGAGCTGGCCTCGGCCCGCGCGGCGCGTGCGGGGCCGAGCCCTGACGAAGTCGTCGATCGGTGGCGGCGCGCCCGCGCAGCCCTCCGCGCCCGCCCCCCGTTGTCGGTCGGCGACCTACGAATCGATGGGCGGCGGCTCAAGGGCCTCGGTCTTCGCCCTGGGCCGCTGTTCGGTGAAATCCTCGAGGTCCTCCTGGGGGAGGTGCTCGAGTCACCCGAACGCAACGAGCCGGACTATCTCGACCGACGGGCCCTCGAAGTGGCGTCCGAAGAAGGGGAGGCGTCGCCCCGTGAGTGAGTTGAACCTCTTCGGAGGGGCCGGGGACCGGTCGACCGACCTCGGCACCGGTGGGGCCGACGGCGTGCCGGCAGGGGGTGAACCGTCTCCCCTGGACGCCAACGCGCCTCTCGCGGCACGCATGAGGCCGCGGAGCCTCGACGAGTTCCGGGGGCAGGGCCACCTCCTCGGGGAGGGCAGAGCGATACGCGCCATGCTCGAGTCGGGTCACGTGGGAAGCATGATTCTGTGGGGCCCTCCCGGGAGCGGGAAGACGACTCTGGCGCGGCTGATCGCCGCAGAGTCGGGCATCACCTTCGTCTCCTTCTCAGCGGTCACCGAAGGGGTCGCGCGGGTGAGGGAGATCATCAAGGAAGCGGATGCTCGGCTGCGTGCCACGGGCCGTAAGACGATCCTCTTCTGCGACGAGATCCATCGGTTCAACAAGGCGCAACAAGACGCTTTTCTGCCCCACGTCGAAGCGGGCACGATCATCCTCGTCGGAGCGACGACCGAGAACCCCTCCTTCGAGATCGTTCGACCTCTCCTCTCTCGCGCTCCGGTCTACGTTCTCGAAGCTCTCGATCCGGACGATGTCCGGGCCATCCTCGAGGACGCGATCGCCTCGGATCGGGGTCTCCGTCCGATGGGAGTCGAGGCATCCGCGGAGGCGCTCGACTTCATCGCCGTGGCGGCCGACGGGGACGCCCGCCGTGCACTCGGTGTCCTCGAGGGGGCGGCCCAACTGGCGGGGGAGGGAGGCACCATCGAGGAGGAGGTCGCTCGCGAAGCTCTGCAGCACCGCTTCGCCTCGTACGACAAGAGCGGGGAGGAGCACTACAACCTGATCTCCGCACTCCACAAGGCTGTGCGTGGGTCCGACCCCGACGGCGCCCTGTACTGGTTGGCACGGATGATCGACGGTGGCGAGGACCCGCTGTTCATCGCGCGCAGGCTCGTGCGCATGGCGTCTGAAGACATCGGGATGGCGGACCCGGCGGCGCTCGGTGTCGCGGTCGGGGCGCGGGACGCCTTCCACTTCCTCGGATCGCCCGAGGGCGAACTCGCCCTGGCGCACGCGGCGATCTACCTGGCCACGGCACCCAAGTCGAACCGATCGTACGAGGCGTGGAAGTCCGCTCTTCGGAGGGCGAGGGAGACACCCGCTGCCCCGGTGCCGCTGCACATTCGCAACGCGCCGACTGCGTTGATGAAGGATCTCGGGTACGGCTCCGGGTACCGGTACGACCCCTCCGAGGAACACGGGGTTTCCGCTCAGACCTACCTCCCCGAGGCCCTCGAGGGAGAGCGCTTCTACACTCCGGGACGGTTCGGTTTCGAGAAGACCGTGGGTGAGCGGCTCGCGTGGTGGGAGGCCCGTCGCGCGGAGGCCCGAGAGCGAGGCACCTCCGACGAGGAGTAGGGGGCGGGGGTCGCTCGACCGGCTGCTCGTTCGTCGCGATCCAGGTGGGCGAAAGGGCTACAGAGCGCGCCGATTCTGCTGTATTCTTCAGGCGTAGACGACGGCGGGGAAGTGGCTCGTGTGGCCGGAGGTGAAGGATCCCGACCCAACTGATCGACCTGAAGACCCCCGTCGACCGGGCGGTCCTGGTCGGAGCCCCTGATCGGAGCGCGACCCTCGAGTCCGCGCAGGAGCACCTGGCTGAACTGGCCCGTCTGACGGACACGGCCGGCGGCAAGGTCGTCGCCACGCTCGTGCAGCGCATCCAGGCCCCTCATCCCCGCTACTACGTCGGGGAGGGTAAGGCGAAGGAGCTCGCGGAGTTGGTCGAGTCGTCCGAGGGGAACCTCGTCGTCTTCGACGAGGAGTTGTCACCCGCCCAGGGCAAGAACCTCGAGCAGTTGCTCGGTGTCCGCGTCATGGATCGGTCGGAGTTGATCCTGGACATCTTCGCGACGCGGGCTCGATCCAGCGAAGCGCGAATGCAGGTCGAGTTGGCGCAACTCCAGTACCTGCTCCCCCGCCTTCGGCGCATGTGGAGCCACCTCTCCCGGATCCGCGGCGGCATCGGTCTGCGGGGGCCGGGTGAGACCCAGCTCGAGACGGACCGGCGCCTGATCGGCACGAGGATCGGGGACCTGCGTCGGAAGCTGAAGGCCGTCGCGAAGGCGCGAGCCGTCCAACGGAAGTCCCGCGAGGGCGCGTTCCGGGTGTCGCTCGTGGGATACACGAACGCGGGCAAGTCGTCTCTGCTGCGGGCGCTCTCGGGCTCGGACGTCCTCGTCGAGGATCGTCTCTTCGCCACGCTCGATTCGGCCACACGAAGTGTGGACCTCGGATCGGGTTACGAAGCCCTCCTCACGGATACCGTCGGCTTCATCCGAAAGCTGCCGCACCACCTGGTGGCCTCGTTCCGGTCGACGTTGGAAGAAGCGCGCGACGCCGACGTCCTGCTCCACGTCATCGACGCGTCGCACCCGGAGTGGGAAGAGCAGCGGGCCGTCGTCCTCGAGGTCCTCTCCGAGTTGGAGTTGCACGATCGGGAGAAGATCCTGGTCTTCAACAAGACGGACCGGATCACGCACGAGGAGGAGGCCGCCCTGCGGGACCGGATCCGGGCGCTCGAACCGACCCCCGCGGTCTTCGTCTCGGCCCACGAGCCGGACTCTCTCGAGCGTCTGCGGGAGACGCTTCGGGCACGGGTCCGGGCGCGCCTGGCGACGGTCGTCCTCCGGATCCCGGTGGCCGACGGCGAGGCGATCGCGTCGGTGTACCGGGAGGGCGAAGTCACCGAACGGCTCGACGAGAGCATGGAGGTGGCCCTGACCGCGCGGCTTCCCCAGACGTTGCTGGGGCGGTTGCGTGAACGGGCTGGGGTCCGGATCGAGGAGGTCGCTTGATGTTTCGCTCGGTCGCGATCGTCGGGCCGGGGCGGATGGGGCTCACGATCGCTTCGGCGCTGCACGATGCCGGAGAGGTCGGCACCCTCACCCTGTACGGTCGACACCCCGAGCCGCCGGGCCACCCCCTCTTCACCCAGGGGGAGGCGGAGTACGTGTACGGCGCCGCACCGCTCGATCGACGCACGACGGCACTCCTCCTGGCTGTTCCGGACGAGGCCCTTCCCGAGGTCGCACAGGCGTTCGCGGGGCAGGGGGAGGCGCCGGATGGATGCGCGGCTTTCCACCTGTCCGGTGCACTCTCGACCGACGTCCTCGAACCTCTCCATCATGCGGGGTACGCGGTGGGATCCGTCCACCCGCTGGTAGCCGTGTCGCATCCGGTGACCGGTGCGGATCGGCTCCCCGGCGCGTCGATGTCGGTCACCGGTGGGCCGAGCGCGACCCGAGTCGCATCCGCCCTGGCCCAGGCGTTGGGGATGTCGCTCATCGAGGTCCCGGACGGTCGCCGCTCCCTCTACCACGCCGCGGTCGTGACCGCCAGCACCTCGATCCTCCCGATCCTGGATCTATGTGGTCGGATGTTGGCGCGCGCCGGCGTCGATCCGGACGACGCCCTGAGCGCGTTGATCCCGCTCGTGCGGACGACGCTGTCGAGCGTCGAAGAGCGAGGGGCCGCGGCTTCGGTTCGCGGGCCGATCGCCCGAGGAGACGTCGAGACCGTCGGTCTCCACCTCCGGGCCATGGATGCGGAGGACCAGCGGCTGTACGCGATGCTCGCCGTCGAACTCCTCCGGCTCGACGGTGACCTGGATGACGAGACGCGGGCCGCTATGTCGGCATTGCTCGCGCGCTACACGGAGCCCGCCCATACGGTCGCGGGGGGAGGTGCAGGATGAGGCTGTACGTCAACATCGACCACGTCGCCACCGTCCGGCAGGCGAGGATGACCGACGAGCCGGACCCGGTTCGGGCCGCCGTTCTCGCCGAACTCGGAGGAGCCGACGGGATCACGATCCATCTGCGCGAGGACCGTCGCCACATTCAGGACCGCGACGTTCGCGTTCTCATGGAGACGGCTCGGACCGTCGTGAACCTCGAGCTCGCGTCGACCTCGGAGATTCTCGACCTGGCGTGTGACCTGCACCCGTACCAGGCGACTCTCGTCCCTGAGAAGCGAGAGGAAGTCACGACCGAGGGCGGGCTTTCGATGACGGGGGCGTCGCTCGATGCGACGGCAGCCGCCGTCGACCGGCTGCGTAGCGCGGGCGTGCGGACCGCTCTCTTCATCGACCCCGAAGAAGACGCTCTGAGAGCCGCAGAGGCGATGGGGGTCGACGCCATCGAACTGCATACGGGTGAGTACGCCAACACCGAGGGCGAAGAGCGGGCGTGCCAACTGGCTCGCCTGGCTCACGCCGCCGACCTCGGGCGAACACTCGGGCTCGACGTGCACGCGGGCCACGGACTCACCTACGAGAACGTGGCACCGGTCGCCGCGATCGAGTCGCTCGAGGAGTTGAACATCGGGCACAGCATCGTATCGCGAGCGATCTTCACGGGGATGGAGGCCGCCGTCCGGGACATGGCCGCGATCATTCACCGCGCGCGGGCTGCCAGGTGAGGAACTGGGGCAAGGCCGTCGTCGGAGTCGCGGTCACGGTCGCCGCGCTCTGGTACGTCCTGCGAGACGTCGACTTCGGGGAGGTCCTGGCGCAGGTAGCCACCGGAAACTTCCTCCTCCTCGGGGCGTCCGTGTTCGTGGCCACCTTCGGCTTCTTCATCCGGGCCCTTCGGTGGAAAGTGCTGCTGGCCCCCGTGAAGCCCGACACGGAACTGCGATCACGATTTGCCGGTGTGTCGATCGGCTTCATGGTGAACAACATCCTGCCGGCCCGGCTCGGTGAGGTGGCGAGAGCTTTCTCCTTCTCCCGGATGGAGCCGGTCAGCGCAACTTCCGCGTTCGGGAGCCTGGTGGTCGAGCGCTTCATGGACGGCGTGGTGCTGCTCCTTTTCCTGGTCATCCCGGTCTTCACCCCCGGCTTTCCCGAAGCGGAAGCGCTGTCGCAGGGAGCGGGGCTCGCGATGTTCAACTTCGCGATCGCGCTCGTCCTCGGCGTTCTGGCTGTGCTCGTGACGATGGCCGCGCTCCCTCGGCAGTTCACATGGACGGCGGAACGGTTGACGAGGGTCCTGCCGGACCGGGTCGCCGCGACGGTGATGGGTGCGCTCCACGGACTGCTGGACTCGATCGCGATCATGCGGGACCCCAAGCTTCTGGCCCTCGGCTTCGGGTGGACACTGCTCTTCTGGACGTGGCACGGACTGTCGTTCTGGTTGGGGATGCTGGCCTTCGGAATCGACACCGGGTTCGTCTCGGCCATCTTCACCGAGGCCGTCGTCGGCTTCGCCGTGGCTGTCCCCTCGGCGCCGGGTTTCGTGGGGACCTTCCACGCGGGCGCGTCCTTCGCGTTGACCACCGTGTACGGCGTGTCCGACCCCCAGGCCCTGGCCTTCGCCTTCGCGTACCACTTCGGAGGCTGGATCCCGATCACCGCCATCGGCCTCTGGTACGCGTGGAAGCTGGGTCTGTCGGTCGGGGACATGAGCCGAGTCGAAACGGTGGCCGACCCCACGTGACGACGAGACGTGCCGAGACGGAGGCCCCGGCCAAGATCAATCTCTTCCTGCGTGTGCTCGATCGACGGGACGACGGCTTCCACGAGTTGGAGACACTCTTTCAATCCGTCTCGATGACGGACACCGTCCGCGTCGAAGTCGGGCCCGAGGGAGGGGCGGCCGAGACGACGATCGAGGTCTCGGGCGCCGATGTCGGACCGGACGCCGAGAACCTCGGCCTGCGGGCGGCGCGGGCCTTTCGGGAGCGGTTCCCCGTCGACGGCTGCATCCACGTCGTTCTCGACAAGCGGATCCCGGCGGGTGCGGGGCTCGGTGGTGGGTCGTCCGATGCCGCGGCGGTGTTGCGGTGTCTGCACGAACTGACCGGGGCCGGGGCTCCGCACGAGCTGGCCGAGGTGGCCGCTGGGCTCGGCTCGGACGTTCCCTTCTTCCTCACCCCCACCGGCCTGGCCCTCGGTCGGGGTCGCGGAGAGCGCCTCGTGCCCCTTCCGGCCCTCGAGCCTCGACCTCTGGTGGTGGCCATGCCCGATGTGCACGTGTCGACGGCCGGCGCGTATACGGCGGTGTCCGAGGAGAGAAACGGGGCTGCCCCTCCGTCGGCGCGGGCGCTCGCGGTTCAGGATTTCGCCTCGTGGCCGGGGGTGGACGCCCTCTCGGAGAACGACTTCACGTCGGCCGTCGTGCCCACGCGACCGGCGATTTCCGCTGCGATCGAGGCGCTGTCCGCACGGCTCCCGGGGCCGGTCCTCCTGTCGGGTAGTGGGGGTGCCTCCTTCGGCTTCGCGGCCTCGGACGAGGAAGCGATGGAGGTCGCAGAGGCGCTCTCGGAGGTTCCCGGGTTGAGTGCCGCGGCATTGAAGACGCTCGCCGCGCCCCCACCGGTCCGGACGGCGCGTACGTCGCCGGAAGGGAAGGGTTGAACCGACCCGCGTTCGTCGTCACACTTGGCTCGGCCTCGACGAGGCCAGGGTGGCCCGTCGTCTAAGGGCAAGACACCGGTCTTTGGAACCGGGAATCGTGGTTCGAATCCACGCGGGCCAATCCACCCTCCGCCTCGTTCGCGCGCCATGCCCGGCCCCTCTAGCTTCGGGCCATGTCGTCGTGGACCGACCGAAGCCCGCTGTACGCCCGCCTGCGCCCGACCTCGGTCGTGAGCCTGGCAGTGGGTCTGGCCTGCCTCGCGGCCGCCCCTGAAGTCTCCGGCCAGCTACGGACGGAGCCCGCGGTGGACCCCGAGCATGTGCGGGGTGCCGCCCGATCGGCGCAGTCCGACTTCGAACGACGGCGGATCCGCTACCTCCCGGTCGGGCCGCCGATCGGTTCCACCCGGTGTGACGGAACCGTCGGGCGCTTCTGCTGGTGGGCCGAGGACGGGGAGTGGTTCCCGGTGCCGGAGGACCCGCGCATCGTGGAGATGCGGGCCGACCTGCTGATCACGCTGGACTCCTTGCAGGGTCTCTCTCCGGACGACGACTGGGTTCTCGGACAGCGGGTCTGGTATCGCGCCGAGTCGAATGCCTGGCGGGAGGCGAGCGAGGTGGCTCGGGCATGCCCATCCCGCACCGGATGGTGGTGTGCGGTCCTGGAGGGGTATGCGCTCCACCACGGCGCCCGGTACGTCGGGGCGGAGCGCGCTTTCGCCATCGGCCTGGACGGCATGGATCCGGAGATGCGGCACCGCTGGACCCGACCGCGGTGGGCGGTCGACGGAGGCGTCCGGGACGCACTGGACGACCTTCGAGACGACGATGCGGCGCTCGACGCCTACCTCGAAGCGCTGTGGACCTTCGCCGATCCGCTGTATCTGGAGGAGGGCAACGACCGGTGGACCGGGCACCTGGCGCGATGGGTGGCGACGGAACTTCGCCGTGACGCCCGAAACCCGTTCCGACTCCGGTGGGGGGACGACCTCACCGAGTTGACGGTTCGAAACGGGTGGGAGGTGGGATGGGAGCGCTCTCGGGCCCGCGACATCACGGGGCCCGACGAGGCGATCGGGCGCAAACAGCCGGAGTCGCGCGATTACATGCCGCCCGGGGAGCTGCTTCGCTGGCCCGTCGAAGCGGGGCGTGACGCGCTGATCGCGGACCGAACGGCACCGAGATCGCTGTATGCACCGGCGTACGCACCCGTTCTACTCCCGATGTCCTCCGACGTGGCCGTCTTCCCGCGAGGCGCCACCACCGTGTACGTGGTGGCTCCGACCCTCCCGGACGACACCACCTTCCACGCCCTGCACGACCATCCCCGTCCGTGGATGGAGCCGGGAGAGGACGCGGGGCGCCCCCCGGTCCGAGGACTCTTTGCCTGGCCCATCGGCCCGACGGCCACGAACCCCGCCTTCGTTTCGCTCGAGAGCCGCGCGCCGTACCGCACCGTGAGGACGGGATCGGACGACGGGCCGATCCTCCTCGAAGTGCCGACGGGGACGTACCTCGTGTCCGCGGAGAGCCACCGGCCTGCGGAGCGTAGGGCAGGGCGGGTCCGAAGGGTCGTGGAAGAGCGCCGGGCCCTCGACGACCTCGCCACGCTCTCGGACATCGTCCTCCTCGACCCCGAGGTCTCGATCCTCCCGTCCACCCTCGAGGCGGCGGTCCCGGCCCTCCTGCCGGAGGCGCGCGTGCGTCGAGGGGAGAGCCTGGTCGTGGCCTGGGAGGTCGCCGGCCTCGGCTTCCGGCCCGAGTCGCTCCACTTCGAACTGTCGCTCGAGCGAGCCGACCGGGGGCTCATCGGTCGGTTGGGGGGCTTCCTCGGTCTCTCCAGTGGGCCACAGCCCGTCGAAGTCGCATGGGAGGAAGTGGGTCCCGATCGGCCCGGGCCGATGTTCTTCGCCCTGCGCCTCGACCCATCGGGGGTCGAGGCGGGGCGGTACAGGCTGAAGATTCGGCTGCACACCGGGGGGCGGACGCCGGTCGAACAGGAGCGGGAGGTCACGGTGCTGGCCGAGGGGGAGGTGTAATCCGGCATCGACTCCTGGCGATGCGTTGACCCTTTTTCAGGTCCTCCCTAGCTTTTCGGGCTGTCTCGAAGACCTTCGTTCCCCACAAGAAGTGCGCGCGCCCGGACCATGGACGACACCTACAAACGGGGTCCTCTTCTGCTCATGGCCGGTCGGTCGAACCCCGAGCTCGCGGAGGAGATCGGGGCGCTCATCGGCAAGCCGCACGACTCGGCGACGATTCGACAGTTCGCCGACGGCGAACTCTTCGTTCGGATCGATCAGAACGCTCGCGGGCGGGATGTCTTCATCATCCAGTCCACGACCGCACCGGCCGAGAACATCATGGAGCTCCTGCTCCTGGCCGATGCCGCACGCCGCGCCTCTGCGGCCCGCGTGACGGCGGTCCTCCCCTACTTCGGCTACGGTCGACAGGACCGGAAGGACCAACCGCGCGTGGCGATCGGCGCGAAGCTCGTGGCGAACCTCATCGTGGCGGCGGGTGCCGATCGGGTGATCTCGATCGACTTCCACCAACACCAGATCCAGGGCTTCTTCGACATTCCGGTCGATCACCTCTACGCGGCGCCGGTGATCACGAAATACTTCCTGGACAAGGAGTTCGAGGACCTGGTCGTGGTGGCCCCCGATGTCGGATCCGCCAAGATGGCTCGCGGCTACGGAAAGCGCCTCGGTGCCAGCTTCGCGATCATCGACAAGCGGCGTCCGAAGGCGAACGAGTCCGAGGTCTTGAACGTGGTCGGTCAGGTGGAGGGCGCGACGTGCCTCCTGGTCGACGACATGGTGGACACCGCGGGCACGCTGGCGAACGCGGTGTACGCACTGAAAGAGCGCGGGGCCAAGGCGGTGTACGCGGCGGCCACCCACGCGCTCTTTTCGGGGCCCGCATGCGAACGGCTTGCGGGAGCCCCGCTCGAAGAGATGGTGGTGACGAACACCATCGCGATCCCGGAGGAGAAGCGCTTCGACAAGCTCCGGGTCCTGTCCGTGGCCGATTTGTTGGCCAAGGCGATCGACCACGTACACTCCAACGAATCGGTGAGTCAGCTGTTCGAGCTGAACACCGACGACTGATACGCACGTTCACTGAGGGAAAGGGCCCCGGAGAGAGCTTCGGGGGCCGACTAATCAGGAGATAAACCGATGGCAGATGCCACGACACTGAAAGCCGAAGCACGCACCGGGACGGGCAAGGGCGTCGCGCGGAAGCTCCGCGCCGCCGGCCGCCTTCCCGCCGTCCTCTACGGCGGGGACGATCCGCCTGTGCACCTCTCGCTCGACGCGCACGACGCGGAGTACCTCTTCCGGAACATCTCGGTCGAGAACACGATCGTGGATCTCGAGGTCGAGGGTGAGAAGGGGTCGGTCCAGACCCTCGTCCGTGAGATTCAGACGCATCCCTGGAAGACGACGCTGCTGCACGTCGACTTCCTGCGGATCCAAAAGGGTGTCATGGTCGACGTCAACATTCCGCTCCACCTCGTGGGCACGCCGGTCGGCGTGAAGCTCGAGGGCGGTCAGCTCGACCAGATCATCTACGACCTTCCGGTTCGCTGCATCCCGTCGAAGATCCCCGAGGTCATCGAGGTCGATGTTAGCCACCTGAACTTGAACGACGTGATGCACATCTCGGACGTGACGTTCGACGAGGGCGTCGAGGTCTCGATCGCTCAGGAGCGTACGATCTGCTCGGTTTCGCCGCCGAAGACGTCTGACGAGTCGGCCGAGGGTGCGGACGAGGACGGCGAGGCCACGGAGGCTCCGGCGGCCGAGTCGGCGGGCGATGCCGGCGATGGGGACGAAGGCTGATCCCTCGCGCCACTACGTGTGATGAAGGTCGTGATCGGGCTCGGGAATCCCGGGCCCGAGTACGACGCCACTCGGCACAACGTCGGGTGGTGGGTCGTCGATCGACTGGCGTACGACTGGTCCTTCGAGCCTTTTCGGAGGGACGGAAAGGCACTCGTGAGTGAGGGGGAGGTCGGCGAGGCCTCGGTCCGCCTGATGAAACCCAGGACATACATGAACCGGAGCGGCCTCGCATTGCGGGGGCTTCGGGACGTCGAGGACTTCGATCCCGCCCGGGATCTTCTTGTCGTCGTCGACGACGCCACGCTCGATGTGGGTCGGGTGCGGTTTCGGCCGGAGGGTGGGGCGGGCGGCCACAACGGATTGAAGTCGATCGCGGGCGCTCTGCAGTCTCAGGCGTTTGCGAGATTGAGGATCGGTGTCGGGAAGAAGCCCGACGGGGCAGACCTGGCGGACTGGGTCCTGGCGCCGATGCCGGAGCAGGATGAGGACACGATCGTCGCGCTGTTGCCCGAGATGACCGAGGCCGTCGAGGCCTGGATGACCGAGGGCGTGGAACCCGCGATGAACCGTTTCAACCGATAGACACATCAACCTGAGCACGACGAACCAAGGAAGAGTGCATCGATGAATTTCGTCGACCTAACCGCCTTCGCCTGGGCTCTCGGCCTGATCGGGCTGGCTGTCGCCGGCGGGATCTACCGCTATGTGACGAGCCAGGACCCGGGCAACGAGACGATGATCGACCTGGGCGAGCAGATTCACGACGGGGCCATGGCGTTCCTCAAGCGTGAATACACCGTGCTGGCGGGCTTCGTCGCGGTCGTGGCCGTGCTGCTCGGACTCGCGATCGGCTGGACGTCGTCCGGCGCCTACCTCTTCGGCTCCCTGAGCTCCGTCTTCGCGGGCTTCGCCGGGATGAAGGCCGCGACGCGGGCCAACACGCGGACCTCCGCGGCCGCGAACAAGGAAGGCCAGGGCAAAGCGCTTCGTGTAGCCTTCTTCGGCGGCGCGGTCATGGGGCTCGCGGTCGCGGCGCTCGGCATGATCGGCCTCGGCGTCCTCTACGTGGTGTACGGAGCGAGCGCCGCGGGCGAGGCGGGCTTCGAGCAGTACGCCCAGATCGTCTCCGGCTTCGCGATGGGTGCTTCGACGATTGCGCTCTTCGCGCGTGTCGGTGGCGGGATCTACACGAAGGCCGCCGATGTCGGCGCCGATCTTGTCGGTAAGGTCGAGGCCGGGATCCCGGAGGACGATCCCCGGAACCCCGCGACGATCGCCGACAACGTCGGAGACAACGTCGGTGACGTGGCCGGAATGGGCGCCGACATCTTCGAGTCGTACGTCGGCTCGATGGTCGCGACGATCGCCATCGGTGCGACCGCGCCGGTCCTGGCCGGCAGCCGGGCTGCCGCGATCGCGCTCCCGCTCACGACCGCCATGGTTGGCCTGGTGTCTTCGCTGATCGGTATCGCCGCGATGCGCACGCTCGAGAAGCGCGATCCGGCCCACGCCCTTCACGGGACAACCTGGATCGCCGGGGCCCTCTTCCTCGGCATCATGTGGTTCGTCGTCCAGGGTATCGGCATGGAATTCGCCGGGGGCGCCTACTCCACCGAGGGGCCGTGGATCGCGATCTTCGCCGGAACGCTGGCGGGCATCCTGATCGGTACGGTGACGCAGTACTACACGGCCGCTAAGCCGGTCGACAAGATCGCCGAGTCCAGTCAGACCGGTTCGGCGACGAACATCATTACGGGCCTGGCGGTCGGGATGGAGTCGACGGCGATCCCCGTGGTCCTGATCTGCATCGCGATCGGCGTCTCGTTCAACTTCGCGGGCCTCTACGGGATCGGTATCGCGGCCGTCGGGATGCTGGCCACGGTCGGTGTCACGATGTCCGTCGACGCGTACGGCCCGATCGCGGACAACGCCGGCGGTATCTCCGAGATGAGTGGTCTCGGACCGGAGACGCGGGAAATCACCGACTCGCTCGACGCGATCGGAAACACGACGGCGGCCATCGGTAAGGGCTTCGCCATCGGTTCGGCTGCGCTCACCGCGCTGGCCCTCTTCTCGGCTTACGCCTCGGCCACCGAGTTGACCTCGATCAACATCATGGAGCCGATGGTCGTGATCGGCCTCCTGCTCGGCGGCATGCTTCCGTTCCTGGTCGGCGCCATGACGATGACGGCCGTCGGTCGGGCCGCGCAGGGTATGGTGGAGGAGGTTCGCCGCCAGTTCCGCGAGATCCCCGGCATCATGGAGGGAACGGCCAAGCCCGATTCCGCCCGCTGTGTCGATATCTCCACGCAGGCCGCACTGCGCGAGATGGTTCTGCCGGGCCTCACGGCGGTCATCTCGCCCGTGCTGGTCGGAAAGTTCCTCGGCGTCGAGGCCCTCGGTGGCCTGCTGGCCGGTGCGACGGTCACGGGCGTGCTGATGGCGCTCTTCATGGCCAACGCCGGTGGGGCGTGGGACAACGCCAAGAAGTACATCGAGGGTGGTGCGTACGGCGGTAAGGGCTCGGAGCCCCACAAGGCTGCGGTCGTGGGTGACACGGTCGGTGATCCGTTCAAGGACACCTCGGGTCCGTCCCTCAACATCCTGATCAAGCTGATGAGTGTGGTCGCGCTCGTGCTCGCGCCCTGGTTCATCGCGTGATCGAACCGTCGAAGTAGGAGTACCGAGAGCGGGTGGTCGGCTTCGTCCGGCCACCCGCTTTTGTTTCGCAGTCGAGAGAACCCAGCCACGACCGGGAGATTGTCATGGCCCGTGAAGCCACCTTCGAGAACGCCCTGCAGTTCGCCTCCGACCTCATCCGCATCCCCGGCCTGTCCGGCAGGGAGCAGGATGTCGCTGCCCGGGTCCGGGAGGAGATGGAGGCTCTCGGGCTGGTCGACATTCGCACCGACTCGGCCGGAAACGTCATCGGGGTCGCGAAGGGGCGCGGAGACGCTCCCCCCGCCATGCTGAACGCCCACATGGACGTGGTGGCGGAGGGTGATCACGACGAGTGGGAGGTGCCTCCCTTCTCGGGCGAGGTCCGGGACGGGTATCTCCACGGCCGTGGAGCGATGGACATCAAGGGGCCGTTGGCACTCCAGACGTACGCTGCCGCGTCGATGATCGGCACCGCCCCGGGTGATGTGATCGTGGCGCACACGGTTTTCGAGGAGCGGGGTGGTCTCGGAATGAAGCGGCTCCTCGAGGCCAAGGAGGTCGAACCGGCCGTCGTGGTGATCGGTGAGTCGACCCACGGGGACATCTGCATCGGCCACCGCGGCCGCGCCGAGGTCGAGGTCGCGATCACGGGCCAGGCCGGGCACGCCAGCGTTCCGGCCCGAGCGCGCAACGCACTCGATCTCCTGGGCCCGGTCCTCGAGGGCATCCGGGATCTGGCGGGTCGCCAGGAGTCGGATCCGGTGCTCGGCGCCTCGAGCCTCGTCGCGACGATGGTGGATGTGCTCCCCCAGAGCCGGAACGTGATTCCGGATTCGGCCGTCGTGACGATCGACTGGCGGATCCTGCCGGGGGATGACGACACGTCCCTGATGGCGCGCGTGCGTGACGCGGTGTCGGCCCGGGTGGGAACACCGCCCGACGGCGTGACGTGGGAGGTGAGGATGGCCAGCGAGGCCCAGGTCACCTACACGGGACTCGAGGCCGATCGAAACCTGTTGACGCCGGGCTTCCTGATGGATGCGGACGACCCGGTCGTTCGCGCCGCGGCCGCCGCGGTCGGCCGCCGGGAAGGCGAGGGGCCGGCCACCGTGCGCCCCTGGCAGTTCGCGACCGACGGCGGTTGGTCGTGCGGGGTGTTCGGGATCCCGACCGTCGGTTTCGCCCCCGGCGAGGAGCGCTATGCGCACACCAACCGGGAGCGACTCGACGTCGAGGAGGCCCGGTGGGGACTGGCGCGCTACCCGCTCCTCGTGGCCGCGATCCAGGAGGCGTTGGCGGGCTGAGCCCCCTCCGCTACTTTTTTCATCGCCCCGAAACGGGGCACGACATCCATCCCGCCTCGGGCGGGCACCTTCGCCGCTGTCGAGGTGCCCTCGAGCCCCGGGGCCCGTAACCACGACGGACCGAGGGAACGAATACCATGCGGCTCTACGAAGTTGTGTACATCCTGGACCCGGCACTCGACGAGGCCGCGGTGGACCAGAAGCTCGCGACGTTTCACGAACTCGCGACGGCCCAGGGCGGCGAAGTCTCAGCCGTCGATCACTGGGGCAACCGGCAGCTCGCCTACCCGATCGCCAAGCAGTCGACCGGCTACTACGTGGTCGCGCACTTCACGGCCAGCGTCGACGCGCTGCCCGAGTACGAGCGCCTCCTGAAGCTCGACCCCGAAGTCATGCGTTACCTCCTCGTCCTCAACGAGGGTGAGCCGACGACGGGTCAGTCGCTCATGGCCGAGGCCCCGGTCCGCGCCCCCTCGGACGACGATGACGACGACGATGACGACGACGACGATGGCGAGGACTCCGACCGCGACGGTGAGGAGGACTCGGACGACCCCACGACGGCTCCGCCCGAGTTCTCGGGAGCGCGCGGACGTCGCCGCCGGATGGAGGGCCCGCGGATCCTCCAGCTCAACTACAAGGACGTCGCCACGCTGTCCCACTTCGTGACCGAGCAGGGCAAGATTCTGCCGAAGCGGACCACCAAGGTCACGGCGGCCTTCCAGCGTCAGCTGGGCACGGCGGTGAAGCGCGCCCGCTACCTGGCGCTGATGCCGTACATGCGGCGCCAGGACGGCTGAGCACACTCGGGGCCGTAGAGAGGGGCGCATGGAGCAGGGCACACACCACGAGACGGCAGGACGGGGAGGGGCGCGCTATGTCGTGGCCCTCGCCGTCGTGCTCGTGGCTACGGCGTCGCCACCCGGTTTGGCCGGGGTCCTGGCCGATCCGATCGTGTTGGTGGCCGCTCCGCTTCTGGCCCTCATCGGGATGCAAGGCATCCGCTCGATGCCGGCTTTCGTGGCCACGATCCTTGCCACGGCGTTCGTCGTCATGGGCGTTCGGGACGAGGTGTGGTTTCTCGAGCGCGCATGGGCTCTGGTGGCCGGTGGGTCGTTCGCGGCCCTTACGGTGGCCGTGCCGCACTGGCGGCTCAGTTCACGGCTGTTGGCCTCGGTCGGTCTGTGCGCGGGCGCCTTCGCGCTCTATCTCGCGCCGAACGGCGGGGGGTGGGCGGGCGTGGAGTGGAGCGTCGCGGGAGACATTCAGGCCGGTTACCGGAACGCCATCGACGGGATGGCACTGATGCGGGGCGGACAGGCGTTGGACCCCGCCTTCGTGACGAGCCTTCTCTGGTTGAGCGACTCGACCGTGCAGGTCTTTCCCGCGCGGCTGGGCCTCCAGACGATGGCGGGGCTCGCGTTGGCGTGGGGTATCCACGCGCGGGTCGTTCGAGGGCGCCGCAGCCCGCTCGGGCCCTTCCGCAACTTTCGATTCAACGACCATCTGGTGTGGCTGCTGATCGTCGCTTTGGCGATGCTCGCGCTGCGCTCGGGAGACGGTGTCGCGCGCCTCGGTGCGAACATCGCCGTCTTCATGGGTGGTTTGTACGCACTTCGAGGCCTGGCGGTGGCGATCTTCGTCAACGGTGGCCTCTCCTGGTTCGGAGCCAGCTTGATCGCGCTCGGGATGTTTCTTCTCGCGCCGGTCGTCGTGGGCTCCGCACTCCTGGTCGGCATCGTCGATACCTGGCTCGATCTTCGAGCTCGCGTGTCGGCGGTCGCCTCGTAACTACCGATTTACCCTTTGGAGGACCGATGAAGCTGATCCTCAAGCAGGACGTGGATAACCTCGGCGAAGCCGGGGAGGTGGTGCAGGTCAAACCCGGCTACGGTCGGAACTACCTGATTCCGCACGGCCTCGCCTACGTGGCCTCGGACGAGAACATGAAGCGGATCGAGGAGGAGCAGGCCGCGGCCGAGGAGCGGAAGCGCCGCGACTATCTCGAGGCCCGCCGTCGCGCGTCGCAGCTCGACAAGCTGTCTCTGACCTTCACGGAGCGGGCCGGAGAGGACGGCAAGCTCTTCGGGTCCGTGACCGCCGCCGACATCGTCGAGCGCGCGAACGAGTCCGGACTGGACTTCACGCTCGAGAAGAAGGCCGTGCTGCTCGACGACCCGATCAAGGCGCTGGGTGCCGTTCAGGTGCCGATTCGTCTCCACCCGGAGGTGGAGTTCGAGGTGACCGTGACCGTGGACGCCGAGGAGGGGTAGGGCAGCCGTGTCCTTGCCCACGACCGACGCGAGTGAGTTCCCCGGTCCGGTCAGCCGGGCCGCGGAACTCGCGCTCGAGCGCAAAGCGCTCGATGTCGTCGTGCTGGATCTGCGGGGGATCTCGACGGCCACGGACTACTTCGTGATCGCCAGCGGGACCTCGGATGTCCAGGTGAAAGCGATCGCGGATCATGTGGTCGACGAGCTGAAGAAGGAGTCGGTACGCCCCTCGAGTGTGGAGGGACTCAACAGTGGTCGGTGGGTGTTGATCGACTACATCGACTTCGTCGTGCACGTCTTCCATCCGCAGGCCCGCGACTTCTATCAGCTCGAGAACCTCTGGGGCGACGCGGCCCGATGGGAGGCGCCGGACGGCCCTCCTCTCGAGGAGTAGAGCACCCGATTGCAGCCTGGCCCACGGGCATCCCTTCGGATTGCCGCAGCGCCTTCGGGCGCCTACTTTTCGGCCCGTTCCGAGGGGGGCCCGATCGGCCATTTCCTCACCCGATCCCCACAACGTTCGTCGATGGCCCAACTCCCTGAGTGGCAGCCACTCCACGAAGTGGCACCACCCCTCCCGGCCGAAGACGGCTCCGGGCGTATCATTGCTCTCGTCGCCTCTGCGACGAGCGAGGGTTGGTCGCCGTCGGCAGCCGTCTCGCTGGCGAGCGAATGGGCGTCCCAGGGCCACCGTGTGATGCTCGTCGACGGCGGGCTCACCAAGCCGTCGCTGCATGGGGCGGCTGACCTGACGAACCGAGAAGGGTTGACCGACGCCGTCCTCTACGGCGCCTCGATCGAGCGTGTTGCACAGCCTCTGCCCGGAGGCGCCGGGTTCTTCGTTTCGACCGGAACGCCGGTGGCCGTCGCCTCCGCGGTGCCGACCCATGACCGGTGGGCTCGGATCCGGCAGGGAATGAGCCAGGCCGGTGTGACCCTCCTCGTCTTCCTCCCGGAGGACGACGAGGCCACCGCGGCGTTCCTGGACTCGGCGACCGACATTGCGCTCTTCGGTGGGCCGGGCGACGCCGTCCCTGCGGTGCTGGCCGACCGGGGCGGTGTGACGACCTTCGCGGGTCCCTCGGATGCCGCTGTGGATTCGGCGCCGGCGATGGCGCTCGTGGACCCGGCCACCGACGGCTACGCGGACCCCGCGGGCGATGCCGGCGCGGACGCCGACCTCACCGAGGATGTCGACCCGGGGTACGGTGACGGCTTCGACGAGGGACCCGTCGACTCCGCAACCGACTCCGCCACCGACGTCGAGCAGGCCCTCGGTCGAGCCGGCGAGATGGCGGACTCGGTGCGACCGAAGGTCGAGGCGGGAGGTGGTGGCGTATCGATGATCCTCTTCGTCGTTTTGGCCGTGATCGCGGCCGCCGCCCTCGGGTGGTTCATGGTTTCGGGCCTGGGATGAGACTCAAGTCACTCAAGGTCCAAGGCTTCAAATCGTTCGCAGACGCGACGACGGTGGACTTCCACGAGGGAATCACCGCGGTCGTCGGCCCGAACGGTTGCGGAAAGTCCAACATCTCGGACGCCATCCGTTGGGTGCTCGGAGAGCAGCGCCCCACGGCGATTCGCGGCGCCAAGATGGAAGAGGCCATCTTCCAGGGTTCGGTGAACCGACGCCCGGTGAACCGCGGCTCGGTCGCGTTGACCGTGACGAACGAGAACGGCGCCCTACCGGTTCCCTTCGAGGAGGTCGAGATCGGGCGTCAGGTCTTCCGCGACGGCGGGAGCGAGTATTCGATCAACCGCTCGACGGTTCGCCTTCGGGACGTCGTCGACCTGTATCGCGACACGGGACTCGGCGCCAACGCCTACGCGATGATCGAGAACCGGATGATCGACGCGATCCTCTCCGACCGCGCCGAAGAGCGTCGCGGACTGTTCGAGGAGGCGTCGGGCATCGGGAAGTACAAGGACCGCCGAAAGGCGGCCACACGTCGGCTCGAACGGGCCGAGATGGATCTCCAGCGACTCGAAGACGTGATCTCCGAGGTCCAGACGAAGGTCCGTTCCCTTGCCCGACAGAAGGGCAAGGCTCAGCGCTTCCTCGAGTACCGCCAGCGCAGGCTGAACGTCGAGGTGACGGTCGTTCGCCATCAGCTCCAGACGCTCCGAGCCAGGCTCGATGTGGTGAGTTCCGGGCTGGCGGGAGACCAGCAGAGCGAGCAGGGCATGGTCGCCGAACTGGCGAAGGCGGAAGCCGACTTCGAGTCCCTCCGCGTCCGACAGGTGGGCGCCGAGCGCGAACGGGTGGAGGCAGCGGGTCTCCTCGAAGGAGTGCGTGAACAGCTGGTTCGTTGGGAGCGCGACCTCGCGGTCGCCGAGGAACGGGCCACGTACGCCGAGCGGCGGCTATCCCAGATCGACGGCGAGCGTTCCGAGGCTCAGGAGCGAGCCACGGCGCTGGAGACCGACCAGAGCGAACTCGTCGAAGCCCTCGATGCGGCCAAGCGCGAGTTGGCGGAGTTGAAGGAGGTCGCGGGTGAGAAGCGCGCGTCCTCCGAAGCCGTTCGCGAGCGCCTTCAGACGGCGCGGGCTGCCCTCGACGGAGTGGAGTCGAAGGCCCGGGACATCGCACGGAAAGGCGCTCAGCTCGAGGGAGATGCGGAGGCGTCCGACGCGCAGGCAGAGGAGTTGGCTCGGAGGCTCACCCAGGTCACCGAGGAACTCGAGCAGACCGCTGGGACACTCGTCGAGTTGGAGTCCCAGGGCGACCTCTTCGAGGGTCGTCTCGACGAACTCCAGGACCGTTTCGATCAGGTGAAGGGCGCCTCGGAGCAGGCACGGGCCGCCGAGGTGGCCGCCCGCGGAGCCTTCGATGCGGCGCGGGCCGAGGAGCGGAGGGCGTCGGACCTGGCCGGGAAACTCGAGGCGCGCCGCGCGGCCCTCCAGTCCCTCGTCGACGCTCACGAGGGCGTCGGGCCGGCTGTACGCGCGGCCCTGGAGCGGGGCGCGTCCGAGGTCCTCGGGACGCTGACCGACTTCATCGAGGCGGACGAATCGGCGGCGAACGCGGTCGAGGGCGTGTTGGGCCCACTGGGCCAGGCGGTGGTGGTCCCGAACGATGCCGCACTCGATCGCATGCTGGACTGGTTCTCCGGTCAGTGGAAGGGGAAGGGAGGGCTGATCGTCCTCTCGCTCGATCGTGTGCCCTCGTCGACTTCGGGGGCCTCTCTCCCGAGTGGCGTGCGGGCGGTCGGCGCGGGAGCTCCGTGGGTCCACGCCCTCCTCTCCGGCGCGAGCGTCGAAGGCGGACGCGACGCCCCCGTCACCGAGCGTGCCGGCGTCGTCCGAGTCGGCCATCCGGGAGGAGGAGCGGGAGCGCTCCAGCGGAAGGAAGAGTTGGAGCGGGTCGCCGCCGAAGCGGAACGTGCCCGAGCCGCAGCCGACGAGGCGGGGCAGGCGGTCGCTCGAGCCGAGGCCGCGCTCGCCACCGCGGAGGCCGCTCTTCAGGTCGCTCGGAAGGCGGCTCACGGGGCGGAGGATGACTTCCGCACGGCCCAGACTGAGTTGAGTGCCCAGGCCGACCGTCGGAGCCGGATGGATCGGCTCCGCGACGAACTCGCCCGCCAGGTCGAGGGGACCCGGGCCGCGCGTGCGCGTGCCATCGAGCGCGCCGCCGAGGCTCGGGAGGATCGGACCGTGCTGCTCCAGCAGGAGGAGGGGCTCCAGGGCGAGCGGGACGAGGCGCGTGCGGCGGCCGAGTCCGTGCAGGAGGAGTGGGAGACCGCGCGCGCCGAAGAGGCTCGCCTGGCGGTCGATGTCGCCCGAATGGAGGGAGACGTCCAGCGGTTGTCGGAAAGACTGGATACGCTCCGTTCGGCGCGTTCGCGCGCGGCGCAGCGCGTCACCTCGCTCGACGAGGAAGCGCAGAAGTTGCGCTCGGATCAGGAGCAGGTCGCCGCACTCCGCGCCGAGGGCGCCGAGGCGACCGAGCGGCTCTTCACCGAGCGGACCGAGGCCGAGCGTGTCGTCCAGGCCAAGGACGCCGTTCTTCAGGAGATCGTCGAGTCCCTGACCTCGGCCGAGCGCAGGGTGCGGGAGGCCCGAACGGCCGAGCGGGCGGCGTCGGACAGGCGGCACTCGCTCGAGCTGGAACAGCAGGAGCTCACGGGTCGCATCGAGCGGATCCGGGAGCGGCTCGAAGGAGAGTGGGGCCGCCCCCTCGACAGCCTCCTCGAGGAGGCCGAAGACGTCGAGGGCGAGCACGAGGAGCTGGAGCGGGAGCTGGCCGACCTGGTCCACGCCATCGAGCGCATCGGTCCGGTCAACATGCTGGCGGTCGAGGAGCACGAGGAGGAGAGCGAGCGCCTCGACTTCCTCACCGCGCAGAGGGCCGACCTCACGGAGGCGCGCAACGACCTGCGCTCCGCGATTCGGGAGATCAACAAGACGGCGACCGAACTGTTCACGGGCACCTTCGATCAGATCCGGGGCCACTTCCGGGACACCTTCCTTCGCCTCTTCGAGGGCGGGGAGGCAGACCTGTGGCTCCAGGATCCGGAGGACCCGCTGGAGTCGCCCATCGAGATTCACGCTTCGCCGCGGGGAAAGAAGACGCAGCGTATCGATCTCCTCTCCGGTGGGGAGCGGGCGCTCACCGCGCTGTCCCTGCTTTTTGGCATCTACCTGGTGAAGCCGAGCCCGTTCTGCGTGCTCGACGAGGTCGACGCTCCGCTCGACGAGAACAACATCGGGCGGTTCATCCGGCTGCTGCAGGAGTTCAAGTCGCAGACCCAGTTCGTCGTGATCACGCACAACCCCCGCACGATCGAGGCAGCGGACTGGATCTACGGCGTCACGATGGAAGAACCGGGTGTGAGCACGATCGTCGGCGTGAAGCTGAGGGAAGCGCTCGAGGCGGCCGGAGCGGCCTGATCCGAAGGTGACGACCCCCGACGAAGGCGGCGTCGTCGTCACGATCGTGGGCTCGGGTTCGTTGCTGCCCTCCGCGGCGCGGGGATCGGCCTCCCACCACATCGAGACTCCCGGACGCCGGATTCTCCTCGACTGCGGAAGCGGAGCGCTCCACGGGCTGGCGCGTCGTGGGATCGATTGGAGGGCCATCGACGTCGTTGCCCTGACGCACCGGCACATCGACCACGTCGGTGATCTCGCGCCACTTCTGGCCGCGTATCGCTACGACGGGCGTACTCGACCGCTGACCCTGGTGGGCCCCGAGGACGTCCGGGCGTTTCTCGCGCGGTTGGCCAGGGCACACGGCCGGTGGGTGCTGGACGGCGGGTACCCTCTCGACGTCGTCCCGATGGGGGGAGGAGACGTCCACCGCGTGGGGGACGTGCGGATCCGAGCGTTCTCGACGGCGCACACCGAGCAATCGATTGCCTTTCGGGTCGAGCACCCCCAGGCCACGGTGGCGTACACGGGTGACACCGGGCCGACCCACGGGTTGGGCGGATGGCTTCTGGGTTCCGAGGTCGTGATCACCGAGTGCGCGCTGCCCGACCCGCCGAATATGGACACCCACCTCTCTCCGCTGGGGGTGGCGAAGCTGCTGGCCGAGTGTACGCCCTCGGTCGCGCTGCTCACCCACGTGTATCCGCCTCACGACCCCGAGTCGTTCCGGGAGACGGTCATCGATTCGCTGCGGGCGATGGGTGCGGACGGAACCCGGGTGATCGCCGCGCACGACGGAACGATCTGCCGTGCTCGGGCCGGATCGGCCACGGTGGACCGCCCGAGCGGGGGTAGGTAAACTTTCAGGCTCCCCGATCCCCTATGGAGGGGCCTGAATGCTGGTCGTCATGAAGCACAATGCGGCGGATGAGCACGTCGCCGAGGTGGTCCGCGTCATCAAGGACATGGGCTACGACGCACGTCCGATCCCCGGAGGCCAGCGCACGGCGGTGGGCCTGATCGGAAACGACGGCCGTGTCGACGCGGGCCGGCTGCAGGGCCTCGAGGGTGTGCGCGAAGTCATACCGGTGACCCAGGCGTACAAGCAGGTCTCGCGCGAGTGGAAGGAGGACGACACGCTCGTCTCCCTTCCCAACGGCACCGTGGTCGGTGGAAGTGATCTGGTCGTGATGGCCGGCCCGTGCTCGGTCGAGGGGGAGTCGGTCCTGATCGACATCGCGCACCAGCTCAAGGAGATGGGAGCGACGATCCTGAGGGGTGGGGCCTTCAAACCTCGATCGTCCCCGTACTCCTTCCAGGGGCTCGGGGAGGAAGGACTCCGGTATCTGGCGCGGGCGCGCGAGGAGACCGGCATGGCCGTCGTGACGGAGGCCCTGGACCCCGCGGGGGTCCAGCTCGTGGCCGAGTACGCCGACATCCTCCAGATCGGCGCCCGGAACATGCAGAACTATCCGTTGCTCCGTGAGGTGGGACGCGCCGGGAAGCCCGTCCTCCTGAAGCGGGGGATGTCGGCGACGATCGAGGAGTTCCTCCTCGCTGCCGAGTACATCCTGGCCGAGGGGAACGACGACGTCATCCTCTGCGAGCGCGGGGTGCGCAGCTTTGCCAAGCACACGCGGAACCTCCTCGACCTGGCCGCGATCCCGGTCGTGAAGTCGCTGTCCCACCTGCCGATCATCGCCGATCCGAGCCACGGCACCGGGCTGCGGTCGAAGGTGATCCCGATGGGTCGCGCCGCCGTCGCGGCGGGGGCCGACGGTCTGATGATCGAGGTCCACCACGATCCGCCGAGGGCCCTCTCCGACGGAGCGCAGTCCCTGTACCCGGAGCAGTTCGGCGAGATGATGTCGCAGATCCGGGTGATCGCGCAGGCGATCGGCCGCGACCTGGCCGCACCCCTCCGGCCGGCGGTGACGCGCTAGAATCGTCCACCTCGGCCGGCGTCGGGGCGCCACGCGTCCTCGATGTGATCGCAGCGGACGATGCGGCGCCCCCGATCGGTCACGATCGCGACGACGTCGAAGCGTACCCCGCGGACCGGCGCGCCGTAGCGCTGGAGCCATGACCGGGCGACCGCCTCGATCTCTCGTCGTTTCTTCCATGTGACGGCGGCCATCGGCCCGCCGAAGCCCACTCCAGATCGGGTCTTCACCTCCACGAAGGCCACGAGCCCGTCCCGGCTCGCCACGAGATCGATCTCCCGCCGACCGAGACGGTATCCGCGCGCCTCGATCGACCACCCGCCCGCTGTCAGGAAACGGGCTGCGGTGGCCTCTCCCCAGGCACCGAGATCGTGAGCGGGGTAGTGGGTTCGGGTCATCGTCGAGAATGGCGGTCGGCTCGGGCCTCTCCGATGGCCAGGTGGGACCGTCGGCCGCGTTGACCGCACACCCGGGCCCGAATAGCTTCCGGCGTGCCCCAGGTCCGCAGGGCGAAAGCTCACGAACTCCGTCAGGACCCCGCAGGTAGCAGCGGTAAGTGCGGTGATCGTCGCTGCGGGTAGCCTGGGGCACTTTTTTTCGCTCCAACCGTGACGGGAAGCGGGCAAGCATTTGAGTCACAAGGCGTTAGCTCGAAAGCACCGCCCGCGCTCATTCGCGCAGGTCGCCACCCAGGAGCACGTCTCCGAGACGCTGCGCCGCGCGGTCGCCTCCGATCGTGTCGGCCACGCCTACCTCTTCTGTGGCCCGCGCGGCGTGGGGAAGACGACGTTAGCCCGTGTGCTGGCCATGGCCCTCAACTGCCCGGACCGGACCGCCGAAGGCGAGCCGTGTGGGGTGTGTGAGAGCTGCACCCGGATCTGGGGAGGTCACACCGCTCTGGACGTCGTCGAGATCGACGCCGCTTCGAACCGCGGTGTCGACGACGCCCGCGACCTCCGCGAGCGAGCGATGTACGCTCCCTCGGCCGAGGGGCGCACGAAGGTGTACATCGTCGACGAGGCCCACATGCTCACCCGGGAGGCCTGGAACGCCCTCCTGAAGATCCTCGAGGAGCCGCCACCGCGTGTGATCTTCGTCTTCGCGACGACCGAGCCACAGAAGATCCAGCAGGCGGCGGCACCGATCCTCTCGCGTTGCCAGCGTTTCGACTTCCGCCGCATCGGTGTGTCGGACATCGTCCGACAGCTCACGATGGTCCTCGGCGAGGAGCAGGTCGTGGCTCCAGAGGAGGCGCTGCGCGCGATCGCCCGCAAGGCGGACGGTGGAATGCGGGACGCACTCTCCCTGCTCGACCAGGTACTCTCCCTCACGGGCGGTGACGTCGACCTGGACTCGGTGCGCCGGGTGCTCGGCCTCGTCGAGGAGGAGCGCTACGTCGAACTCCTCGACATCATCCGGGAGCGTCGGCACGACGCCGTCTTCTCGCTGGTCCAGGAGCTGGTCGACGAGGGGTACGACCTGGTGGAGTTCTACCACGGCCTCCTCGAGATCCTCCGCCTGGCCCTGCGGCTGCGTCTCTCGTCCGACGCCGAACTCGACGTTCAGGACGACGTGCGCGCCCAGCTGAGCGAGCGGGTTCAGGACTTCTCACCCGGGGACCTGGTCCGAATGCTGAGCGCGGCCTCCGAACTCGAGACCCAGGGTGGTCTGCGGCGCAGCCCGAACCCGCGGCTTCCGATCGAGATGCTCCTTCTGCGAATGAGCTTTCTGGACCGGACGGTCTCCTTCGAGGCCCTCATTTCGGCCCTCGGCGGTGCACCGCTACCCGATGGCGAGGGGGGAGCGCCGACCGGGGGACCGCCAGCTGGAGGAGCGCCGGCTGGAGGAGCCGGGGGCCCGACGGCGGGACAGGCGGGCCCGGGTGACGCCCCGACGGACACCGATGGCCGAAGCGCGGGGCAGACGCTCCGCGAGGCCGTCCTGCGAGCGTCCGAGGAGGTGCCGCCCCCACCGGCCGAGATGGAGACATCGCCCGAGCCCGAGGCGCCGATCGTTCCGTCCGACGACCCCATGGAGGGGTGGAAGCGATGGGTCGAGTCGGGTCGAGGCGTCCCGTCCGGGCTCACCACCTTCCTCCGGACGGCGAAGGTCGAGCCCACGCGGGACGGCCTCACGATCCTACCGCAGGCGGGCCCGGCCTCCGAGCGTATGGGGTCGAGCGCCGTCGTCGAGGCGATGACCGAGGCCCTCACGCCGTTCGTCGGCCGTCGACTGAAGCTGGTCGTGGCGGAGCCCGAGGACGGTGCCGGGTTGAAGCCCAGAATCACGCAGGAAGACGCGCGGAACGACACGTTGAAGGCGCTCTACCGTCAGGAACCGCGCCTCCAGCGGGCTGTAGAAGAACTCGACCTCGAGCTGATGGACTGACCGGGTCGTCCGATCGGCCACCACCCCAGCCCTACCACCCGCATGACCGACCTCTCGCAGCTGATGCAGCTCAGCCAGCAGTTGCAATCGAAGATGACCGAGCTTCAGGAGTCGCTCGAGTCGAAGTCCGTGTCCGCCACCTCCGGTGGGGGCATGGTCACGGTCACCGTGGACGGAAAGGGACAGGTCCGGCAGGTGAAAATCGATCCGGTCTGCGTGGACCCGCGGGACGTGGAGATGCTCGAGGACCTCGTCCTGGCCGCCGTGAGCGAGGCGCAGGGCAAGGCCCAGGCCGAATACGAAAAGGAGATGCGCAAGGCGACCGGTGGTCTGCCGATGAACATCCCCGGTCTGCCCAAGCTCTTTTAGCGCTTCGAAGCCCGGACCCATGTCCGTCATCGACCGTCTCACGGACGAGTTCGCGCGCCTGCCCGGGATCGGGTCGAAGACCGCGCTGCGCCTGGTCCACCACCTCATGAAGGGCTCGACCGAGGACACACGGCGGTTGTCGCGCGCGCTCGTGGACGTCGCCGAGAAGATCCGACCGTGCGCCGTGTGCGGGAACTTCTCCGAGCACGAGCGTTGTGAGATCTGCACGAACCCCCGGCGGGACGGAACGACTCTCTGTGTCGTCGAGGAGGCATACGAGGTGGGAGCCATCGAGCGAACCGGCCAGTACCGCGGTCTCTTCCACGTCCTCGGCGGGCGCCTGAGCCCCCTCGACGGCGTCGGACCGGACGAGCTGAACGTGGCGGGCCTCCTTCGTCGAATCGCGGGCTCCGAGGGTGAGATTCAGGAGGTGATCGTCGCCACGAACGCCTCGGTGGAAGGAGAGGCGACGTCCGTCTACCTGGAGCAGGAGATCCGACCGCTCGGCCCCAGGGTCACACGCCTCGCGCGCGGCATTCCGGTGGGGAGTGATCTCGAATACGTTGATGGTACGACGATTGCTCAGGCGTTGGCCGGACGACGGGAAATGTGACGATGGACAAGAGGGTACGGACCGCCGGGCTCACCGTGCTGGCCGCAGCGGCGGCGGGAGCCGTGGCAGCGATGATCATCCGGGGCCAGATCACCCGCCACCAGCGTGATCTGTTCAGTCCCCGCGCGTTCAAGCGCCTCGCGGCCCTGGGGCACATCAGCCGCGAACCCGCGTCGGTCGATCTGATCCGACTCCTCCGCGATTTCATCGCCTGGGAGCCGAGGAAGATGCTCCGGGAGAGGGCCCAGGTCATCGTCGACCGGATGCTCGAGGACGCGGAGCGTCTTCGTGTCGAAGCCTCCGCGGAGATCGCTTGATTCAGCGAGTCTTGCAACTCGGGACGGGCGGCCCGAAGTTATTGAACGATCCCCGCTTCCGGGGTCCTACCCGGCATGCCCCGCCGTCTCGGTGTGTCGTCTATACAGCACGGATCGGAGAACCTGTGGCTTCTCGAATCACACCGGTGGGGAGGTAGCGTCGACCCATGTCGATGATCAACTACGCCTCGCGTGAGATCAACTGCAAGATCGTGTACTACGGGACCGGTCTGGGTGGGAAGACCACGAACCTCGAGTACATCTACACGAAGGTGAATCCGGAGACGAAGGGGAAGATGATCTCCCTCGCCACGGAGACCGAGCGGACCCTCTTCTTCGACTTTCTACCGATCGACCTCGGTGAGGTACGGGGCTTCAAGACCCGGTTTCACCTCTACACGGTCCCGGGTCAGGTCTACTACAACGCGAGCCGACGACTCATCCTGAAGGGCGTCGACGGCATCGTCTTCGTCGCGGACTCCCAGGCGTCCCGCGCTGAAGCCAACATCGAGTCGATGCACAACCTGTACGAGAACCTCGAAACGTACGGGTACGACCTCGAGACGATCCCGTTCGCGATCCAGTACAACAAGCGGGACATGTCGAACATCCTGTCGCCCGAGGAACTCAGGGCGCAGATCAACCCGATGAACGTTCCGGACTTCGAGGCAGTCGCGATCGACGGGACCGGCGTCTTCGAGACGCTGTCGTGTGTAAGCAAACTCGTCGTCGAAGAACTCTCGTAGCTCTGTCTCCGGATCGGCGGCACCCGCCTTCGGAGGCCCTGTGACGCCATGGGGGATGACGTGGCCGAACGTCATCACGATCACCCGGATCGCGGCGTGCCCACTCCTCGTGTGGCTCGTGATGTCACCCGACGTCCCCACACGCTTCGCGGGCTTCGCCCTCTTCGTCATCGCCGCCCTCTCCGACGTCTACGACGGCTATCTGGCACGCCGCTACGACCTGATCACGGACATGGGCAAGCTGCTGGATCCGCTCGCCGACAAGCTTCTCCTCGCGGTCACCCTGGTGCCGATCTACCTGATCTCGCACCGGGGAGGCCCCCTCGACGTGGTGCCGATCTGGGGGCCTCTCCCCGTATGGGTCGTGGTCCTCGTCTTCGGGCGCGAACTGTTCATGACCGTCTTCCGGTCGTACGCCGCCCGCAAAGGTGTGGTGATCGCCGCGGGCACGGCCGGAAAGAGGAAGGCGCTGTTCCAGAACCTGTTCATCGGCGCGACCCTCCTCTGGTTTCCCCTGTCGCTCCTGGCCCGCGACCAAGGGTGGCGGGGCTCGGTGTGGAGCATCTCCGAGCCGTTCATCGAGTGGTTCTGCGCCGTCACCCTCGTGGTGGCCATCGTGCTGACCGTGTACTCGATGATCGACTACCTCTGGTCGTACAGAACGCTGGTCGGAATCCGCGACTGACCGTGGGTACGCGGTGACGCGCACGGCGATCGTATCGGTCGGCAACGAGCTTCTGTATGGGCAGACGGTCGACACCAACGCGGCCTGGCTCGGTCGTACCCTGACTCCGCTCGGGCTGCGTGTCGTCCGGCGCTACACGGTGGCGGACGTCGACATGGAAATCCGTGAGGCCGTCGGCCGCGCGATGGAGGTAGCCGATCTCGTCCTGGTGACCGGGGGGCTCGGACCCACGCCGGACGACAGGACGAAAGGCGCGATCGCGTCGGGGTTCGGTCGCGAACTGGTCGAGAGTGAGGAGGCCCGCGAGGGCGTTCGCAGCTACCTCCGCGTGGGACAGGCCGATGTTCCCGATCGCCTTCACAGCCAGACGACGATTCCGGCCGGCGCCGAGGTGCTCCGGAACCAACGGGGGACCGCACCGGGGCTCCTCCTGGAGGAGCGGGGGCGATGGGTCGTCCTGCTCCCGGGGGTCCCCGGAGAGCTTCGGGGCATCGTAGCGGACGTGCTCGTCCCGCGTCTGAGGGACCGCGGATGGGTCACCGGTGCTGCGCACCACTTCATCGTACACACCACGGGATGTCCGGAGTCCACACTGGCCGAGCAGGTCGAGCAGCTCCGTGCGGGCGTCGAACCGTCGGTGCTCGAGGGGATCGATCTGGCGTATCTGCCCGACGAGACCGGGGTCGACCTCCGCTTCACGGTCGACGACGAGGACCCCCAGAGGGCCCGTGAGCGCTTCGAGGCGCTCGAGGAGGTCCTCACCCCCGCCTGGGCTCCCTTCGTGTTCGAGGCGGCCTCGGGCGACCTCGCAGAGGCCCTATTGCACGCCCTCCGCGCGGCGCGGGCCACCGTGGCCGTCGCCGAGAGTTGTACGGGAGGCCTGGTGGGCAAGCGGCTCACGGACCACGCGGGCTCGTCGGACGTCGTGCTCGGAGGGGTGATCGCGTATGCCGACGAGGTCAAAGTGCGGGACCTCGGCGTGCCGCCCGCCCTGATCGCCGAGCACGGCGCGGTGTCCGAACCGGTGGCTCGGGCCATGGCGGAAGGCGCGGCCCGGCACTTCGGAGCGACGGCCTCGATCGCCCTGACGGGGATCGCGGGGCCGGGAGGGGGCTCCGCCGAGAAGCCGGTCGGGACCGTGTGGGCCGCGACGTCGCTGGGTGGTGCGGTCGACGCGTTCGTGGGGCACTTCACGGGTGATCGTCACGGGGTGCGCGCGCGTGCCGCTCAGGCCGCCATGGCGAGCCTGTATCGACGGCTGCTCCGGAGTTGAAGCTTCCGACGCCGTCGCAACGTAGGCTGGACAGGGCTGAACGCCCGGTGAGACCGTTGTATCTTTCCGCGCGACCCAGCGTGAGAGCCAACGAGAAGGGAAGACCCTCGAGATGACCGAACCGGTGGAGCAGGACGAGCAGTTGGATCCAGAGGCCGCGGCCCAGGAAGGCCAGCTCGGTGACGACGTCGACCCGAGCGGCGCGTCCGACGAGGGCGCCCGTCCGGCCGACGGGGCCGTCTCTTCGGACGACGAAGCCCCTGCGGGCGAAGGCGCTGCGGAGAGCACGGAACTGATCGCGCTCCGTGAGGAGTTCGAGTCGCTGAACGACCGCCACCTCCGCCTTGTGGCCGAGTTCAACAACTTCCGCCGCCGGAGCGAGCAGGAGCGGATGACCGCGTGGTCGCGCGCTCAGGCCGACCTCGTCGAGGGCTTTCTCGACGTGCTGGACGACCTCCATCGGGTGGCCGACCTCGACCTGAGCAACGCGACCGTCGAGGCGATCATGGAGGGGATCGACCTGGTCGAACGAAAGTTCGTTCGGGCGCTCACGAACGCCTCGGTCGATATGGTCGACCCGACGGGTCAGCCCTTCGATCCGGAGGTGATGGAGGCGATGATGCGCGTCCCGGCCGAATCCGACGAGCAGGTCGACACCGTCGCGCAGGTCTTCCAGAAGGGGTACTCACTCAAGGGCATCCTCGTCCGGCCCGCCCGGGTGAGCGTGTACACGCAGGGCTAGACTGGCTATGGCCGGATCGGGCAAGGACTTCTACAAGGTCCTGGGCGTCAAGGACAAGGCGTCCCAGGACGAGATCAAGAAGGCGTACCGCAAGCTCGCCAAGGAGAACCACCCCGACGCCAACCGCGACAACCCGGCGGCGGCCGAGCGGTTCAAGGACATCGGCGAGGCGTACTCGGTCCTGAGCGATCCGGAGAAGCGGAAGCAGTACGACCAGATGCGCCGACTGGGCTCCTTCGGGCTCGGTGGCTCACGACCGGGCGGCCCGTCCCGTGGCCCCGCCGGTGCCGACCCCGGCTTCTCCTTCGAGGACTTCCAGGGCGGGTTCGGCAACATCTCCGACCTCTTCAGCTCCCTCTTCGATCTGAACAAGGAGAAGGGGGCCGGTCCGGGGCCGGGCCCTGGCACCGCCGGCCCCAAGAAGAAGAGCGGGCGGCAGAAGGGGGAGAACGTCGAGTACGTCGTCGAGATCCCCTTCCTGACGGCGGCGCGGGGCGGGAAGATCTCGGTCGATGTCGCCATTACCGAGGAGTGCGCCACTTGCGGCGGCAACGGCGCGAAGCCGGGCACCGAGGTCAAGCGATGCGAGGAGTGCAAAGGGTCCGGCAGTGTCTCGTTCGGTCAGGGCGGCTTTGCGGTGCAGCGACCCTGTCCCGCCTGTTTCGGCCGCGGAAAGCTACCCGAGACCCCCTGTTCCTCGTGTAAGGGGCGAGGGGCGGTGCGGCAGCAGCGGAAGATTTCGATCAACGTGCGCCCGGGGGTCGAGACCGGATCGAAGGCGAGGCTGTCCGGACACGGGGAGCGCGGGAAGGGCGGGGGCCCACCCGGCGACCTGATCATCAGCTACAAGGTCAAACCCCACAAATTCTTCCGCCGCGAAGGCATGGACGTCCACGTCCGCGTGCCGGTGAACATCGTCCAGGCCACTCTGGGGTCGAAGGTGAAGGTGCGGACGATCCATGGCGGCAAGGTCGTCCTGAACATCCCCAAGGGGACCCAGTCCGGGACGAAGTTTCGCATCCGTGGTCAGGGCATCCGGACGGACGACCGCAGGGGCGACCAGTTCGTCGAAGTGGTCGTCGCCGTGCCGGAGGAACTCTCCGAAGAAGAGAGAAAGGCGATGGAGGAGTTCGCCGAGGCCACAGGCCTCAAACACTGACACCTTGGGCGTTTAGGCGTTTGCCCCCGATGTGATACCTGAGGTTGCGTGGTCGATCCGACCCCCGCCCAGGACTCGCTCACCATCGAAGACGACGGCCGACTGTCCGGGTGTGACGGCGGGCCGACCCTCGTGCAGTTCGAGGACGAGCGACCGATCGCGCTCGACCACGGTGGCGCCCACGACCGGGGCTCGGTAGCGGAGCTGGACGTCGACCCGGTCTCCCGGCGCGGGGGCTCCCCCGTGCCAGTTCAACTCGCCGATGGTCACCCGGTCCGAGTGGAGTTCTTCACGAGTGCCCACGACGACCTCCCGAGTCTCCGGCCGGATCTCCAGAACGAACATCGGCTCCTGGAAGCCACCGCCCAGACCTTTGCGCTGGCCGACGGTGAAGCCGGCGTAGCCACCGTGTTCGCCGAGGACCGTGCCATCCGCTCGCACGAGGGGACCGGGCTCGAGGGCGGGGTGGACCGTGCCCAGGCGCTTCACGAGGAGATCCCGGTAGTCTCCGGTCGGGACGAAGCAGATCTCCTGGGACTCGGGCTTGTCGGCGGTGGCCAGCGTCAGCGTCCGCGCCCGCTCCCGTACTTCGTCCTTCGTCAGTTCGCCGACCGGGAAGAGCAGCTTGGGGAGCATCGACTCGGGCAGGCCCCAGAGGAAGTACGACTGATCCTTCCCGGGATCGGTGCCACGCAGGAGGTAGGATCCCGAGGCCTCGTGGGCCACGCGGACATAGTGTCCGGTGGCGATCTGGTCACACCCGAGGGCCTCTCCCCGGGCCAGGAGGTCTCGGAACTTCGTGTTGCTGTTGCATCGGACACACGGGTTCGGCGTCCGACCGCGTGCGTACTCGGCCACGAAGTCGTCGATCACGTCCCGGGTGAACTCCTCCTCGACGTCGAAGACGTAGTGGGGGACACCGAGCGTGTCCGCCACCCGACGCGCGTCCATGATGCCGTCGAGGCCACAACACGTCTTACCGTGGGACGGGGTGTCGGAGTAGCAGAAGGTCTTCATTGTCACGCCGACCACCTCGTGGCCCGCCTCTACCAGGAGCGCGGCCGCCAGAGAGGAGTCCACACCGCCGGACATCGCCACGAGGACCCGACTCATGCCGTCACCTCCGTCGGCGAGAGGCGCTCGACCACCGTGGGAACGATCTCGATGGCGCGATCGATGTCTTCGACCGTGGTCGACCGACCGAAGGAGAACCGGATCGTGGCGTAGCGGTCGTCCGCACCGTACAGCGCGGAGATGACATGGCTGGCGCGCGCGCTTCCACTGTGACAGGCGGATCCGCCGGACACGGCGATGCCCTCGAGGTCGAGGGCCATGAGGAGAGCAGCTCCGTCCGTGATGCTCGCGAGCCCGATGCTCACGACGTGGGGAGCCCGCACCGCATCGGCGCCGTTGACTCTCATCCCCGGGAGGCGCGGCCGAAGCCCGGACTCGAGTCGGTCCCGGAGCTCGGTCAGTGCCCTGTGGTGCTCCTCCTGCTCGGCCACCGCGAGTTCGACGGCGGTCGCCAGGCCGACGGCGCCGGCCACGTCCTCCGTCCCGGGGCGGAGGCCCCGCTCCTGGCTGCCTCCGTGGAGCAGGGGCTCGACACGTGCGCCCCGCCGGACGAAGAGGAGGCCTGCGCCCTTGGGGCCGTTGATCTTGTGGCCGGTGGCGCTCAAGAGGTCGACATCGAGTGTTCTCAGGTCGATCGGGATCTTGCCGAGAGCCTGGCACACGTCGGTGTGGACCACCGCGCCGTGCCTCTGAGCGACCTCGATCACCCCGGAAAGGGGCAGGACCATCCCGGTCTCGTTGTTGGCCAACATGACGGAGGCGAGCGTCGGCTCCCGCGAGCATGCGGCCTCGAGGGCCCCGAGGTCGATGTCGCCGGCCGGGTCGACCGAAAGGTGCGTGGCCCGGCCGCGCCCCTCCGTTTCGATTCGGGCGGCGGGCTCGAGGACCGCCGAATGTTCGATCTCGCTGACCGCGACGCCCGCAGGCCCGCCCGCCGACAGAGCCGCATGTCCCCCGATGACGGCCAGATTGTCGGACTCCGTGCCCCCGCGGACGAAGAAGATCTCGTCCGCCCGCGCACCCAGGGCCGCCGCGACGCGCGCGCGACTCTCGTCGAGCGCCACACGGGCCGCACGACCCCAGCGGTGCGTCGAGGACGGGTTCCCGAAGTGACCGGCCAGGAAGGGGACCATCGCGTCGAAGACCTCGTCCCGGACCGGTGAGGTCGCGGCGTGGTCCAGGTAGACAGGGTCCATGGCGGGTGGGGTACTCGACCGATTGGCCGGGTTGAAGGGCGAGCCTAACTTAACGGGCCCTGATCGAGGGGCCCACCGGGCCCCGCCCGAAGAACCTCGATGATCCAACCAGGACCACCGTTCCCCGAGGGACGGCCGCCGCTCTTTCGAGCCACGGTCCACGGGACGGTGTTCGCCGGCCGGGAGCGCTACGTCGATGAACTCCACGTCGGGGACGAGCTGCGCCTGGTGGCCGATCCTCCCGTGCCCGGCACGCCCGAGGTCTGGGTGCATCTGGCGTCGGGCGAGCCGATCGGGCATCTGCCGGAGGAGATCGGCGCATGGCTCTGGCCCTGGATGTCCCGCGGTGGGGTGGCCCACGGTCGGGTCATCCGTGTGAGGGGCTCGGAGGTGCCGTCGTGGCGCCGTCTCCTGCTCGAGGTGTCGTGCGCGGTTTGAGGGGTTCACAGGCCATCCCCGGACGGCCTCAGAAGGTCGAGACGCCCATCTCGGAGATCTCCGTGACCTCGAACGCCTCGTCGACGCGGAACGGCTCCCCGTACGGGACGCGGATCAACGAACCGTAGTGCGCCATCTTGGCGCGGATCGTTCGCATCAGCGGGCGGTCTCCGCGAGGGAAGACCTCACCGGCCTGCACCGCGTCCTCGAACTGCGAGCCGTACTCGAGAAGGACGTCGAGCTTCCGCTCCATCTGATTCGAAACGTCCACGACGAAGTCCGGCGGATCGGCGTCTTCCCGGAACGCCGTGGCGTAGACCAACTTGAAGGGCCGGTACGGCTCCGACGGTAGATCGAGCCGCTTCAGGCCGCTCAGGAAGCAGGCGTCCCGTACGAGCTCGGACGCGATCCGATGATCGCGGTGCCGTCCGTGCTTCCAGTGCGTGATCACGACCCGGGGTCGAAGGGCACGGAGGTAAGCCACGACGACGAGGCGCGCGTGATGGTCGTTGACCAGCCCGGCGTCGGGCAGTTCGGCGCACATTCGGCGCGCCAACCCCATCTGGCCGCCCGCCGCTTCGGCCTCGCGCGCGCGAATCTGGGCGGTGCCCCGGCTTCCCATCTCTCCGGCCGTGAGGTCGAGCACGCCGACGCGTTTTCCGTTGGCCGCGCTCTTCATCAGGGTGCCGCCGCACAACAACTCGGCGTCGTCCGGGTGGGCCATGACGGCCAGCAGGTCGAGGGCTTCGGAGCTGTCGTTCATCGGCCTATTCGAATCGGAGCGCATCGACCGGCTGAAGCCGGCTGGCGCGGTACGCGGGAAGCAGTCCGAAGAGCATACCGGTCACCGCCGCCATTCCCAAGGCGGCCGCCACGGCCCATCCGGGCACCAGGGCGGGAAGGGGAGATACGGCCGCGACCGCCTGAGCTCCGCCCCAACCGACGAGAAGCCCCAGAGCTGCGCCGCCCACGGTGAGGACGGAGGCCTCGACGAGGAACTGCCAGAGGATCTCACGACGCGTGGCTCCGATCGCCTTCCGCACACCGATCTCCTTCGTCCGTTCGGTGACGGAGATCAGCATGATCCCGATGACGCCGACCCCCCCGACGAGAAGGCCCGCCGACGCCAGGAGGAGGATCACCAGGAAGAAGATGCCCGTCAGCTGATTGAACATCTCCGCAATCTGGGCCGACGACATGACCTCGAAGTTGTTCTCGTCGCGCGGTCCGAGCCCGCGAAGCCCCCGCATGGCCGCGATGACGTCGTCCTGGGCCCGGGATGCCGGGACGTCGGCTTCGGGGACGACGAGGATCTGGGCCTGGAAGGTGTTCTGACGCAGCCGACGAACGGCGGCGGTCCACGGGAACACCGCCCAATTCTGGAAGGCGGTGGAGAAGATGTTCTCCTCGGGCTCGTAGACCCCGATCACCGTGAACGATTCCTGCGTTCCCCGGAAGGGGTTGGACACCCGAAGCCGACGACCGATCGGGTCGCGCTGTCCGAAGAGCGTTTCCGCGAGCGAAGACGTGATGATCACGACGGCCCGGTTCTGCTGGACTTCGGCCGGCGTGAAGTCCCGACCGACGACGAAGTCGCCGGTCTGATACGCCGACCACCCCGCCGAGGAGCCACTGGCCAGGACACTCTCGACCGGGTCCCCGTCGTACGCCAGATCGACCTGGAACTGGTTGAGATCGTAGAGGGCGTCCGCCACGGATGGGAGTCCCTGCAACACGCGAGCCTCCTCGGGTTCGATGACGGGCCGGCCCCACCAGGGAGGGCGGTTGTTTCCGTCGTCGACCACGATCGCGGTGAAGTCGAACCGGGTGACGACGAAGTTGTCCGGGCCGGCGGCCTCGAAGGCCGACAGGACCTCGCTGCGAAATCCGGTCATGATCGCGCCGATGGCTACGACCACGGAGACGCCGACGGCGACACCGACGATCGTCAGCAGGGACCGCACCCTGTTCGCGTTGATCGCGTCCCACGCGATGACCAGCCCCTCGGCGAGGGCAGAGATCCCGCTGGGGCCCCGGTTCAGGTCGTCCATCTACTCGTACCTCAGGGCGTCGACGGGGTCGAGTTTCGAAGCTCGGGCCGCGGGGTACACACCGGCGATGATGCCGACGCTCAGCCCGAGGAGCACACCGACGGTGATCCACCGCGGGGCGACCGCGGCGGGCATGGGGGACACGGCCGCGATCAGCTTGGCGATCCCGAGTCCGACGGCGATCCCGAATCCGGCGCCGATCGTCGACAGGGTGGCCGATTCGATCAGCACCTGGCCCAGAATGTCCCGGCGTCGGGCGCCCAGGGCCTTTCGCACACCGATCTCGCGCGTCCGCTCCATGACGGAGACGAGCATGATGTTCATGATCACGATCCCGCCCACGACCAGGGAGATCGACACGAGGACGGGGAGGGCGGTGAACAGGATCCGGGAGATGTTGTCCCAGAACGAGATCGCCTGATCCGCGGTCTCCAGCGCGAAGTTGGCCTCTTCGGACGGCCGCAGCTTGCGGCGCACCCGCATGATTCCCTCGACCTCGAGCTGGATCTCTCTCAGATCGTCCGGGTCGATGGCCTGAATGATGATGTTGTCGACGAAGCCGCGGGGCGCCGTGATCGAGCGGATCGGTGACCGCGAGGGCGCGATGACCATGTTGTCGAGGGACTGTCCGAAGAGCGTCCCCTCCTCCTCGAGCACCCCGATGATTCGGTAGGGGAAGCCCCGGACCCGAACGGTGCGCCCGACCGGGCTCTGCTCCTGGAAGACCCGATCGGCCGTTTCCGAGCCGAGCACGATGACCGGGACGCCGGCCTCGTCCTCCTGAGTCGTGAACGCCCGACCCTCGGCGATCTCGTAGCCGCGGATCTCGAAGATCGAGGGCGATGCACCTCGGACGCTGACTCCGCTGGCGGTCAGCCCGTTGTCACCGACGACACTGGCACCCGTGCCGCTCTCGACCGCGACGCGGGCGGGGATCGAGAGCTGCGAACGGATCGCGTCGGCATCCGCGATCTGCAGCCTCGGACGGCGCTGTCGCTCCCGCCACTCCTCGCGGCTCACGTTGATGTTCACCTCGGGCCACCGCGTGAGGGTGACCGTGTTCACGCCGAAGAGCTGGGACGTGAAGTCCTCGCGGACGTACCGGTCGAGGCCCTCGACCACCGTGACGACGATGATCAGGAACATGACCCCCAGGATCACGCCGAGCAGGCTGAAGAACGACTTCAGCTTCTCCGCGCGGATCTGCTGGAACGCGAGCGTCACCCCCTCCCAGAAGTGCACCCCTACCGACCCTCGTCCTCGTCGTCCCCGCCCGAACCGTCCTCGTCCATGATCTGGATCGCGTCGCCTTCCCGGAGCTGACGGATGCGCTGGTACGGACCCGCCACGACGGAGTCGCCGACGCTCAGTCCGCTGAGCACCTCGAAGTACTCCTGGCCGGCGATTCCGACTTCGACGGGGCGGAAGGCCACCGAGCCGTCACTCACCAGGAATACGCCCTCGACGTCGGACAGCCCGTCGACCTCGTCGGGTTCGTCGGCGAGCGCCTCGACATCGCTGCGATCCCGGACGGTCAGCGCGATGATCGGAACGGCGATTGCGTCGGCGCGGCTCTCCACGATCACATCCGCAGTGGCGGACAGGTCGGGGCGTAGGGGCGCGTCCGTCCCGTCGAGGGTGAGGACCACCTCGAAGTCGATCGCGGCCTGCTGGGCACCGGTCTGCTGGCTCGGCGGGTTGATGGCCGAGTTCCCGATCTCGGTGACCCTTCCGGAGAACGATTTGTCGGGGAAGGCGTCGATACGGATCGACGCGCTGTCCCCCAACGTGATCTCCGAGACCTCGGTTTCGTCGACCTTCACCACGACTTCGATGACCGAGAGGTCCGAGATCGTCAGGACGAGGCTGCCCGGGTTGTTCATCGTTCCGATGATGACGGTCTCTCCCTCTTCGACGTTCAGACGCGTGACCTTACCGGCCATCGGCGCGCGAAAGACGGTTTTCGACAGTCGGTCCTCGGCCTCGTCGACACTCGCCTGAGCCTGGCGGACGCCGAAGCGGGCGGACTCCAGCATTGCCGTCTGGATCTCGACATCGGTGTGGGCGTTGTCGAACTCCTGCCGGCTGACGAGGAGCGAGTCGGTCGCCCGCAGCGAAACGAGGCGATCGCGGTCGCGCTCGGCTCGGAGGAGGTTGGCGGTCTGCTGGGCCTCGCCTGCCTCGGCCTGTGCCAGCGTGGCCTCCGCGCGGGAGAGCGCCGCCTGGAGCTGATCCTGCTCCAGCCGGAGGAGGATCTGCCCCTCCACGACGTCGTCGCCCTCGTCGATCATCAACGCCTCGACCCGAGCCGAGACGTCCGAGCTGATGTCGACCGTACGTCGAGCGCGAATGTTTCCGCTGGCCGTCACGATCTCGACGAGGTCCTGCCGGTCGATCGCTTCGACCCGGACCTCGAGACCACGGTCGTTCCCCTGGCGTAGGGACATGGCGGCGGCGGCGCCGAGAACGACGACCGCGGCGACACCGATCAGGACCTTGTTGCGTGTCTCCATGGGCGAGAAATCAGCCTTATCGAAGGGAGGCGCCGATCAGCGCCTCGAGGTTCGTGACAGAGTCGTGGTACAGGAAGAGCGCGATGGTGCGGTCCGCGTCCGCCTGGGCGAAGAGGGTCTGCGCGTCGGAGAGCTCGACGAAGGTGATCGCCCCCAGTTGGTAGCGCTGCCGCGCCAGGTTCAGCTGCTGCTCCGCGAGTTCCCGGTTCCGCTCCTCCAGGAGCGCGCTCTCGTAGAGCGTTCTCACGTTTTCGAGACCGATCGCGATGTCGGCCTGGACCGTGAGTTCCTGCTCGCGGACGGCCTGTCGGAGGTCGTCCCGTTGCAGGCGTGCGGCCTCGATGTTCCGCTGACGGCTGAGGCCCGTGAAGATCGGGATGCTCAGGTTCAGCGACACCGTGGGTGGCGAACCGACGAAGTTGAACGGGAACTGGTTGTTCGACTGGTTGATGGCCGCCGCCTGCGCGTCGGTGAAGGCGAACTGTCCGCAGTCGATCGGGGGCAGGGGGTCGGCGAGCCTCGAGTACAGATCGTTCGTCTGCACGCAGCTGGCGATCTGGCCCGCGACCTGGGACTGCGCCTGGGCGATCTGGAAGTCGGTGTTGCTGGCCTCACGCGTGAAGCCGCTCCACCCCGTGGAGAGGGTGAGGGACGGCATGTACTGGGACCACGCGGAGCTGACCGCCACGTCGGCCGCCGAGGTCGACGAGCGCCGCTGCCGGAGGGTCGGGTTCCCGTCCATCGCCATCGCGGTCAACGTCTCGGCGTCCCACGTCGGCTCGGTGAGCTCGAAGGTGGTCGTCGTCGTGAAGTCCTGATCGACGGGGAGGCCCAGGAGCTGGAGGAGGCGCATCCGGGAGGTCGTGACACCGTTCTCCGCCTGCAGGAGCGCGACCTGGGATCGACCGACGAGGACTTCCGCCTGACCGACGTCGATCGGTGTGACGGAGCCGACCGCCAGTCGACCCTCGGCCAAGCGGAGGTTGGCTTCGTTGTTCTCGAGCTGGAGGCGAGCGATCCGGACCGCATCCTCCCGACGGAGCAGGTCGATGTAGCCGGTCGTGACCTGGGCCACGAGGCCGGCTTCGGCCGCTCCGATGCCCTCCAGGGTGGCGACCCTCTGCGCCTTCGCCTGCTTCGGACCGAGGAGCGTGGCCCAGGAGAGCGAGTAGTTCAGGCCCAGGCTGTAACGCGAGGTGTAGTACGACGGCTGGTTGCCGAAGCCGAGGTCCCCGAGGGTCAGCGTTCCGAACTGCTGCTCACCCGAGCCCTGCCACGATACGCCCCCCGAGGCGCTGGCCGACGGCATCAGCTGGCCCCAGGCCTGGCGCACGTCCCAGTCAGCGAGCGCTTCGTCGTTTCGCGTCTGGAGGAACGAGGGGTTGGACGAACGCGCGATCTCGATCGCTTCGTTCAGCGACAGAGCAGCGGGGATCTCCTGGGCCGAAGCCGCCGCGGCGAAAAGCAGCGGCGCGAGCGCCAGAAGGGTCGAACGGGTCATCATCCTCACGAAACCTCCCACCGGGGAAACGGGAGCGGGGCGAAACGACCGTTCCCCGTACGCCCTGGCATCCGCCCTGGTTTCGAGCAACCAACGCTACGGGCCCGCTCCCACATTCACGACCGCTACGATACGGGTCGTGGGAATCTTCAGAGCGCACACGACGAGACCCCCGACCGCCAGAGAAGCTAACCGTGCTGCGGGTAGGGTGAAGGTGGGCCGGTCGCGCCGTCAGCCGACGAGGTCAGTGCGTTGGGCCACGTATCCTCGTGCCGGGACCTCCACGCGGAGCACGCGCCCCTGGCGGTCGAACCACACGGTTCTCTCGTCCGCCTCCGTGGCCGTGAAGGTCACGCGCCGTGCCGGCACGGTACGGCCCTCGAGCGCGAGGGAGGTGTCCTCGTGCCTCCCGGTGGTCAGTGTGACCTGCGCCCGGCTCCTCGGTTCGAGCACATGCGTCGTGCTCCCCGCGGCGAGCTCCCCGAGGAAGAAGTAGTGGTGAGCCACGTCGCGCTCGAGGACCCGGGTCGTGGGCCGGGCCTGGTACTCTCGATCCTCCGATCCCGCCACGGAGCGGATCGTGGCGACATACCGCCGGTTGGCGCGGACCACGCGAACCGTGGCCGCGTCGTCTCCGCGGATCTCGGCCTCGTACTGCTCGGTCGTGCCCTCGCCGGGGTCGGCCCGAAGGATCAACGTGGCGACTTCGTCCGTACCGTCCACTCGGAGGGTCAACTCCGCGTTGGCGAAGATCTTGTCCGCCCGGGCCAGGCCTGCGCGCCGCAGGACGAACTCCTCGGTGCCCACCGAGGCCCCCTCGACCGTCACGGCGAAGGTGCCCTGATCGACGACGATGCCCTGGGCTCCGATCGGGTCGGCACCGATGCCGATGGAGAGGAGCACGAAGGGCGCCAGGAGGAGCGCGATTCGGACGGGTACGGAGCGGGTGGATTTCGTCATGACTGGTCCTACCCCCGACGGTCCTCTTGGATCGCGGAGCACAGGGCGTCGATGTAGCGAGCGAAGATCGCGGCTCCTTTCTCCGCCGTCCCGCGCGTCGGCGCCCCCAGCACCCCGCGGGAATATTTGGGCGGCGTAGGGGCGCGTCGTCGCGTATACTTTCGGAGGCCCCCGCCTTCCGGTAGGTAGTCGACGGCTTGCTCCATCCGCACGAGGTCGGCCGCCAGGTGCAACATGAGGGAGGTCTCCAGCTCGCCGCCGTGCTCCATCTCGGGATCGCCTTCGATGATGTCGGAAACGTCGATTTGATAGAGGTCGTACACGGACTTCCTCGACGGCTCGGGCGGCATCATGAGAAGGGCCTCCAGGTGCGGTTCGGCGCGGTGCGCCGTGATGATCAAATAGTGGGTGAAGCCGTCCTCGTCCCACATGCGGAGGAGTTCGTTGACGGACCTGTGCAGCGTTTTCCTGCGAACACCCGCTCGGCCCGCATAGGGACCTCCGCCCACGGTCACACCGTAGGAGAACACGGGCGCCCGCAGGACGCCCAACCGATCCGCGACCTCCGCCGCCACCCGCTCGGCGATCAGGGCGTTGCACCCCAACGGGAGGTGGGGGCCATGCTGCTCCAGCGCACCGACCGGAAAGATCAGGCGTTGGTCCCGAACCAGGTGCTCCTGGACCCCCGTCCAGGGAAGTTCGTCGAGGGCGAATGTCGGACGTCGTGACATCTCAGTCGCTGCTCGGGCGGGTGGCGTCGGTGGTGGCGCGGCTCGGTCCCTGGCTCGGGGTGGCCTCGCTCTGGCTCTGGAGTGCCGCGGACGGGCCGTGGCCGATCGTCGTGGCCGCCATCGTACTCCCCGTGGCGGCCATCGTGCGCCCCGGTCGGGCGAAACGCCGTCTCTGGGGGGTCGGTTGGGCGGTCGTCACCTGTGGCATCGTGGTGGCTTTGTATGCGGAACGCCAGGTCGACTACGTCTTGAGCGACTGGGACGCCTACTGGACCGATCAGGTCGATCGGGTCGACGGGCTCCTGCGTCGTGAGTTGGAGGACCAGCGGCGGGAGGCGGGCGCCCGCATCGCCGACGCGCTCCTGGCCGATTGGGTAGAGCTGGATCGGCTTCCCGGGCAGGCCGAGCTGGTCGAGCTGAGGGACGAGGACAGGATCGCCGCCATCGCCCTCTTCGAGTCCGACGGCACCCCGGTTACCTGGAACGGTCTCCATCGGGGCATGATCCCGGAGGACGTCCAGGCGGGAGTCCGGCGGTGGTCGTACCGGGACCTCCCGCTCTTCGGGTACTTCTACGTCACCGCGAGACACGACGACGGGCGTGTCGTCATGGTCGCCTATCTCCTCCGCGCCTCGCTCCCGGACGGGATCGACGCGAACATGCGCAACCTGGCGCGCAACTTCGCCCGCGAGTCCGGGGAGCAGATCCGGGTCACCGAGGGTGACCCCGGGCCGGCCGACTGGTTGTGGGACTTCGAACTGGACGACGATCGGCTGCTCTCCGTCGCGCTCGAACCTCCGGTGCCGGAGGTTCGAGCGGCCGAGATTCGCGCACTCTGGGCAACGCGCGTCGCGCTCCTCGGTGCCCTCGCCTGGCTTCTGTTCGCGCTCGCGGGCACGGCACGTCTCGACGAGAGTGCGGCGGCGATGGCCGCGCTCGTGGCGGGAGCCTTCTGGGCGCCCCTCCACGCCTGGACCCTGTGGAGTACCGCCTTCGTCGACGGAACGGGAATGATCGGACCGCTTCCGATCGGACGGGCGGCCCTCCTGGTGGCGGCGCTCTTCGGCGTGTGGGCGGTCGTGCCGAAGAGCCGCCTGCGCTTCCCGCCGTGGCTCGTCGGTGGTGTCGCGGCCGTCCTCCTGCCGCTGACCCTGACCGCCCTCCGTGGCCTGATCGAGCCGGCGACCCTCCTTGCCGGTCGAGGCCCCTGGATCGGGGTCGAACTCGTGGCGGTCGGACCGACCGCGTTGTTGTGCGGCTGGCTCCTCCTGCGGGTGCGGGCCGAGGAGCGGGCGCTCCCGATCTTCGTCGGCGCCGGCGTCCTGGCCGCCGTGATGGCCGGGCTCGTCGGATGGCGGGTCCTGAGCACCGGGGACGCCTCCGCGCTCTGGACCGCCGCGTGGGGACTCCCGTACGCTCTGGCGGCGTGGGGGATCGGCCCCGGGGTGGGCCTTCGCCGTCGCCTCATAGCCGCCTCGGTATCGGTCGGCCTGGCCGCGACGGCGGTCGTCCCGACGATGTGGGGGTGGACCGTCGACGCGCGGATCACCGAGGGCGAGGAGCGCCTGACTCGGCTCAACGCCGTAGAGGACGTCGAGCTGGAGGAGCGGCTGATCGACTTCGCCTACATCGCCGACTCGCTGGATGCGGCCGGGGCCGAGGATGTCGCCATTCTCTACGACGGCTGGCGGGAGAGCGGGCTGTCCCGCATCGGGTACCCGGTTCGCCTCCAGCTCGAGGAGCGCGACGGGTCGCCCGGCGAGGGTCTCAGGATCGGGGTGCCCGACGACGAACCCGAACCGTACCAGGCCCAGCTGCGCCTCGGTCGCCAGGTCGGCGGGGTTCGCCTCTCCCAACTCGACCGGGACGACGCGCGGTACATCCTGACCTCGGCCCTGCCGAACGACCGCATGGTCACCGCCGTCGTCCCCCCGTTCCCGGAGACCTCGGGGCGGGCCGGGCTCGGACCTCTCGTGCAGGGGCTGGTCGGCGCCGATACCGAGGCCCTCACGGTCATCGCGCTCCCGGAGGGGCAGGTCGCCCCCAACGTGGTTGCCCGGTCCGCGACCGCGCGCGGTTGGCAGGTCGATGTCGGGCTCCGCTTCTCGAACGGACCCGCGTACCACGCCATCTACGACGTCCGGTTGCCCGGGCTCGCCCTGACGATCGCGCGGGCCGTGCTCGTCCTCGTCCTCGACCTCGCTGTCGCTCTGGCCTTCGTCCTCCTAGGGCGCGGCCTGCTCCAGGAGATCGACCGGGAGCGGATGAGGCTGTCCGGCCTGGTGATTTCGTTCCGCGCCCGGGTGACCCTGGCCCTCTTCGGCTTCTTCGCTCTGGCCAATGCGATCTTCGGCACGGTGGCCTACCAGGCGCTGAGCGAGGCTTCCCGTCGATCCACTCAGGTGATCGCCGAGCGCGTCGTTGACGACGCGGCGGGGTGGTACATCACCCTGGACGGCCAGATGGCTCGACTCGCCAATCAGGTCGGGGCCGAACTCCTCGAGTACCGGGCCGGGGAGTTGAGCGAAGGCTCGGTGGAGGAGTTGGTCGACCTCGGCTTGTACGAGGGGTGGATGCCCTTCGAGATCCACCGGGAGCTGGACGGATACGACGCCGTCCGGGCGGTGCACGAGACCTCCGTCGGTCCGTGGGAGTACGTCACTGCGTACCGTCGTCTGCCCGACGGGGACGTACTCGCGGCGCAGGTCCCGCTGCAGGCGGGCACGAGTGCCCTCCAGACGACGGATCTCATCGAGCTTCTCTCCTTCGTCATCCTGCTCGGGGGTGCCCTGTCCTTCGCCCTGGCGATGGTCGCGGGCCGCGCGCTCACCCGGCCGATCCGCGCCCTCCAGATCGCTTCGGAGAGCGTCGGCTCCGGGGACCTCGGACTCCGCCTGCCCGCTCATCGCCAGGACGAATTCGGAGCCGTGTTCAGGGCGTTCAACCGGATGGTCGGGCGCGTTCGGAGGGCGCGAAGGCAGCTCGTCCGGACGTCGAAGCGGACACAGCTGATCATGGACGAAGCCGCCGTCGGCATGGTGGCCCTCGACCCCGAAGGACGGGTGACCCTCGTGAACCCGCGCGCCGAAGAGTTGATGGGCACGGAGGTGTTCGTCGACCGACAGCTGCCGGCGAGCGGAGCCCTCGGAGAGGAGCTGATCGCCTGGATCGAGGCGTACCTCGGGGGTGCCGAGGACGAGGCCACCCAGGACTTCAGCGACGGTGAACGGCGCCTGAGGGTTCGGGCCCGTCGACTCGGAACGTTCGGGACCCGCAGAGGTGTGGTCGTGGCCCTCGACGATGTGACCGACGAGCTGCGCGCCGAACGTGTCCTCGCCTGGGGTGAGATGGCCCGTCAGGTCGCGCACGAGGTCAAGAATCCTCTCACCCCGATCAAGCTGAGCATCCAGCACGTTCGTCGTGCCTGGGACGACGGGCGCCCTGACTTCGAGGAGATCCTGATCCGGAACGCGGACGCCATGCTCATCGAGATCGACCGCCTGGCGGAGATCGCGCAGTCGTTCAGCCGCTTCGGAGCGCCGGGCGACACCGTGGAGCCCCTCACCGCCGTCTTCGTCGGGGACGTCATTTCCGAGGTGATGACGCTCTACGGCAGCGCGACCTCGCCGGTCCACTTCGAACGCGACGTTGCCGAGGGCCTCCCCCCGGTCGTTGGTCGCAACGCCGAACTGAAGGAAGTCCTCGTGAACCTGCTCGAGAACGCCCGCCTCGCCAGCCCAGAGGGGACGCGTGTGCTCGTGCAGGCCCGGAGGGGTGAAGCCGACACCGTCGAGGTCTCGGTCGTGGACGAGGGGGTTGGGATTCCCGAAGACGTACTCCCGAGGATCTTCGAGCCGCAGTTCAGCACGCGGTCGACGGGAACCGGACTCGGCCTGGCGATCGTGAAACGGGTCGTCACGGCATGGGGGGGTGAAGTTCGGGCGGCCTCGGAACCGGGGCAGGGGACGACCGTGACCGTCGAGCTTCCGGTGTGGGCTGGTCCCGAAGGGTAGGGGCCAGGCGACATCGCTCTGGAACGATGCGTCCCGTGCGGACTATGCTTCAGAGACGGACGCGACTCCGCCCCGACCCCTCGCCTCCCCGCTGATGCCGGATACGACACTCGGTTTGCCCGCCCGCCCGCGCTCGCTCGGAGAGCCGTCCGCGACGGCACGTGGAGGACACCCGCCCGACATCGAACGGTGGTTGAACGAGGGGGTCGAATCCCTCTCGGAACGGTGGATCGAGGAGATCCTGTCTCGAGACGACGACCCACCAGCGGAGCGGATCCGGATCGTCCATAGATTCGCCCGGCTCATCGTCCGGCTTCTCCCCATGATGCTGGGGCAACACCGCGTGCAGCTCAGACCGATCTGGCTGCGGACGGCGGAACTGTACGGGGCGGTGGCGGTGAAGCGCGGATTGGCGGCAGGTGAAGCGATCGAAGAGATGCACGTGCTCCGGGAACTCGTGATTCGGAAGCTCTATCTCGAAGCGCCGATGGACGGCTCGACCGCATGGCCGATGCGGGAGATCCTCCGGCTGAACCGGGCTCTGGATCAGGCGGTGACCCAGGCGAGCATCGGGCACACCGACACACTCTTCTTCGACTTCTTCGGGCCCTCGGGTGGCCGCGCCATCCTCGACGGTGAGGACTCGCTGGCGGAGGTCGAACGCCAGTTGGAGGGAATCGCTGCGGAGGTTCGAGAGCACTTCGACGTGACGCTCGCCGACCCCGGAGACGAGCACTGAGCGAACGCGCCGGTGCGCCGCCCCTCGGGGACATGCCGCCGGACGAATTCCGCAGCCACGCCGAGGCCGTCGGCCGCTGGATCGCCGGGTATCTGGAGCACACCCGGAACATCCCGGTCTACACCTCTCCCGAGCCCGGCTTCCTGAAGTCGCGCCTGCCCGACGAGCCTCCGGGCGGCGGGGAGGCGATGGAGGTGATCCTCGAGGACTTCCGGCGGGATGTCGTTCCCGGACTGACCCACTGGAACCATCCGTCGTTCTTCGGCTACTTCGCCACCTCGGCGTCGGCCGCGGGGATCCTGGGTGAGATGCTCTCCGCGGCTGTCAACGTGAACGCCATGGTGTGGAAGAGCGGACCGGCGGCCACGGAGTTGGAGGACGTTTCGACGGACTGGCTGCGACGGATGCTCGGCCTGCCGGGTCGATTCGAGGGTGTGATCAACGACACCGCCTCGTCCTCGACCCTGTACGCGCTCGCCGCGGCGCGGAACCGGGCGTACCCCGACGCCCACGCTCACGGATTGTTCGGACAACGACCCGGTCGGGTGTACGCCTCGGAGCAGACCCACTCCTCGGTGGAGAAGGCGGCTCTGACGCTCGGCCTCGGGCGCACCGGGTATCGCGCCATTCCGACCGACGATCGCTACCGACTCGACGTCTCGGCGCTGAAGATGGCAATCGAGGAGGACCGAGCCGCGGGCTTCGTCCCTGTGGCCATCGTGCCCACCCTCGGGACCACATCGGTGGCCGCGATCGACCCGGTGGCCGAGGTCGTCGACATCGGTCGTGAACTGGGAGTGTGGGTGCACGTCGATGCGGCGTACGGCGGGCCCGCCGCCCTCGTCCCCGAGGTCGCCCAGCGATTCGCGGGGTGGGAGGGAGCCGACTCGATCGTGGTGAACCCGCACAAGTGGCTCTTCACCCCGATGGACTGCTCGGTCCTCTACTGCGCTCACCCGGAGGAGCTGGTCAGGACGTTCTCCATCGTTCCCGAATACCTCTCCACGGCCGAGGGGGCCGAGACGCGGAGCCTGATGGACTACGGTGTCTCCCTGGGCCGCCGCATGCGCTCCCTCAAGCTCTGGTTCGTGATGCGCTACTTCGGCCGGTTCGGCCTGCGGGCGCGGATCGAAGAACACCTGCGGCTGGCCGAACTCTTCGCCTCGTGGGTCGAGGCGTCGGACGAGTGGCACGTCGCGGCGCCCGTCGAGTTGGGTCTCGTCGCCTTCCGCCACGTCGAAGGGGACGATCGGAACCACGCGATCATGGCCCGGGTCAACGCATCGGGGCGGGCCTTCCTGACCCATACGGCCGTGGACGATCAGGTCGTGCTCCGCCTCGCCGTGGGCAACGTCAGGACGACTGAGGACGACGTCGCCGACGTCTGGGCGCTCCTCCAGGATGCGGCGGCCGCCTCGGGCTAGTGGGCGCGACCCCTCAGGCGCCGAGCTCCGAGAGCGAGGGTCTCGCCAGGAACATGAGGAGCGCGGCCGCGGCTCCTCCTGCCAGCACCCAGTAGGCAGTCCCCGTGAGCATGCCCAGGGTGACGAGAACCAGACCACCCGACTCCATCAGAGCCATCGGCACCAGGATCGCGAGACGGTATTGAGCCAGCCGTGCGTCGTCCTCGACGTCCCGTGGGATGGCCGCGATCATGGATCGCCTGAGGAGGAGTCCCGCGCCCATGTAGACGACCACACCGGCGCCGACCCACGGCATGATGTGTGGATCGAGGCTCGCCACTTCGAGGACCCCGGCGGTCATGAGTCCGAAGAGGAGGAGCGTGTAGAGGACCACGCCCCCGACGAGCGCACCCCAGACGAGTTTCAGCTGGTCGAGACCCTGGTCCATGGAACCCTCGGTGGGTGGATCGATCCGCCCTCGTCGGTGCGCGGGCGCACCTCGAAGATCGTACCGGAGGGGGGAAGGGGGCGCAATTTCGCATGGCTCCGCCCGTCCGGTCCCGAGACCGTCCGGGATGATCGCACGGATTCACACGGCCGCCGTGGTCGGCGTCGAGGCCGTCTCGGTGGTGGCCGAGGTGGCGCTGGCCTCTGCGCTGCCCTCGTTCACCGTCGTCGGCCTCCCCCAGGGGAGCGTGCGCGAAGGGCGGGAGCGTGTCGCGTCGGCCCTGAGGGCCAGCGGATTCGAACTCCCGCCCAAGCGGATCACCGTCAACCTCTCGCCCGGCGATCTCCGGAAGGAGGGTACCGGCTTCGACCTCCCGATCGCGCTGGGTATCCTCGTAGCGAGCGGCGTCGTTCCCGACGAGTCGGTCCAGCGGGTCCTCGTCGTGGGGGAGCTGGGACTCGACGGGACGCTGAAGGGCGTGCGGGGTGGGCTTCCGGTGGCGGCCCACGCGGCCCGGACCGGCCGGGGCATCATCGTGCCCTCCGCCACCGCACCCGAAGCCGCCCTGCTCCCGGGATCGACGGTCTTCGGCTGCGAAGACCTCGGGGCCGTGGTCGGTCACCTCCGCGGTGACCGACCGCTGTCCGAGCATCGATCCCCGCCGCGGGCGGGTGCACGGGGGGCACCGGCCGCGCGGGTTCCCGATCTGGCCGACGTCCGGGGGCAGGTCGGGGCGAAACGCGCCCTGACGATCGCTGCGGCGGGCGCCCACAACCTCTTGTTCGTCGGCCCGCCCGGAGCAGGCAAGACGATGCTTGCCTCGACGCTGCCGGGCTTGCTGCCGAAACTCGCGCCGGACGAGGCGCTCGAGGTCGCCCGCGTGCGCTCGGTGGCCGGAGCGGGCAATCAGGTCGGGTTGCCACGATCGCCCCCCTTCCGGGCCCCCCACCACACCGCCAGCTACGCGGCCCTGATCGGAGGTGGGCGTCCCGTCCGGCCCGGAGAGCTGTCCCTCGCGCACCGCGGCGTGCTCTTCCTGGACGAACTCCCCGAGTTCTCGCGGAACGTCGTTGAGGCTCTCCGACAGCCCCTCGAAGACGGCTTCGTCTCCGTGAGTCGGGTTTCGGGCACGATTCGTTTTCCCGCTCGAGTGCAGCTGGTCGTCGCAATGAACCCCTGCCCGTGCGGGATGGCCGGGCTCGACGACGGGCGGTGTACTTGTTCGGCTTCCGTCGTGGACCGATATCGGCGGAGGTTGTCGGGGCCCCTCCTCGACCGCATCGACATCGTCTGCCCGGTGCCGGCTCTCCGCCCCGACGACGTGATGCCGGGGCGCACCGGGGGGGCTTCGTCGGAGCGCGTGGCCGAGGCCGTCGAAGAGGTCCGGCTTCGACAGCGGGCCAGGGGGTACGAGGGAGGTCGCACCAACGCCGAGATGACCCCCCGGGACCTGCGGGCGGCCGGCCGGTTGGACGAGGAGGGGCGGCGCCTTCTCGAGGTGGCCGTCGACCGGATGGGCCTGTCGGGCCGGGGTGCCGATCGATCGGTCCGGGTGGCCCGCACGATCGCGGATTTGGACGGTTCGGAGTCGATCGGCGCGAAGCACGTCGGAGAGGCCCTGCAGTATCGTCGTTCGTGGGGCCGGTCGTGACGAAGTTCGTCGATCTCGAGCGGTTGGATCCGCGTGGGCGAGCGGCGACCTTTCCTGATGAACCAAGCCGACGGGGGATCGGGGAGTGGAGCCGAGCCGGATCCGGGCACCCTCCTCCTGGTCCTCGCCTTCCTGTCCGTCTACCTCATCTGGGGGTCGACGTACCTCGCGATCCGCTTCGCGATCGAGACGATTCCGCCCTTTCTCATGGCGGCGGTTCGTTTCCTCGTGGCCGGCGTCCTCCTCTACGCGTGGGCACGACTTCGCGGGGTCCCGAAGCCGACGCCGGCACAGTGGTGGGGTGGGGCGGTGTCCGGCACGCTCCTCCTGGCGGGTGGAAACGGGGGGGTCGTCATCGCCGAGCAGTGGGTGCCGTCGGGGCTCGTTGCCCTGATCGTGGCCACGGTCCCCCTCTGGCTCGTCCTCCTCGACTGGGCGTTCGGCGCCGGTGAGCGGCCGTCCGGGAGGACCACACTCGGGCTGCTGATCGGTTTTGCGGGTGTCGGTGTCCTCGGCGGGGCCGAGGGCCTCGGGGCTGGCGGGGACACGCGGGAGATCCTGGGTGGGGCGATCGTCGTGCTCGGCTCACTCTGTTGGGCCGGTGGCTCTCTCTACTCCCGCTACATGAAGAACCCTCCGCGGCCGCGGATGCTCGTCGCCTCCCAGTTCCTGTGCGGAGGGCTCGTCTTCGTGGTGTTGGCCACCGCCTTCGGTGAGTGGGGCTCGTTCGATCCTGCGGCCGTCTCCCTCAAGTCCGCCCTCGCCCTGGTCTACCTCATCCTCTTCGGTGCGCTCATCGGCTACGCGGCGTACATCTGGCTGCTGACGGTCGTTTCGCCGGCCCGTGCCGGGACGTACGCCTACGTCAATCCGGTCGTGGCGATGCTGCTCGGGTGGGCCCTGGCCGATGAGCCCCTGACCTTCCGCTCGGGCGTCGCGGCCGCCATCATCCTCGGGTCCGTGGTGATGATCACATCCGATCGGGCCCGCACCGTCCAGCGCCCGATCACTCGTACGCCGTCGATCGCCCGGGAGGTCTGACATCTTCCGCTTCCAGCAGCCGACTCCGATCGACTCCGGTTTCGTCGTGATTCCGGGGGTGACCGCCGAGACCCAGACGAACATCGTCCTCTCGCTGGTGATCATCGTCCTCGCTCTCCTGGCGCGGCGCGGAGTTCTGGCGGTGGTGAACCGGCGGATCGAGGATTCCGAACTACGCTACCGATGGGCCAAGGCCTCCGGTACGGTCGGCTTCATCATCACGACGTTGATCCTGGCCCAGGTGTGGTTCACGGCGATCCGCTCGATCGGGACCTTCCTCGGCCTCCTGTCGGCGGGCCTCGCCATTGCTTTGAAGGACCTGGTGGCCGATCTGGCCGGTTGGGCCTTCATCATGTGGCGCAGACCCTTCGACCTCGGAGACCGCATCCAGATCGGTGAGTACGCCGGGGACGTCGTGGACAAGAGCCTCTTCCAGTTCACGGTCATGGAGATCGGAAACTGGGTCGACGCGGACCAGAGCACGGGACGGCTCATCCACGTGCCGAACGCCAAGGTCTTTACCGAACCCCTCGCCAACTACGTCGCGGGTTTCCCCTACCTGTGGAACGAGCTCGCGATCCTGATCACCCTGGAGAGCGACTGGCGCCGGGCCAAGGAGATCGTCGAGGAACTCGCGGCGGATCAGACGATCGACATCACCCGGGAGGCCCACGAGCCGCGGCGGCAGGGTGAGGAGCGATTCCTCATCCGCTATCGCAAACTGACCCCGGTCGTGTACGTCTCGGTGCGAAACAGCGGGGTGCTGCTCACACTGCGGTACCTGTGCCGCCCCCGAGAGCGGCGGGGGAGCGCGAGCGCCCTCTGGGAGCGCATCCTCGACGGCTTCGACGCCGAACCGACCGTCACCCTCGCGTACCCGACGCAGCGGATCAACCTGTCCCGCGAGGTCTTGTCGGAGCCCTCGCAGGAGCCGGGGCCACCACCCCCTGAAGCCTAGGCCCCCCTCCTCCCGTAGGTATGGCGTGTGCTTCGCGGCACGCGCTACGTTGCGAGTGACACGGCGATTGCGTGTCGCAATCCACTTCGAAGGTGTGCGAGGTACGCCGGAATGCGGCTTTTCGTCGGCATCACGATCCCCAAGAAGCAGCGCGCCCGGATCGATCGGGCCGTGCGAGAGCTTCGAGAAGACGGGCTTCCCGTCCGGTGGATCGACCCCGACAACTTCCACATCACGCTCAAGTTTCTGGGCGAGGTGCGCCGTGAGGCGATCCCGCAGATCGAGACCGCCTTGTCCCGCGTCGGACGCTCGACCACGGCGTTCACGACCGCCTTCGACGGCTTCGGTGCGTTCCCGACGGTCCGACGACCCAACGTGCTCTGGGTCGGGGTCGACGCGAGCCCCGAGTTCCGATGTATGAAGCAGGACCTGGAGTGGGCGCTGAGCGAGGTCGGGTTCGAGACGGAGACCCGCGCCTTTCGGCCTCACATCACGGTCGGGCGAGCCCGGGAGGAGGGAGGAGCAGGTGCCTTCCGTGACCTCGACACCCGACTGGCCGACCTCTCCTTCTCGGACGAGATCCGCGTCCATGCGCTCGATCTGATGAGGAGCCACCTGTCGCCGGCGGGCGCCTCGTACTCGGTCGTATCGACGACGAAGTTGGCGACCGCATGACGGGGCGACGCACCTTCCTGTCCGTGGGGCTCGTCGGGGTCGCGGTCTGGCTGGCGGCCGAGGCACCGAGTGCCGATGACACCGCGGTGCTCCTGGCCCCGCCACCGGTCTTCGCGGCCGTCGGGTATGGAGCGGCCGACCGGGCCGAGACCCTCCTCGTGCAGGCCGGCCACGTCCGTGCGGGACGCGACCGCTCGCTCTCCCTGACCGGAGAAGACCTGACGGCGCTGGTGCGTTTCGGCCTTCCCGGCGTCGTGCCGTCGGGTGTGATCGAGCCGGAGCTCACGATCGAGCGGGGTGTCGTCCGGGTCTCGGCTCGGCTCGTGCACGCCGACTTCGAGGCGGCGGAGGAGTTGGGGGCGCTCTCCTCCGTCCTTCCGGACACGGCGTCCGTGACCGTCTTCGGGCGGATCTCCACCGGGCGAGCCGGGTGGATCGACTTCCGGATCGAAGGTGCCGTCGTCGAAGGGATTCCGGTCCCCGAGGTGGTGCTGGCGGCCGTCGCCCGGCGGCTACCGTTGGGGCGCGCCGGTTCCGCCGCCTTCGCGGGCCAGGGGAGGGGAGACGACCGGCCGGTCCTCAGGGTCAGAAAGCCCCACGGCTTGGGGTCGATGTACATGGCGGGGCATCGTCTCGTGGTGGAGAGTGCCGAACCAATCCACCTTATGGCGGTAGACGAGGACAGTCCCTGACGGGTCCCGACCCCCCGATCCACGACATGTAATGGCACGTCTGCTGGTCGTCGACGACGAGAGCGGTATTCGAAGCGCACTGGTTCAGGTCTTCGAGTACGAGGGCCACGAGGTGGAGCAGGCCGAGGACGGGCATCGAGGCATCGAGCTCGCGCAGAGCTTCCATCCGGACGTGATCTTCCTGGATGTGAAGATGCCGGGCCTGGACGGTCTCGATGTTCTGGAACGGATCCGCGCCGACGACCCCTCGGCGGTCGTGATCATGATTTCCGGTCACGGAACGATCGACACGGCGGTCGAGGCCACCCGAAAGGGCGCCTACGACTTCCTTCAGAAACCGCTCGACACCGACCGCCTTCTGGTGACGCTCCGGCGCGCGCTCGAACTGAGGGGCCTCACACAGAGCGTGGCGGATCTGAGGTCGCAGGTGGAGAGCCGCTACGAGATCGTCGGGACGTCGTACCCCATTCGACAGGTGCTCGAGCGTGTCGAGCGTGTGGCCCCCACGGATGCCCGCGTCCTCATCACCGGTGAGAACGGGACCGGGAAAGAGCTCGTGGCCCGGGCCGTCCATCGGCTTTCGTCACGATCGGACGATCCGTTCGTGGAGGTGAACTGCGCCGCGATTCCCTCCGAGCTGATCGAGTCCGCGCTCTTCGGCCACATGAAGGGCTCCTTTACGGGGGCGGTGGCCGATCGTGCGGGTAAGTTCGAGCAGGCCGACGGCGGAACGTTGTTTCTCGACGAAATCGGGGACATGTCCAAGGACGCGCAGGCCAAGGTGCTGCGCGCGCTGGAGCAGGGGGTCGTGACCCGTGTCGGTGGGTCGAAGTCGATCGAGGTGGACGTCCGGGTGATCGCCGCGACCAACAAGGACCTCGAAGAACAGATCGAGGCGGGCGAATTCCGCGAGGACCTCTTCTATCGCCTCAACGTGGTGCCGGTCCACATGCCACCGCTGAGGGAGCGCCGGGACGACATCCCGATGCTCGTGCAGCACTTCACGGACATCATGACCAACCGGGAGGGTATGTCCCCGCGCAGCTTCGAGACCGCGGCGATCGACCGACTCCAGGCACTCTCCTGGCCGGGCAACGTCCGCGAACTCCGCAACACCGTCGAGCGGCTGCTGATCCTGGCAGGTGGGGATTCCGTTCGCGCGGACGACGTCGACCTTCTCGCGACCGGCCGTGCCGCCGCGGGGGGGTTGGGTGGGGAACTCCTGGCGGCGGACAACTTCTCCGACTTCAAGGACGGCGCCGAGCGGGCGTTCATCCTCCAGAAGCTTCGCGAGAACGACTGGAACGTGGCCGAAACGGCTCGTCGCATCGACATGCCGCGCTCGAACCTCTACAAGAAGATCGAGAAGTTCGGACTGGTCCGAGAGGCCTGATCGATCTGAGGCATGGGCCTCCGGGCTCGACGGGTGCGCACAAGTTGCCCTCCGTCGGCCAGGGTTGGCACCCACCCCGCCCCTGCGTAGCTTCGAGGCACAATTCGAGTAGGGTGGGCCGAACGGAAGCCGGTGAGAATCCGGCGCGGCCCCGCCACTGTGAGAGGTCCGCGAAAGCGGAACGTCGGTTGAAGGAGGCCACTGGGGTAACCCGGGAAGGCAGACCGACGGCCTCGAGCCAGGAGACGTGGTCCACCCGACCAAGCCTCAACCTCCGCGGGGAGGATGGCCTGGACCGGGCGTGGCCTCGGTGTAGTCCGTCGTTTCCCATCGGAAAGGACGGACTTTTTCGATGTCGAGAACTCTTCTTGTCGCCGCCATCCTGGCAGCGGCCTCCACGGCGGCCCCCGCCAGTGGGCAGATCGAACCCTTCTCCCTCGACGGCCTCGTGGTCACGGCCGGACCCACGGTCCGACCCGCGGACGCTGTCGCCAACCACGTTTCGGTCATCTCGGGCGAGCAGTTGCGCGCCTTCGGGGTCCGGTCGCTGAACGACGCCCTCCGGGACGTTCCCGGCGTGACCGTCGTCAGCCCGGGCTCGTTCGGAGCCGTCTCGTCCGTCTTCCTGAGGGGCGGAGAGAGTGACTACACCCTGGTGCTCGTCGATGGTGTGCAGGTCAACCAGGCGGGCGGAGGCTTCGACTTCTCGGCTCTGACCACCGACAACGTCGAGCGGATCGAGATCGTGCGCGGGCCCGCGAGCGCTGTCTACGGGTCGGACGCCGTGACGGGTGTGATCCACGTGATTACGCGGGTAGGGCGGGGAAGCCCGGTCGCCTCGGGGCGCTTCGAGGCCGGCTCCTTCGGACGCGCGGATTGGGCCGCCTCGGTGCGGGGCGGCACGGACGTCGGTGGCTACTCGGTCTCGGTCGAGCAGCGGGGAACCGACGGCATCTACGCCTTCAATAATCGTCACGAGGTCACCACGATCTCGGGCTCGGCCCGCCTGAGGCCGGACGAGCGGACGGACCTACGCGTCCATGCCCGCCTCATCGACCGGACCTACGGATACCCGACGGATGGCAGCGGGCAGGCCGTGGACCGCAACTCGTTCACCTTCCAGGACGCTTCCGTCGTCAGGCTCGCGGCCAGTCGGGTGGTCACACCGCGGGTGGTCCTCAGGGGCGGCGTATCGGTCAACGAGACAGACGGTGGGACCGACGACGCCCAGGACAACGCGGCCGACAGCATCGGCTTCTTCGGATACACGAGTCTCGACGACTTCAGGCGCTCCTCGGCGGACGTACACCTCGACGCGCGCAGTCGGTGGGGTGTTCTCTCGGTCGGCTACGAGTACGAGCACGAGGCACAGCGCTCGTTCAACGAGTCGCTGAGCGAGTTCGGGCGGTCGAGTGGGCGGAGCGAGAGTGAGCGCTCCAACCACGCGGGCCTGGCGCACTTCAGCGGGAGCGCCGGGGTGGTCGCGTACAACGCTGGCGTCAGGGTCGAGGACAACGAGCGCTTTGGCCGCCAGTCGACCTGGCAGGCGGGCGTTTCGGCGGTCGTGGCCGAGGGGCTGGGTAGCCGGGTGCGCGCGTCGGTCGGCACGGCGATCAAGGAGCCGACCTTCTCCGAGAACTTCGCGACCGGCTTCGCCACGGGAAATCCCGACCTCCGACCCGAGGAGACGCGATCGTGGGAGATCGGTTTGGACCAGCCGCTGTTCGAGGATCGTGTCCGTCTTGCGGTCACCTGGTTCGACCAGGCGTTCACCGACCTGATCCAGTACACCTTCGCACCGCCGAACCCCGGTGATCCCAACTACTTCAACGTAGCGGCCGCGGACGCTGTGGGCCTCGAGGCCGACGCCGAACTCGCCCTCGGGCTTTTGACGGCCGGGGTGTCGTGGACGCGGCTCGACACCGAGGTCGTGGACTCCGGCTTCGACGAGGGGGAGGGTGCGACCTTCGTGAACGGCGAGCCCCTCCTTCGTCGCCCGAAGCACAGCGTTGCGTTCCGCGCCCACACGCGCGTTTCCACGGTCGACCTGTCGAGTCGGTACGTCCGGGTCGGGAGCCGTAGCGACCGGGACTTCGCGACCTTCCCGGCGTCTCCGGTGACCCTTCCGGCGTACGGACTGCTCTCGGTGGCCGCGCGGTGGGCGGCGGTCGAGCCCTCCGGCTCACGGCCCGGCCTCACGATCGAGGTGCGGGGTGAGAACCTGCTGGATGCCGAGTACGAGGAGGCGGTCGGTTTCGACGCCCCGGGCCGGGGCCTCTACGTCGGCGGCTCGGTCAGCTGGGGCGGTTCGGACTAGACCGACGGGACGGCACGGTCACCGCCGGATGACCGTGCCGTCCGGTGTCTGATACAGGACTTCGATCGATCGGTAGTCCCGGGCGCTGATCGAGGTCGCGGTGTTCGTCGGATACATGACGTCGCGGGACTGGTCGCTGTGACCGAGCCCGAGCGCGTGTCCCATCTCGTGCGCGGCCGTCAGCCGTACCTGATGGGTCTGGGCCGGGTCCCACGGCTGCCCCGGGTGCCGCGTGGCCAACTCGATGGACTCGACCACGAGCCCGGTTTCCATCGACCAGCGGCTGCGGGCCAACCCGATTCGGCTGCCCCCGAGGGCAGGGGCCCACGTCACCGAGAAGTGCGGGTTCCGGTCTCCTCGGAGGTCCGCCAGGATGGGGAAGGGTTGGTTGTCCCACGCGCGAACCCCCTGCGCGGCGGCCCGCTGAAGGGCCCGGGCCACGGTCGGGTCCTCGTCCTGGGGTAGGGGAATGTGGACGACGACCGTGCCCTCGTGGCCCTTCCACCGATGCAGCCGGACCTCCGAACTCTGGTCCAGGGGTGCGCACAGGTACCCGACGTTCACACAGAAGTCGTCCGCGCTCAGGCTGGGCGGTGGTGCGGTGGGTCTCGGTGCTCCCGCCAGTTGATCACACGTCTCCGTCGTGGGGTCGCAACGATCCGGCCGAGTGTCGACGGTCCGTGCGTCGAGCCACGCCTTTCCTCCGCCGCCCAACACCAGGATCGCTGCGGCAAGTCCCAACGGGGTCGGCTTGCCGAGGCGGATCTGCATCGCAACCTCCCGAGGCCATCCTACGTCCAAATTCAAGGTACGGGTGGAGGGCGGGCGGGCGGAACGAAAATCGGTCCGACGTCCGTATTGTGTCGTGAGCGGCCTCGTCGGAACGTGGTAGGAGGGGCTGTGTAGACCAAGGATCGCGGGTCGCGCCCCACGGGGCCGAGCAACGAGGATCGCGGAGGAGCGGAATGCGAGAAGCCGGGCAGGCGCGCAGTACCGTGGAGCGCATGTTGATCGCCGACAATCGCTCGGCTTCCACTCGGCTCGCCCATGCGCTCGGAGACTGGATGCGCGCCGTCCTGATCGCGCTCCTCGTCTTCCTGGCAATCCGCACCTCCGTCGTCGAGGCGTTCAAGATTCCGACCTCTTCGATGGAGGGCACGCTCCTCGTCGGGGACTTCCTCCTCGTGAACAAGGCGGTCTACGGGGCTCGGATTCCGGGCACACCGTGGACGCTGCCGGCCTTCGAGGAACCGGAGCGGGGTGACGTCGTGGTCTTCCACCCGCCCCACGAGCCGGAGAAGAACTACGTGAAGCGGGTCGTCGGACTCCCGAGCGACACGCTCGAGATGCGGGACAAGCGCCTCTACCTCAACGGGACCCCGGTCTACGAGCCGTACGCCCAGCACGTGGACGGTCGCGGTGACGCGGTCCACCCCGACATGGAGTGGCAGTCGTACCACCTGATCGCATCGCCCAGTCGGGGATATCACCCGACCCGGGACAACTGGGGCCCGATCGTGATTCCCGAGGGCCGGCTCTTCGTCCTCGGTGACAACCGGGACAACAGCGAGGATTCCCGCTATTGGGGCTTCGTTTCGCGCGATCAGGTCCGCGGCCGGCCGTGGATGGTGTACTATTCTTCGACGCGCCGAGCCGAGGAGGAGTCCCGGTGGATCGATCGGGTGCGGTGGGCGCGTCTCGGCACGGTGATCCACTAGATGCCGGAAGTCGGGGGGCCATTGCGCGATACGGGGATCGTAGAGATCCTACGAAGGGCTTTGCGCGAACGGCGCACGGCCCGTCGATTCCTGGCTCTTCGCCCAACCGCGATACGATGACCTTCTCTTCCCGCCGAGCCCCGTCCAAGGAAGGCTCGCTGGACCAGTACCTGAAGGAGATCAGCCAGTACCCGCTCATCGACCGGGCGGAGGAGGCGCGCCTCGCCAAGCTCATCCGCAAGGGTGAGGAGGAGGCCCTCAACAAGCTGGTCCGGTCGAACCTTCGCTTCGTCGTGTCCGTGGCCAAGAAGTATCAGAACCAGGGCGTCCCGCTCTCGGATCTGATCAACGAGGGGAACCTCGGCCTCATCCGCGCGGCGCATAAGTTCGACGAGACGAAGGGCATCAAGTTCATCAGCTACGCCGTCTGGTGGATTCGTCAGGCCATCCTCCAGGCCCTGGCCGAGCAGTCGCGCATCGTGCGCGTTCCGCTGAACCGAGCCGGTGCCCTGTACCGGATCGGACGGCGCTCGTCGACGTTGCTGCAGGAACTGGGTCGCGAGCCCACGGTCGACGAGATCGCGGAAGAACTCGACGTGTCGAAGGAGGAGATCGAGCGCACCCTCGCCATCTCCCACTCGCACCTCTCCCTGGACGCCCCCATGACTCCGGGGGAGGACAACCGACTCCTCGACTATCTGCCCGACAAATATTCGCCGGGCCCCGAGGACCAGGCGTTCGAGCACGCCCTCAAGTCGACGATCGAGACGGCGCTCGGGACGCTCAAGGAGCGGGAGGCGAAGATCCTTCGCCTCTACTTCGGCCTGGACGACCAGGATCCGATGACGCTCGAGGAGATCGGCGAGATCCTCGGGATCACTCGGGAGCGGGTGCGTCAGATCAAGGAGAAGGCGCTCGTTCGCCTTCGCCACGCGTCCCGCGCACGGTTCCTCGAGACGTACCGCTAGAGCCGCCTCGGCCGAGGTCGGCTCCCCCCGCGAAAAGCCGCGTGTGACAACGCCCGCGGGCCGTTGACGGTGTTTTGCTTCGCGGATAGCTTTGATAGCTCTTTTCAGGAAGCGCCAGAACCGCACGCATCATGAGAACGTATACGCCCAAAGCCGACGACATCCACCACGCGTGGTGGCTCGTCGACGCGACGGACAAGCCGCTCGGTCGCCTCGCGTCCGAGGTCGCGCGCGTGATTCGCGGGAAACACAAACCCTCGTACACGCCCCACCTCGACACGGGTGACAACGTCGTCATCATCAACGCCGAGAAGGTGCGCCTGACGGGCAACAAGGCGGACCAGAAGACGTACTTCCGTCACTCGGGGTACATGGGCGGGGACAAGCACATCCCCTTCCGTCGCATGATCGAGACGCACCCTGAGCGTGTGATCGAGTTGGCCGTCAAAGGCATGCTGCCGAAGAACGCCCTCGGGCGTGTCCTCCGGAAGAAGCTGAAGGTCTACGCGGGCACCGAACATCCCCACCAAGGCCAGCAGCCCCAGCAGCTGGACATCTGAGGACGGCACAGAGAATGGCTGAAACGAACCAGATCCAGACCGTCGGTCGCCGGAAGCGCTCGGTCGCGCGCGTTCTGCTGCGGCCCGGAAACGGCCAGTGGTCGGTCAACGGACGCCCGATGGCCGACTATTTCCCGCGCCCGACGCACCAGATCCGGGTGGAAGAGCCCCTGAAGGTCGCGGAGCTCGAGAACAGCTTCGACATCACCATCCGCGTGCGCGGCGGTGGTCTGACCGGCCAATCCGACGCCGTTCGCATGGGCCTGTCCCGCGCCCTCGTCGAGCACGACGAGGAGCTTCGGGCCGCTCTGCGTGAGAAGGGGATGCTGACCCGCGATGCCCGTCAGGTCGAGCGTAAGAAGCCCGGCCGACCCAAGGCACGGAAGCGGTTCCAGTTCTCCAAGCGGTAGACCCAGACCTGTTTTTTCCGGCGTCGCTCTGCGGCGCCTCATCCTGACCGGGGCGTACATCGGCCCCAGAGAAGCACACGAATATGTCTGACGTTCGTCTCGAACAACTGCTCGAGGCCGGAGTTCACTTCGGCCACCAGACCCGTCGTTGGAACCCGAAGATGAAGCCGTTCATCTTCACGGAGCGCAACGGGATCCACATCATCGACCTGCGTAAGACGCTCGACCGGCTCACGGTCGCGCAGCAGGCGGTCCGCGAGGTTGTCCTTCGGGGAGACCGCATCCTCTTCGTCTGCACCAAGCGCCAGCTGCGCGGTGTGGTCGAGCAGGAGGCCCAGGAGTCCGGCTCGTTCTGGGTCACCGAGCGCTGGCTCGGTGGGATGCTCACGAACTTCCAGACGATCCGTCAGCAGATTCGCCGCTTGAAGGAGTTGGAGCGGGGCACCGAGGAGAACCTCTTCGAGTTCTACACGAAGAAGGAGCGCCTCATGCTCGACCGCGAGCGGATCAAGCTCGACAAGTACCTGGCTGGCGTGAAGGACATGGGCCGCCTCCCCGGCGCGCTCTTCGTCGTGGACGCCCGTCGGGAGTCGATCGCGGTGAAGGAAGCCAAGAAGCTCGGCATCCCGGTCATCGCGATCACCGATACGAACGCCGATCCGGATCCGATCGATTTCCCGATTCCGGGCAACGACGACGCCATCCGCTCGGTCACGCTGATCGCCAAGGCGATCGCGGACACGATCGGCACGGCCCGCAAGGAGGTTCCGGACGACGAGCGCCGCCGCATCGACGAGATGGAGGCGACGACCTACTCGACCGAGACCGGTGAGACCACCGAGAAGCAGGCGCCGAAGCGCCGCCGCCCGCGCCGCAAGCGCCGGCCGCGGCCCGAAGTGATCGCCGCCCATCGCAAGGACGACGAGGACGCGCCGGCGGACGGCAATGGAGCTGCCGAGGTCGATGGCGCCGCCACGGAGGCCCCGGCCGCCGAAGCGGCTCCGGAGGCGCCAGCGGAAGCCCCCGCCGAGGAGTCGTCGAGCAAGGAGTAGCGAACGGCGCGAAAGCGTCGATGTCCGGCCCGTCAGGGGCGGGCAGAGGTCCGAGGTCGGACCGAGGGAGGCGGCGCTGGATCCGGATTCGGGGCCGGCCGCCTCTCTTCACGACCCGGGTTGGCCCGGGTTCATCTACGGAAAAGTCACGATGAGTGAAGCGACGATGATCAGCGCAAAAGACGTGAAAGCCCTGCGGGACAAGACCGGCGCGGGGATGATGGATTGCAAGAAGGCCCTCACGGAGACCGGCGGCGACATGGAGAAGGCGGTCGACCTCCTCCGTGCCAAGGGCGCCGCGAAGGCGGCCAAGCGCGCCGAGAAGTCCGCCAACGAGGGCACGATCGGCTCGTACATCCACTTCGACAACAAGACGGTCGCCATCGTCGAGCTGAACTGCGAGACCGACTTCGTGGCCAACACGGACGACTTCAAGCAGCTGGCTCGGGACCTCGCCATGCACGTGGCGTCGACGAACCCGCTGTCCGTGTCGCCCGACGAGATCGCCGAGGACGTGATCGAGCGCGAGCGCGCCGTCTACCTCGAGCAGGCCAAGGAGGAGGGCAAGCCCGAGGAGATCGCTCAGAAGATGGTCGAGGGTCGGCTGAAGAAGTTCTTCAAGGAGAGCACGCTCCTCGCGCAGCCCTTCGTGAAGAACCCCGACCAGACGATCGAGGAGCTGATCACGGACGTGTCCGCGGCCGTGGGTGAGAAGATCGAGGTCGCCCGCTTCGCTCGTATGAAAGTCGGCGAGCGCTGAACCCCCGAGCTCCGCGACAGGAGAGAGCCGCATGAGTGAGGATCTCCGCTACCCCCGAGTCCTTCTCAAACTCTCCGGTGAAGCACTCGCCGGTGGGCAGGGCTTCGGTATCCACCCTTCCGTGGTCGACGAACTGACGGAAGAGATCAAGTCGCTGGTCGAGATGGGGGTCTCACTCGGGATCGTCATCGGGGGCGGAAACATCGTCCGCGGGGCGATCGCCTCGAAGGCGGGCATGGACCGCGTCCAGGCCGACTACATGGGGATGCTGGCGACGGTCATGAACGCCCTGAGCGTCCAGGACCTGCTCGAGACGAAGGGTGTCGAGACGCGGGTGATGACCGCCATCCGTATGGAGGAGATCGCCGAGCCGTACATCCGGCGTCGGGCCATGCGGCACATCGAGAAGGGGCGGGTCGTCCTCTTTGCCGGTGGCACGGGCAATCCGTACTTCTCCACCGATACCGCGGCGGTCCTCAGAGCGATCGAGATGGAGGCCGACGTCGTCATCAAGGCGACGAAGGTCGAGGGGGTCTACACGGCCGATCCGGTGAAGGACCCCGACGCGGAGTTCATTCCGTCGATCACCTTCCAGGAGGTCGTCCAGCGTGAACTCGGCGTGATGGATGCCGCGGCGGTCGCGCTCTGCAAGGAGAACGGCCTGCCCATCATCGTGCTCAATCTGAGTGAGCGAGGAGCGGTGGCGAACGCGATTCGTGGCGAGCGGGTCGGGACCTTAGTTTCCTGAAGCCCAACGGGCAGAGTACCTGAGAACGGAGAGTTTGGATGCCGACCGTCGATGACGCCAAAGAGCGCATGGAAGCAGCCCTGGACGCCGTGCGACGCGAGTTCGCCACGGTGAGGACCGGCAAGGCGACGCCTGCGCTCCTGGACACGGTCCGCGTCGACGCGTACGGCTCGAAGATGCCGATCAACCAGGTGGGAACGGTCAACACGCCGGAGCCGAGCCTTCTGGTGATCCAGCCCTTCGACAAGACGATTCTTCCGGACATCGAGCGCGCCATCATGGCCGCTGACCTGGGCCTGAACCCTGCCAACGACGGCAACATCATCCGGATTCCCATTCCCCCGCTCAACGAGGAGCGTCGGAAGGAGTTCGTGAAGGTGCTCCACAAGATGGCCGAGGAGGGACGCGTCTCGATTCGGCACGCCCGCCGTATCGTGCGAGACGAGATCCAGTCCCTCGTGAAGGAGCACGAAATCGGGGAGGACGAGGGCCGACGCCGCGAGGACGCCCTGGAGAAGGTGACCCAGGAGTACTCGGAGAAGGTCGACGAGCTCCTGAAGGCCAAGGAAGCCGAGGTGATGGCGATCTGACCCCCGTCGGGGCCGCCAGCACCATGTCCGAGGAACTGCTCCGACGTATCCGCCTGGGCGGGGAGCGCCCGAAACACGTGGCCGTCATCATGGACGGCAACGGGAGGTGGGCGGCCGCCCGCGGACTGCCGCGCCATCTGGGCCACCGGGAGGGCATGAAGGCGGTCCGGGAGGCGGTCGAGGCTGCGGTCGAGGCCGAGATCGAAGTCCTGACCCTCTACGCCTTCTCGACGGAGAACTGGAAGCGCCCGGTCACCGAGGTCACCGCGCTCATGGGGCTCCTCCAGCTCTACGCACGAAAGGAGCGAGCCGAACTCCGCCGAAAAGGGGTGGAGGTCCACGTTCTGGGCGACCTGGCCCGAGTCGACGGTGTGACGCGCGCGGCGATCGACGGCATCGTCGAGGAGACCCGCGGAGGAACCGCACTTCGCCTCAACCTGATGATTTCGTACGGGGGGCGTGAAGAACTCGTCCGGGCGGCCCGCCTCCTGGCGGAGCGCGTGCGGGCCGGTCAGCTGACCCCGGATGCGATCGACGAGTCGACGCTCTCGGGTGCGCTCTTCACCCAGGGGCTTCCGAACCCCGACCTCCTGATTCGTACGTCGGGCGAGTACCGGATCAGCAACTTCATGCTGTGGCAGTTGGCGTACACCGAGATGCACATCACCGACGTTCTCTGGCCCGACTTCGGGCGGGAGCACTTCTTCGAGGCCCTCCTCGACTATCAGACACGGGACCGACGCTTCGGTCGGGTCACGGCGGGATGAAGCGGGGCTCGACCGGACGATGAACGAGCTCGCGACCCGCGTGGCGGTGGCTCTCGTCGCGATCCCGATCGTCTTCGGGCTGATCTGGCTCGGTGGATGGTTCATCGGCGTCCCGCTGGCCCTCTTCGCGGCTCTCGGGACCCTCGAAGTCTCCCGGTTGGGGCGTAAGGTCGGCGCCGAGTCCGATCGCTGGCTCGCGGCCTTGTGGGCCGCCGGTCTCGTCCTGAGCGCGAGTTGGCTCGGGACGTACGGAGCTTGGGCGCCGTGGGGTGCCGGTCTCGTCGCCCTTCTGGCTCCGGTGGCGCTCGTCTCGACGATGGTGCGCAGTGGGCCGGATCACGCCCCGCTCAGCCGCGTGGGTGTCACCCTGCTGGCGGTGTTGTACGTGGGGGTCGCCTTCTCCTTCGCACCCCTGCTCGTGGCGCTGCCGCTCGAGCGCGGGTGGGCCTCCCCGGAGTCGGCCGGACTGGCCGGACTCGCCGTCGTGGCCCTGCCGCTCGCGGCCACCTGGGTCGGCGACTCCTCGGCGTATTTCGTCGGTTCGGCGTGGGGACGACGACGGCTGGCTCCGACGATCAGCCCGAAGAAGAGCTGGGAGGGGTTCTGGGCTGCCCTGGTCGGGGCAGGGGTGGCCGGGGCAGCGTGGTCGGTCATCGTGAGGCCGGTGCTGCCGGGTGCGGACTTCGGTGACCCGTGGGTCCTGGGTCTGGCCGGTACGGTCCTGGGGCTGGCCGCGGTGGTGGGTGACCTCGTCGAGTCGCTGTTGAAGCGCGAGGCGGGTGTGAAGGATTCCGGCACCTTCTTTCCCGGCCACGGCGGGATCCTGGACCGGGTCGACTCGCTTCTTTTCACCCTCCCGTTGGCGTACGGCCTGCTGACACTCACGACACGATTCGGATGACCCTGCGCGTCGCGATCCTCGGTTCGACCGGTTCGATCGGGCGGAGCACTCTCCGTGTGATCGACCGCCACCCCGAACGATTCGAGGTCGTGGCGTTGGCCGCGAACCGCCGGGTCGATGCGTTGGCCGCACAGGTGGCCCGGTACGGGCCCGAGACGGCCGTCGTGGCGGATGTCGAAACCGGGTGCCCGGATTGTGCGGGATCGACCAGATGGAGGTCCGGAGCGGAGGCCCTCTGCGAGGTGGCGGCGGATCCGACGGTCGACGTCGTCGTGAACGCACTCGTCGGCGCCGCCGGACTCCCGCCGACTCTGGCGGCGCTGGAGGCCGGCCACCGGCTGGCTCTGGCCAACAAGGAGTCGCTCGTGGCCGGCGGGTCCCTGGTGCTCGCGGCGGCGCGTGCCGGCGGCGCGGAGATCGTGCCGATCGACTCGGAACACAGCGCAATCCTCCAGTGCCTCGAGGGGAGTGACGAGAAGGCCGTCCAGCGCATCGTGCTGACCGCGTCCGGCGGCCCCTTCCGCGGCCGTTCGGTGGACGAGGTCCGTAGCGTGCGGCCCGAGGATGCCTTGCAGCATCCGACGTGGGACATGGGCGCCAAGATCACCATCGACTCGGCCACGCTGGCCAACAAGGCGCTCGAGGTCATCGAGGCCCACTGGCTGTACGGGATCGGATACGAACGCATCGATGCCGTCGTACATCCCCAGTCGGTGATCCACTCCTTCGTCGAGTTCGTGGACGGGTCCGTACTGGCTCAACTCGGATTCCCGACGATGGAACTGCCGATCCTGTATTCGCTGACCTACCCGGAGCGGGTCGACGACGGGGAACTGCGGACGTTCGACCCCGTGCAGGCGGCGAACCTGACCTTCGAGTCCATCGATCACGAGGCGTTCCCGATGTTCGGCCTCGGCGTGGAAGCCGGACGTCGGAGCGGATGCGCGCCTGCGGTGTACAACGCGGCCAATGAAGTGGCGGTGGCGGCCTTCCTGGAAGGTCGGGTGCGTTTTCCCGAGATTGCGGACGTGGTCGGGAACGCCCTCGACCGCATCGGGGCTTCGACCGTACGGGACCTCGACGATATCATCGCCGCCGACCGAGCGGCGCGAACGGCAGCGACTGAAGCCTCGGAGCGGTTGGGGAACGCGAGAATGGGAACGACATGACAATCCTGGCGACCGTCGTCGTCCTGGGCGTGCTGATCTTCGTCCACGAGCTGGGCCACTTCTGGGCCGCGAAGGCCGTGGGGATCGAAGTGCAGCGGTTCTCGATCGGGCTCGGACCGCGACTTTTCGGCTTCACCCGGGGTGAGACCGAGTACGTCATCAGCGCCATTCCGCTCGGCGGGTACGTGAAGATGGGCGGGATGGACGACGAGGTCATGGAGCAGATCGAGGGCGGTGCGGTCGACGCGCCCCCCAGGGTCCCCTCCGACCGTGACTTCGATCAGAAGCCGATCTGGGCACGGACCCTGGTGATCTCCGCCGGCGTGATCATGAACATGATCTTCGCCTTCGGCGTCTACACCTTCCTGGCCATCCAGTACGGAGTCCAGGAGCCCGCGACCACTCGGATCGGTGTCGTCACCGAGGCCACGCTCCCGGCGGGTACCGAGTCGCTCGCCACGATCGAGCCCGGAAGTCGCTTCCTCAGCATCGGTGGAGAGCCCGTCGAAGACTGGGGCGACGTCCAGGAGGGCCTGTTCCGAGCCGACCCCGGCCCTGTGACCATCGAGCTCGGTGAGCCGATGCGTACGCTGGAGATCGCGATTCCGGAGGCCGAGGAGGATCGCCTCCGCCTCGTGACCTCCTTCGCACCCTGGCGGGAAGCCGGGGTGGGGATGGCGACCCCGGGTTCGCCCGCGGACCGAGGGGAGCTCGAAGCGGGAGATCGGATCCTGGCCGTCGACGGCCAGCCGACCCCGAACTGGTATGCCTTCGTCGCGGAAATCGAAGCGCGGCCCGGAGAACGGGTCAGCGTGACGATCGAGCGGGACGGTCGGGAGCTCGAGCGGACCGTGACCCTCGACACCGAGGGTGTCGAACAGCCGGACGGATCGATCGTCGACGAGGGCCGCATCGGGATCGCGCCGCCCGCGCTCGAGACCACGTACCGCCCCGTCTCGCTCGGTCAGGCGCTCCAGATCGGGTACGACGAGACTGTGTTCGTGACCGGGGTCATCGTCGGCTTTCTCCGCGACCTCGTGACCTTCAACGTATCGCCGCGTTCCGTGGGAAGTATCGTCACGATTGGTGAGGCCTCCGGGCAGGCCGCGGCGGCCGGTTTCGATGTCTTCCTGCGCTTCATGGCGCTCTTCAGCGTGAATCTGGCGGTCCTGAACCTGCTCCCGATCCCGGTGCTCGACGGAGGCCATCTGGTCTTCATCGCGATCGAGGCGATCCGTGGTGGGAGGCCCCTCTCCGTGGAGCAGCGGCTGAAGTGGAGTAACGTCGGGTTCCTGGTGATCGTCGGGATCATGCTGTGGGCGTTGGGCAACGACTTCCTGCGGCTGCTCGGGTTGTAGCGCTCGCCGCGATCCTCCATGGCTGGGCGCCGATGGGGGGCGGGGTGGCGGACGTCGAGGGGCAGGTCGTGCCCACTACCGAGGTGACTCGTGCACGCCCGGGAACGCCGATGGGGCCTCCACTCGTGGCCGGTATCCACGTCGACCTGCGGGAGGAGTACTACGACGTCGACGTCGAGACGCTGTCGGAGGTCGCTCGGCGCCTCAACGGAATGCGACTGCAGGGCCCCGGAGCGCCGCCCTCACAGGGGCTGACGACCTACCACATCCGCCCCGAGTGGTCGGCGAGAGCGCAGGGCGGGCGATGCGTCGTCCGACACGCCCAGATCCACGTCGATGTGGTCATCACCCTCCCCAGGTGGCCCCGGGTTTTCGATCGGCCCGTGCAGGAGCGTGAGGGGTGGGCCACCATCGACCGCGCCATCCGTGAGCACGAGTACGCCCACCAGACCCTGATCCTCGACGCCGCCGAAGAGCTCCTCGACGAGTTGCGCGGCCTCGATGCCCGGGGGTGTTCGGTGCTTCGCCAGACGGTCGCCAGCAAGGTGGCAGTGGCAGGAGAACGGCTCGACCGAGCCCACCGGACACTCGACGAGGAGACTCCACCCAGGCTGTGGATCGGGGGAAGTTAGGTCGGGTTCTAGCCGCTCGGGTTCTAGCCGCTCGGGTTCTGGCCGCTCGGGTGCTGACCGCTCGGGTGACCGGAAGGCCGCCATCACCTCCCTCGGAGGCTGCTGACTACAGCAGGCTCAGCTGACTCGGTCCCGATCGGTAGCGCAGATCCTCGATGTCCAGGATCTGCGTCGGAACGTCCTGACTGGCGACCTCGAGATGGCCCTGCCATCCGGCCTCGTCGAGGGCGGCGGCCACGACCTGTCTCGCCAGCTCGGGACGGTTCGCCTCCTTCGACAGGTGCGCCAGGACGACACCGGCCAGCCGCGGGTGCAGGAGCTCCGTCACGAGCCGCGCGGCGGCCTGGTTCGACAGGTGTCCGTGGCTCGAGCGGATGCGGCGCTTCACGGTGGGCGGGTACGGAGACATGTGGAGCATGACTTCGTCGTGGTTCGCCTCGAGGACGAGCACGTCGCACCCGGACAGAGCGTGGCGGATGTGGGTCGTCGGGCGACCGAGATCGGTCGCCACCCCCAGCCGGAGGCCGGTGCACTCGTCCGTGATCGTGACCCCGACCGGGTCGACCGCGTCGTGCACCGTGAGGAAGGGTTCGACCCGTACGTCCCCGATCAGAAATGCGTGGCCGGTGCGGTACGACCGCACGTCCTCCTGCCCGCGAAAGAGTCGGGCGCACGCCTCACGGGTTCGATCCGTCATGTAGACCGGCGTACCGTGGCGGCGTGCCCACACCCCGACCGCACTCGTGTGATCGCTGTGCTCGTGCGTGACCACGATCGCGGCGATCGAGTCGGGCGAGATGCCGAGTCCGTCGAGCCGGGTCGCGATCGCCTTGGCCGAAAACCCGGCGTCGACCAGAACCCGGGTGTTTCCGGCCTGCACGAAGATCGAGTTGCCCCCGGATCCGCTGCCGAGGACCGAGAGCCTCACTCGCCCCGGCGCCGGTGGGCGGTGCGATGCCACGCGTTTCGGAGGAGCTGCTCGACGCCCGGCGTGAGGGTCTGGTCCCGCCGGGCCATGACACGTCGGGCCGTGGCCAGGAAGTCTTCCAGTCGGTGTTCACCCAGCGCCACACCCGCTCCCCAGGAGAAGGGAGGGACGGCCGAGGGGGGCATCTCACCACCGAAGACGTTGCTCCCGGCGCCGACGACGGTGCCCGTGTTGAGCAGCGTCCCGATCCCGGTCTTCACGTGGTCGCCGAGAAAGGCCCCGACCTTGATCTCACCGGTATCGACGTCTCCATCGGGCGTCCAGACGCGTACGGACTTGTAGTTGTTCTTCAGGTCCGAGTTCGTCGTGAAGGCGCCGAGATTCACCCACCGGCCCAGGAGGACGTGGCCCATGTGTCCGTCGTGCGCCTTGTTCACGTAGCCGAGAAGTACGGCGTGCGTGAGCTCTCCACGAACCAGGCAACGTCGACCGATCGAGGCTTGGCCGACCGATCCTCCCAGCACGGTCGAGTCCGGTCCGACCCAGAGTGGCCCCGTCAGCCGGGCCGGGCCCTCCACACGGGCCCCGGCCTCCAGGCGAACCGGGCCGTCCCGGACATCGATGTGGACGCCTGGCTCGATGGCGGCCCCGTCGGCCAGCGAAACGATTCCCTCCCCGATTCGGTGGATGCCTTCGGGGCTCGACTCCGTCCACCCGAGGTCGTGCCCGTCGGCTATGAGGCGGTCGTCGTTGCGGGAGACGATGCTCCACGGGTGCTCGAGGAAGGAGCCGGCCAGTTCGACGGGGTGCATCTCGGCGGGCGCACCGCTCGGGTCCCGAAGCCAGAGCTCCGATAGGGCAGGGGCTCCGGCGGGAAGCACCCAGCCTGCCGGCCGTCCACCGACCATGAGCCGGGCGGACCGATCGGTGGGGAGGTCGATGCCCTGTGCGTTCAACACCACACGGCTGGACAGAACGACGATCGGGCGGTCGGTGGGCAGATCGGCGAGGCCGATCGCGGGCGGAGCCCCCGGCTCGTCGAAGCCGATCAACGCGGTCCGCGACAGGTGGCCGACACAAGTGAGCCCGAGTACGCGCTCCGAGCGTTCGCGCAGCGTCGAGGCTCCAAAGAGGAGTTCGCCGGCGGGTCGTGTCAGCGTGAACGGCGCCCACCGGCGGGCCAGCCGGTCGTCGAACAGGTAGAGGTCGGGCGTCATGGATCCGGGTTCACCGCGGTCAAAAGGTCTTTCAGGTCAGGTGAGCGGTCCCGAGGTAGGACCATCGTCGTTCCCCCGCTCTGTACGACGATGAGATCGTTCGCCCCGAGAACGACGACGCGTCCGCCCTCGCCGTAGACGACGTTGTTTTCCCCGTCGACGACGTGAGCGGCGCCGACGACCACGTTCCCATGGGCGTCGGACTCGCGGCTGCGAGCGAGCGCCTCCCAGCTGCCGACGTCGTCCCAGGAGAACCGGGCTTCGACCACCCCGACCGCCGGGCTCCGTTCCATCACCACTCGGTCGATCACACCGGGCTCGACGGCTTCGAAGAAGGCCTCGTCACCCTCCGAATCGACGAGGGGCAGCGCGCGGGCGATCCCGGGAGCGTGCTCCTCCAACTCCCGGAGGAGCACCGACGCCTTCCAGACGAAGATTCCGGTGTTCCACATGTATCCGGAGTCCGTGTACTGTCGGGCCGTCTCGGCGTCCGGCTTCTCGTGGAAGGCGGTGACGCGGAACGCTCGCGCGGCCCCTGCCGGCGCCAACCCGGCCCCGGCCTCGATGTGCCCGTACCCGGTTTCCACCCGGGTCGGCGGCACGCCGATACTCAGCAGAAGCTCGTCACGATAGGCGACCTCGACGGCGCTGCGCACGGTCTCGACGAAGCCCTCGAGTGGTTCGATCAGGTGGTCGGCGTGAAGGGAGACCATCACGGCTTCGGGGTCGAGCTTCGACAGTTTGTACGCCGCCCAGGCGAGGACGGGGGCCGTGCCCCGGGCCTGGGGCTCGATCCAATAGGAGGACGCCGGCACATCCGGGAGTACGGCCTGGAACGGAGCGGCCAGGTGGGCCCCGGCCAGGATCCGGAGCCGGTCGACTCCGGCCAGCGCGAGGCCGCGTTGGACGGTGTCGACGATCAGGGGGCGTTCGCTGCCGAGAGGGAGGAGCTGCTTGGGGCGTTCCGGACGGCTGGCAGGCCAGAAGCGGGATCCGATCCCGCCGGCGAGGAGCGTGACCCAGGTGTGCCCCTCAGTATCGGTCAAGGATCTCTTCGATGCGGGCGATGAGCTTCTTCGGACTGAACGGCTTCGTGAGGAAGTCGTCCGCTCCACCGGCCAGGGCGGCTTCCCGGTCGGTGTCCTGGCCCTTGGCCGTGAGGATGATGACGGGCGTGTGGGCCCGGTCGGGGTCGGTGCGGATCCGGGAGAGGATCTCCAACCCGTTGGCGCCCGGCATCATCAGGTCGAGAATGACGAGGTCGACCGGGTTGGCTCCCAACTCCTCGAGTCCCTCGCTGCCGCTCGACGCCATTTTCACGTCGTACCCGCTGTTGCCGAGGACGGCGCCGAGCACGCGCCGAATGTGGGGTTCGTCGTCGACGACGAGGATGCGGGCGCCCCCCGAAGCGTGGGAAAATTCGGTCACCCGAAGAACCTCTCGCACAGAGCATGGGGGAGCGGTGCGCCCCGACACGGGGCGACCGCCCCAGGATGGTCGGGAACCTACCCGGGAAATGGGGTAAAGTCAAGCAAATACGTGGGTTTCCGGGGTTGACCCGACTCCGCTCACGGATCAACTTCCAGCTTGCTCTCGGCCCTCCTGAGGTCACCATGTCGCCGCTGCCCACCCGCTCGTCCCGATGGCCTCTCGCCGTCGCACTCGCCGCCAGTCTCGGTGTCGGTGTGGCCGCGTGTGGCGACGACCCCTTCGCCTTCGATTGGAGCGATGCGCCGGACACGGTGCTCCTCTACTCCCTGGCGAGGCCCGAGCTCAACCTCGTGTCGGCCTTCGCCTTCTTTCAGCGTGTTCCGGTGCGGGTCGAAGCCGCGGCCGCAACGGGCACGTGGGACCTGGCCGTCGACACACGGGGCGGTGAAATCGTTCTGCTCCCTCCGGGGGCCCTCGGTGTGACCGGGACGGCCGCGATCTCCACGTTGACCGGCACGACGCTGGCCGACGTGACCGAGGCGCCGACCGATACCCTTCTGTACGAGAAGAACGCACCGGTCTCGATCTCGATGGGCGATGTCTATGTCGTGAAGACGAATCGCTCGACCGGCTCCTTCGGTTCGAGCTGCATCTACTACGCCAAGCTCACACCGGTCGACATCGATCCGGTGGGCGGCACGCTCTCGTTCGAGTACGTCACCAACCCGATCTGCAACAGCATCGATCTGGTTCCGCCGGATTGATCCCAGGCCACACCCATGCTCGACATCCGACGGCTTCGCGCCGAGCCCGAGATCGTGAAGTCGGCGCTCGCCCTGCGCGACCCCGATCTTCCGCAGGCGATCGATCGTGTCCTCGAACTCGACGAGGATCGTCGAGGCGCCATCGGCGAGGTGAACGAACTCAAGGCGCAGCGCAACGCGGCCTCGAAAGAGGTCGGACAGCGGAAGCGCGCCGGTGAGGACGCCGACGATCTGATCGCCGAGACCCGGGCCCTGGGGGATCGCATCGACGCCCTGGACGACCGGGTCCGGAGCGTCGATGCGGAGATCCGCGAGATCCTCCTGGCCGTCCCGAACGAACCGCACGAGCGGGTCCCGGCGGGTGGGGAAGAGGCCAACGAGACCCTGTCGACCTGGGGTGAACCCCGTTCCTTCGACTTCGACCCCGTACCGCATTGGGACGTGGGAGAGCGGCTGGGGATCCTCGACATGCCTCGGGGGGCCAAGGTGACGGGGTCGGCGTTCCCGATGCTACGAGGGGCCGGAGCGCGCCTCCAGCGCGGCCTGATCGACTTCTTCCTCGATGTCCACACCCGGGAGCACGGCTACACCGAGCTCCGTGTGCCGTATCTCGTGAACTCGGACTCGATGATCGGAACCGGACAGCTGCCGAAGTTCAGCGAGGAGTCCTATCACACCGAGAAGGACGGCCTCTGGCTTCTGCCGACCGCCGAGGTCCCCGTCACGAACATCCACCGGGACGAACTGCTCGCGCTCGAGGAGATCCCGGTGCGCTACACCGCGTATTCACCCTGTTTTCGGCGCGAGGCCGGAGCGGCGGGGAAGGACACGCGGGGGCTGTTGAGGGTCCATCAGTTCGACAAGGTGGAGCTGGTCCGCTACGAACGACCCGAACGCAGTCCGGACGCCCTCGAGGAGCTCACCCGGGAGGCGGAGGTCCTCCTCGAGCGGCTGGGGCTCCACTACCGCCGTATCCTCCTGGCGGCCGGTGACCTCGGCCAGTCGGCCACACTGACGTACGACCTCGAGGTGTGGGCCCCCGGCGTGGACGCGTGGCTGGAGGTGTCCAGCTGCACGAATTTCGGTGACTACCAGGCCCGCCGGGCCAACCTCCGCTTCCGGAGGGCACAGTCCGAGCGGCCCGAGTACGTGCACACGCTGAACGGGTCGGCGCTGGCGTTGCCGCGGGTGATGGCCGCGCTCCTCGAGACGTACCAGGAGGAGGACGGCTCCGTAGCCCTCCCCGAGGTGCTCCACCCCTACGTCGGGATCGATCGGATACAGGTCCCCGCCTGAGGTCGGGAGGCTGGATGATACGCATCAAGTGGCCGATCGCACTCGCCACGCTCTTCGTGATGCTGCTCATCTGGTACCTGATCTACATGCAGTCGATCTTCCGGTCGGTGCAGGCCAACGCCGAGCTCTTCTCCACGATCTACACGGTCGTGCAGGAAGGGCTGATCTCCGAGGATCCGTTGAAGGAGACGCAGGCTCTCATCGAGTTGCAGCGCATCGTCACGGAGTCGGGTGTTCCGCTCGTCGTGATGGGGCCAGGCGATACGGTGCTGAACCACGTGAACCTGCCGTTCACCGTGGACGATCGGACGCCGGAGGGGCAGGCCCGGATCCGGGCCTACGTGCGCAGACTCGACGAGCGGAACGACCCTGTCGGGGACCTCGCCGGTGCTCAGCACATCCACTTCGGTGACTCCGCCGAAGCCCGCACGCTGCGGCTCGTGCCCTTCCTGCAGGCGGCCGGGCTGCTCCTGACCGTTCTGACGGGCTTCGTGCTGATCCGGTACCAGCGGCGCGCGGAGGGAGAAAAGGCGTGGACGGCGATGGCCCGGGAGTTGGCTCACCAGCTCGGCACACCCCTCTCCTCCCTGGCCGGGTGGCTGGAGGTCCTTCGACTTCCGCACTACGAGCGGCCGGGTGATCTCGACGATATCGACATCGCGACCTCGATCGGCGAGGATCTTGAGCGCCTGGAACGGATCAGTCACCGATTCGAGCTGATCGGGACCGAACCGGAGTTGGAGAGCCTCTCCGTCCGCCAGGTCGTGAAGGATCTGGAGGAGTACCTGGCAGCCCGGATTCCCCGCCTGGCCCGGAAGGGTGTCGACCTGCTCGTCGACATCCCGCCCGGCCTGCCGCGGATCAAGGGCAACGAGGTGCTCCTCGTGTGGGCCATGGAAAACGTCGTCAAGAACGCGCTCGATGCGCTGGCTGGCCGAGGGGGCAAGATCACGATTTACGCGCGGGAAGTCGGAGGAGATTGGGTGAGCATTCGGATTCGGGACACGGGACCAGGGGTCGATCCCGACATCCGGGATCGGATCTTCGAACCCGGTGTCTCGTCCAAGTCCGGGGGGTGGGGCGTCGGGCTCGCCCTGAGCCGCCGCATCGTCGAAGGCGTGCACAAGGGCAAGATCGAGCTGCTCGAGACGTCCGAGGGGACCACCTTCCAGATCCGACTCCCGGCCGACCATGGTTGAATCGACCGTCGGACCTCATCTGTCCGGGCTGAACCCCGAGCAGATGGAGGCGGCCCGACACTTCGAGGGCCCGATCCTCGTCCTGGCAGGGGCCGGTTCGGGGAAGACGCGTGTACTGACGGCGCGGGTTTGTCAGCTGATCCACGAGCACGGGGTCCCGGCCGACCACATCCTGGCCGTGACCTTCACGAACAAGGCGGCGGGAGAGATGCGGGAGCGGATCTCCCGTCTGCTCGACCGGGAGCCGGCCGGTATGTGGATCGGGACCTTCCACGCGGTCGGCGCGCGGCTGATGCGTCGTCACGCCGACCGACTCGGGTGGGACAGGACGTTCAGCATCTTCGACGCCGATCAGGCGCTTCGGCTGGTCAAGAACGTGCAGGACAGCCTGGGACTCGATCCGAAGCGGTGGAGTCCCAAGGCGATCCGCGCGGAGATCAGCAACGCCAAGAACCAGCTGATCGACGGCGCGACGTTCGCCGCGGAGAACGAGGGGTCGTTCGACCTCTTCGTGCGCAACGTGGCCCGGGTCTACCCCGAGTACGAGAAGGCCCTCAAACAACAGAACGCCTTCGATTTCGACGATTTGCTCGTGAAACCGGTCGAACTCTTCGAAGCGATGCCGGAGCTGCTCGAACGTTACCGCGAGCGCTTCTCCTTCGTCCTCGTCGACGAGTACCAGGACACCAACCGCGCGCAGTTCCGCCTGGTCGAACTGCTGGCCGGGAGCCATACGAATCTGATGGTCGTCGGAGACGACGATCAGTCGATCTACGGTTGGCGGGGCGCGGACATCCGGAACATCCTCGACTTCGAGGACAGCTTCCCCTCCGCACGGACCGTTCGGCTGGAGCGCAACTACAGGTCGACGCAGACGATTCTCGACGCCGCGAACCGCGTGATCGAGGAGAACGTCAACCGGAAGGGGAAGACGCTGCGCACGGAGCGGGTCGGCGGGGAGCCCATTACCCTCGTGGAATCGTTCGACGAGAACGACGAGGCCCGCTGGATCGTCGGAGAGATCGAAGCTCGGATGCGGGGCACGCCGGGGATGAGCTACGCCTCGGTGGCCGTGCTCTACCGGACCAACGCCCAGTCGCGCGCCCTGGAGGACGCCTTCCGGCGCGAGGGTATTCCGTACCAGATCGTCGGGAGTGTGCGCTTCTACGAGCGGAGGGAGATCCAGGACGTTCTGGCGTACCTGAGACTGATCTCGAATCCGAAGGACGAGATCGCCTTTGCTCGTGTAGTGAACTATCCCCGTCGTGGGGTCGGCCTCACGACGCAGGAGCACCTCGTGCGCTGGGCGTCGGAGCAGGGGCTGACCCTCCTGGAGGCCGCGCAGCGTGCCGACGAGATCACGGCGCTGCGTGCGGCCGGCGCGCGCGGCCTGATGCGCTTCGCTGAGCTCATTCAACGGTTCAGCGTGCGGGCGTCCCAAACTCGGGTCGGCGAGCTTCTGGAGGAGTTGGTCGAGGATCTCGACCTCGTGCGGCACCTGTACGACGAGGGGCCGGACGGCGAGGACCGGGCACGCAACGTCGCCGAGTTGATCGCGGGTGCGGTCGACTTCGAGGCGGCGTCGGTGAACAGTGTCGCCGAGGAGGACCACGACGCCTTCACGGACCTCGACCTGTACCTGCAGCAGGTTGCGCTCGTGGCCGATGTCGATCGCCTCGATCCGAACGCCGACACCGTCACCCTCATGACCCTCCACAACGCGAAGGGGCTCGAGTTCCCCCTCGTCTTCATCGCCGGAGTGGAGGAGGGGCTGTTCCCCCTGGGGCGGGCGTACGACGACCCCGACTCCCTCGAGGAGGAGCGCCGTCTCTTCTACGTGGGGATCACCCGGGCCGAGGACAAGCTCGCGATCTCGTGGGCGCGCCAGCGCAGGAGGGCCGGGGACTTCAACTACAACACCCTCTCGTCCTTCGTCGACGCGATTCCCGAGGAGCTTCTTCAGGAGCGGAAGACGAAGCGGCTCGACCTGGCTGCGCAGTCGACACCGCATCAGAGCCGGAGGCGGGGATACCGCTCGTCCTCCTTCGATTTCGACGACGAGCCCGAGGCGGAGGCCGAGTCGGATGCCGGGATGAACCAGGATACGCCGCGCTTCGTGAAGGGAGAGCGCGTCGTGCACCAGACCTTCGGGTCGGGATCGGTCGTCGAGGTGTCCGGCTTCGGTCGGGACCTCAAGGTGACCGTGGACTTCGACGAAGTGGGTCGAAAGAAGCTGCTCCTGCGCTATGCGGGGCTCGAGAAGGACTGGCCGTGAGCGAGGACCGAGCGTGAAGATCGACCCGACCGAGGTGGCGCGGATCGCCGCCCTGGCGCACCTCGAGATCGAACCCGGGGAAGTCCAGCGGATGGCCGAGGACATGGAGGCGATCCTGGGGCACGCCGATCGGCTCGACGCCGGGGGCGCGACCGACGGCGCCGTCGGCCCTCGTGCGCCGGAGGGGGCTGACGAGGAGCACACCCCCGAGGGGGCGGTCCCGAGCGACGGGGTAGGCGGTGTGCGCCGCCCCGGTGGCGCGCGTCCCGACGAGCTCGGAGCCGCTCCCGAAACGTGGGCCCCGAAGTGGGAGGAGGGCTTCTTCGTCGTCCCGCCTCCGCCCGGGGTTCAGGCAGGCGACGGGGGAGGGGTATCGTGACGCCACCCGGTGTCGAGCACCTCGAAGTCGTTCGGAGTCAGGAAGATAGTCCGGATGGTCTCAACGCGTTTCTAGCCATGGCCGAACCCGAAGCGTCGGCGCCGACCCCGGGCCCGCTGGAGGGTGAATGGGTCGCGGTGAAGGACAACCTGGCCACCCTCGAACTCCCGACCACGTGCGGCTCTCGGCTCCTCGACGGCTATGTCTCGCCCTTCGAGGCGACCGCCGTACGGCGCCTTCGCGAGGCTGGGGGACGGGTGCTCGGGAAGACCAACATGGACGAGTTCGGCATGGGATCGTCCACCGAGAACTCCGCCTTCGGTTCGACCCTGAACCCGGTCGACCGCGAGCGTGTCCCGGGTGGATCCTCGGGTGGGTCGGCTGCGGCCGTCGCTGCCGGCTACGCTCCGATGGCCCTCGGCTCCGACACCGGGGGGTCGGTGCGGCAACCCGCCGCCTTCTGTGGCATCGTCGGGATCAAGCCGACGTACGGTCGTGTCAGTCGGTACGGGCTCGTGGCCTACGCTTCGTCGCTCGACCAGGTGGGAACGCTCGGCCGGACGGTGCGGGACGCGGCCCGCCTCCTCGAGGTGGTGGCCGGTCACGATCCGCGCGACGCCACATCGATCGAGGCGCCCCCCTTCATCCTTCCGGAGTTGCCCGCCTCGCTGGAAGGGCTTCGGGTCGGTCTGCCCGCCGAGTACTGGGGGCCGGGGCTCGATGGTCGGGTGCGTGAACGGCTCGAGGCCATCCGCGATCTCCTGGCGGACGCCGGCGCCGTCGTGGCGCCCATCTCGTTGCCGACCACCGAGTTGGCCATTCCGAGTTACTACGTGCTCGCACCGGCCGAGGCGTCGAGCAACCTCTCGCGTTACGACGGGGTGCGGTACGGACGTCGGGTGGAGGCCGAAGAGATCGGCGCCATGGTTCGACGGACGCGGTCCGAGGGCTTCGGCCTCGAGGTCAAGCGCCGGATCATGGCCGGTACCTTCGCGCTGTCGGCCGGCTACTACGACGCCTACTACGGGGCGGCTCAGCGCGCTCGCGCCCGCATCGTCGAGGACTTCGGGCGCGTCTTCGACTCCGGTGTGGACGTTCTTCTGACCCCGACGACCCCGGGGCCCGCCTTTCGCCTCGGGGAGAAGGTCGAGGATCCCCTCTCCATGTATCTGGAGGATGTCTTCACCGTGCCCGCCAGCCTCGCAGGACTACCGGCCATGTCGGTTCCCGCCGGTCGGGTCGACGGGCTGCCCATCGGTGCCCAGCTGATCGCCCCGTGGTGGCAGGAGGCGCGGATGGTCTCCGTGGCCTCCCGGATCGAGCAGGAGGTCGGCGACGCATGAGTTGGGAAGCCGTGATCGGGGTGGAGGTGCACGTCCAGCTTCGCACCGGGACCAAACTCTTCTGCGGGGATCGGGTCGAGTTCGGGGCCGCGCCGAACCAGCACGTCTGCCCGGTGTGTCTCGGTCTTCCGGGTGCGCTCCCGACCCTCAACCCCGACGCCGTCCGACTTGCCATGCGGACTGCGCTCGCGCTCGACTGCACCGTACACCCGCGCAGTGTCTGGGCGCGGAAGAACTACGTCTACCCGGACCTTCCGA